>NZ_JBHVMF010000030.1:0-82713 GCF_042797055.1 Streptomyces sp. NPDC057854
GGCGCTTCCTTCGTTTCCGACTCTATCAGATCTTTCCGATCCGATTTCCTCGGTGCTTTCCGGTCCCGAATTGTTTTTCTCGGGGCCTTCCGGCGTGTCCACTACCTTAGCCGATTTCCCTGGCGGCTCATAATCGAGCCTTTGAGAACGAATTTCGGCATGCCGAAACAGGTCCCGTTGGGATTCGTTGCAGTGATGTGGGTTGGCCGCTCTCGGGGTGCTGGAGAAGCACCACCGTCTCAAGCGGCTCGGACTACATTACGCGTCGGCTCGGGCCGGGTCAACTCGCCGCTTCCGGGGCGTGTGGGGACGGTACGGACTCACCGTGGGGTCCTCGTCGATCCAGAAGCGCCAGGGGTGCGGGGCTCCGTCGCCGCCGACGCCGGTGCGCGGGCCGGTGCGGATGAGGGAGCGGGCCGGCGGGGTGCCGGTGAGGACGGCGAGCGGGGCGTCGGGGCCGGCGCAGACGTCGGTGCCGTTCAGGGAGCCGGGGACGTCCAGGGCGGTGGCCAGGCGGGCCGGGCCCTTCGCCAGTTCGGCGTCCTTGCGGGCCGAGCGGCGGCGGGGGCGAGCCAGCTCTGCGCCGTACCGGATCTCTCCTGCTCGGAGCAGTACTCCGCTCGCCTCTCCCTCGGGGCCGCACACCAGGTTCAGGCAGTGCCACATGCCGTACGTGAAGTAGACGTACGCGTGACCGGGCGGGCCGAACATGACGGCGTTACGGGGGGTGCGGCCGCGGAAGGCGTGGGAGCCGGGGTCGATCGCGCCGGCGTACGCCTCCACCTCGGTGAGACGCAGTTCGATGCGTCCCTCTTCGGTCGTGCGCACGAGGGTGCGGCCGAGGAGGTCGGGGGCGACCTCCAGGACGGGGCGGTCGAAGAAGCTCCGCGGGAGCGGCGTACGGTCGGGGCTCTCGCTCATGGCGTCCGAGGGTAACCGGGAACGCGGCGGAACCCGCTACGGTCGTGGCGCGTATGTAAGGGACAGGACCGACTGAGGAGAGAGTGACATGGGATTCAAGAAGCTGCTGGCCAGCCTCGGTGCCGGCGGGGCGACGGTGGAGACGGTGCTGACCGAGGAGAACGTCGTCCCGGGCGGGGTCGTCCAGGGTGAGGTCCGGATCCAGGGCGGCAGCGTCGACCAGCAGATCGAGGGCCTGTCCGTCGGCCTCCAGGCGCGGGTCGAGGTCGAGGGCGGCGACCAGGAGCACAAGCAGGACATCGAGTTCGTGAAGGTGCGGCTCGGGGGTGCCTTCGAGGTGAAGGCCGGCGCGGTGCACGTGGTGCCGTTCGGGCTGGAGATCCCGTGGGAGACGCCGGTCAACACGATCGCCGGCCAGCGGCTGCACGGCATGGACATCGGTGTGAGCACCGAGCTGGAGATCGCCCGCGCGGTCGACTCGGGCGACCTCGACCCGATCAACGTGCACCCGCTGCCGGCGCAGCAGGCGATCCTCGACGCGTTCATCCAGCTGGGCTTCCGCTTCAAGAGCGCGGACATGGAACGCGGGCACATCCGCGGCACCCGCCAGAAGCTGCCCTTCTACCAGGAGATCGAGTTCTTCGCGCCGCAGCAGTACCGCGGCCTGAACCAGGTCGAGGTCAGCTTCGTCGCGGACGAGCGCGAGATGGACGTCGTCCTGGAGATGGACAAGAAGCCGGGTCTCTTCACCGAGGGCAGCGACTCCTTCCGGGCGTTCAAGGTGGGTCTCAACGACTACCAGGGCACCGACTGGAACGCTTACCTCAACCAGTGGCTCGCCGAGGTCGGCGGCCGTCGCAACTGGATGTAGTACGGACGATCCGGAGGTTTCGACATGACCGAGGGACAGCGGGCACCGCTCCCCCACGCCTTCCATCCGCCGGTGGCCGAGTTCACCGTGACCAGCGACGACGTCTCCCCCGGCGGGGTGCTGAAGGACGCTCAGGTGTACGCGGAGGGGAACGTGTCCCCGCAGCTGCGCTGGGAGGGCTTCCCCGCGGGGACCAAGAGCTTCGCGGTGACCTGCTTCGACCCGGACGCGCCGACCGGCAGCGGGTTCTGGCACTGGGTGCTCTTCGACATCCCCGCGTCGGTGACCGAGCTTCCCGCCGGGGCCGGTTCGGGCTCCTTCGAGGGGCTGCCCGCCGGGGCGGTGCACGCGCGGAACGACTACGGGGCGAAGGAGTTCGGCGGGGCGGCCCCGCCGGCCGGCGACCCGGCCCACCGCTACGTGTTCACCGTGTACGCGGTGGACACGGAGAAGCTGGGGCCGGACGCGGACGCGTCGCCGGCCGCGGTCGGGTTCAACCTGCGCTTCCACACGCTGGGCCGGGCCCAGTTGGTCGGTGAGTACGCGGCTCCCGCGGCAGGCTGATCGTTCGTTTGTTGTTTGCCCGCTTCTGGTCTTGGAGAGATCAGAAGCGGGCATCTTTTGTTGCGCACGAAATTGCGTTGTCCGACCCCGGCCGGCCCGGCCATCGTTTGATCCACGCCCGAGAGTCCTGTGGGGGGCCGGGCCGGCACAACGGGAGGTGGGCACCATGAGGGACACCCTGGTACTGAACGCGAGCTTCGAGCCGCTGTCGACGGTGACGCTCAACCGCGCGGTCGTGCTCGTCCTGCAGGACAAGGCCGTCGTTGAGCACTCCCATCCCGAACTGCGGGTGCGTGCCGCCGCCGTGGACCTTCCGGTGCCCCGGGTGATCAGGCTGTGCCGTTTCGTCCGGGTGCCGTTCCGAAGACAGGCGCCGTGGTCGAGGAGGGGGGTGCTGGTCCGGGACCAGCACCGGTGCGCGTACTGCGGGAAGCGGGCGACGACGGTGGACCACGTGGTGCCGCGGGCGCAGGGCGGCGGGGACAGTTGGCTGAATACGGTCGCTTCGTGCGCGGAGGACAACCACCGCAAGGCGGACCGGACGCCGGAGCAGGCGGGGATGCCGCTGCTCTTCGAGCCGTTCGTGCCGACGCCGGCGGACGCGATGCTGCTGGCGATGCGGGCCGGTGAGCGGTCGGAGCTGCCGGAGTGGCTGGCGCGTACCGCCGCCTGAGCCGTACGGACGGTGTGGGCCCGCCCCTCGGGGGGCGGGCCCTCCGTCATTTCAGGGTGAGCTGGAGGATGGCGACGACGCCGACCGCGATGATCACGCCGCGGAGGACGGCGGGCTTGAGGCGGCGGCCGACCTTGGCGCCGATCTGGCCGCCGAGGGTGGAGCCGACGGCGATGAGGAGGACGGCGGTCCAGTCGAATTCGGCGACGAAGAGGAAGAAGACGGCGGCGACGCCGTTGACGAGGGCGCCGAGGATGTTCTTGACCGCGTTGATCCGCTGGAGGTCGTCGTGGAGGAGCAGGCCCATGAGGGAGAGGTAGAGGACTCCCTGGGCGGCGCCGAAGTAGCCGCCGTACGCGCTGGCGAGGGTGAGGCCGACGAGGAGGGCGGGGCCGCCGTCGGGGTGGGCCTCGGTGCCGGTCCGTTCGCGGCGGCGCTGGACGGCGGCGGCGATGCGGGGCTGGAAGAGGACGAGGAGCAGGGCGAGTCCGATGAGGACGGGGACGATCGCGTCGAACGCCTCGGAGGGGAGGGCGAGGAGCAGGACGGCGCCGACGAGTCCGCCGGCGAGGGCGGCGGAGCCGAGGCGGAGCACGCGGCGGGTCTGGCCCTTGAGTTCGCGGCGGTAGCCGATGGCGCCGCTGATGGAGCCGGGGACGAGGCCGAGGGCGTTGGAGACGTTCGCGGTGATCGGGGGGAGTCCGGTCGCGAGGAGGACGGGGAACGTGATGAGCGTCCCCGATCCGACGATGGTGTTGATGGCCCCGGCGCCGATGCCTGCGGCGAAGACCGCCAGGGCTTCCCAGATGGACACAGCCGTTTCCTCACATGGTCAGTGGCTCGCCTCCCCGCCCCGCGTGCGGCGAGGGTCGAGGGGCTCGCACCGATCATGCACGGAATTACGTGTACGTGTCAGTCAACCGTGGGTTCTTCTCGCCTGGCGGACGGGACGTCCTTGGTGAAGGAGGGGGCGCTCGGGCCCATGTTGCCGAGGGCGCCGGAGAGGCCCTTGAGGGCGTCGCCGATCTCGCTGGGCACGATCCAGAGCTTGTTGGCGTCGCCCTCGGCGATCTTCGGGAGCATCTGGAGGTACTGGTACGAGAGGAGCTTCTGGTCCGGGTCGCCGGCGTGGATGGCCTCGAAGACGGTGCGGACGGCCTGGGCCTCGCCCTCGGCCTTGAGGGCGGCGGCCTTGGCCTCGCCCTCGGCGCGGAGGATCGCGGACTGCTTCTCGCCCTCGGCGCGGAGGATCTCGGACTGGCGGACGCCCTCGGCCTGGAGGATGGCGGCGCGCTTGTCGCGGTCGGCGCGCATCTGCTTCTCCATCGAGTCCTGGATGGAGGTCGGGGGCTCGATGGCCTTGAGCTCGACGCGGTTGACGCGGATGCCCCACTTGCCGGTGGCCTCGTCGAGGACGCCGCGGAGGGCGGCGTTGATGTCCTCGCGGGAGGTGAGGGTCCGCTCCAGGTCCATGCCGCCGATGATGTTGCGCAGCGTGGTGACGGTGAGCTGCTCGATGGCCTGGATGTAGCTGGCGACCTCGTAGGTCGCGGCGCGGGCGTCGGTCACCTGGTAGTAGATGACGGTGTCGATGTTGACGACCAGGTTGTCCTGGGTGATGACCGGCTGGGGCGGGAAGGGGACGACCTGTTCGCGGAGGTCGATGCGGTTGCGGATGGTGTCGATGAACGGGACGACGATGTTGAGGCCGGCGTTGAGGGTGCGGGTGTAGCGGCCGAAGCGCTCCACGATCGCGGCGCTGGCCTGCGGGATGACCTGGATCGTCTTGATCAGGGCGATGAAGACGAGCACCACCAGGATGATCAGGACGATGATGACTGCTGACATCGTGTTCCCCGTGCCCTTCGCTGCCGGTCGTGTGCCGGGTTCGTCTCGGGTTTCTCTTCTGATGATCGAGTTTCCCAGACGCCTGGGCGTCATGGGCGGCCTTCGGTCAGATGACGACGGCGGTGGCTCCCTCGATCTCCACGACGTCGACCTCCTCGCCCGGTTCGAAGACGCGGGTGGCGTCGAGGGAGCGGGCGGACCAGATCTCGCCGGCGAGCTTGATGCGTCCGCCCTCGGCGTCGACCCGTTCCACGACGCTGGCCTGACGGCCTCTCAGGGCATCGATGCCGGTGGCGAGTTCGGGGGTGCCCGCGCGGTGGCGGGCGGCGATGGGGCGGACGACGGCGATGAGGGCGACGGAGACGACGACGAAGACGATCACCTGGGCGACGACGTCGAAGCCGAGGGCGGCGGTGACGGCGCCCGCGACGGCGCCGACGGCGAACATGCCGAACTCCGGCATGGCGGTGAGGACCAGGGGAATGCCGAGCCCCACCGCGCCGATCAGCCACCAGGTCCATGCGTCGATGTCCACACGGTCATGGTAGGGCGGGTGGGGCCGGATGGGACAGGGCGCGGTGCGGTGCCGTGGCTGTGCGGGTCACGGCGGTTCCCGGTTCCTGCGGGGGCGGGTCAGCCGAGGGGCAGGCCCTGGGCGGTCCAGCGGTCGCCGACGCGCTCGACGACGAGCGGGAGGCCGAAGCAGCGGGACAGGTTGCGGGAGTTGAGCTCGGTCTCCATGGGTCCGGCGGCGAGGACCTTGCCCTGACGGATCATCAGGACGTGGGTGAAGCCGGGGGCGATCTCCTCGACGTGGTGGGTGACCATGATCATGGAGGGGGCGTACGGGTCCCGGGCGAGGCGGCCGAGGCGGCGGACCAGGTCCTCGCGGCCGCCGAGGTCGAGGCCGGCGGCGGGCTCGTCGAGGAGCAGCAGCTCGGGGTCGGTCATCATCGCGCGGGCGATCAGGGTGCGCTTGCGCTCGCCCTCGGAGAGGGTGCCGAAGCGGCGGTCCAGGTACTCGGTCATGCCGAGGCGGTCGAGGAACGCCTTGGCGCGGGCCTCGTCGACCGGGTCGTAGTCCTCGTGCCAGGTGGCGGTCATGCCGTACGCGGCGGTGAGGACGGTCTGGAGGACGGTCTGGCGCTTGGGCAGCTTCTCCGCCATGGCGATGCCGGCCATGCCGATGCGGGGGCGCAGTTCGAAGACGTCGACGCCGCCGAGGCGCTCGCCGAGGATGGTGGCGGTGCCGGTGGTCGGGTAGAGGTAGCTGGACGCGACGTTGAGGAGGGTGGTCTTGCCGGCGCCGTTGGGGCCGAGGATGACCCAGCGCTCTCCTTCCTTGACCGACCAGGAGACCCCGTCCACCAGAGCCCGTCCGTCGCGGACCACGGATACGTCCACCAGCTCCAGTACATCGCTCATGAGCGCGTTGTCTCCCCTTGCCGTCGAGTCGTGTCGGCTCGTGTCGTCGCCTTGCGCCGCGGGCGCGGCGTCCACGGGAAAACCTACGTCATCGGCGAGGCGGGCCGGTCCCTAGGGCGTCGTTCGGGTCCCTACTCTGGGGGGATGCTTTCGGAACCACGTTCAGGACGCCTGGCCGCCTGGGGCAATGCCCTGCTGGCCGGGGCGGTGTCGCCGGACGACGCGGCGCTGGCGATTGTCGGGGGGGACTCGGTGCACCGGGTGGCGGGGCTGCCGGGTGAGGCGGGTCCGGTGGGGCTGACGCTGGCGCTGGGGCGGCTGCGGCGGCTCGGGGTGACCGGGTGGCGGGTGGCGCTGCCGGCGCCGGGGCATCCGCTGGGGCTGAGCGGTCCGCCGGACTTCAACGCGCGCGCGTTGGAGGCGGAGGAGGCGGTGGTCGGGTTCGGGGCGCCGTACGGGCTGGTGCCGGAGGTCACGGAGGCGGGTCCCGCGGGCGACGTGCACGTGGAGGTGGTGTGGCACTGCCTGGCGGTGCGGGAGGCGCCGCCGGCGGACGTGCCGTCGCTGGGCGAGGCGGAGCGGGAGCTGGCGGAGGCGCTGCGGGACGCGACGGCGGCGCTGACGCGGCTGGACGTGGCGGCGTCGGGTCCGGCGGCGGAGGCGGCTCGGGACGCGTACCGGGCGCGGGCGGAGGCGGGCCGGGAGCTGCTGGCCCCCGGCTACCCGCCGCGGGCGGTCCGCGTGCTGGAGCTGGCCCAGCGGATCGGTCTGATGGTCGACCTGGCGTACGGCAACGGCCACGGCGGCGCGGTCAGCGCCTCCGAAATGGCGGCGCGGGGGGCGGTGCTGGCGCCGGTGGAGCGGGTGGCGCGCCGGGCGCAGGTCGCGGCGTACAACGCGTGGGTCGAGGAGCGGGAGCGAGGTTACTGAACCCGGTGCCGCGGGTTCTGGCGGACGGCGTCCGCGGGCAGGGGGACGGGGCGGGGTGGGTGAGGCGTTTCCCTGGTGGGGGCATGGGGAGGCCCCCGGAGGGAGGGTTCCGGGGGCCTTCGCCGGGGCGGGTCAGCCGTTGAAGGCGCCGTTGCCGAAGGCGGGGTTGAGCAGGCCGATCACGTTGACCGTGTTGCCGGAGGCGTTCACGGGGACGTGGACCGGGACCTGCACCAGGTTGCCGGAGGCGACACCCGGGGAGTTGAGGGCCTTGCCGTCGGCCTCGGCGCCGTGGGCGGAGGCGACACCGGCACCGGCGGCGACGATGCCACCGGCGACCATGGTGAGGGCAGCGGCCTTCTTGAGGTTCTTCACTTGGTATTTCCTCCTGGTCATCGCTGCGGCAGGTCCGCCGCAGCACGCCATGGAGAACGCCGCCCGCCCCGCCTGGTTGCGCCGAACGGGGGATGTACACCCGACGGTATGACCTTCTGAACGGGCGTGCGCCCCGGCGCGTGAACGGAGCGTTTCAGGTGGTGAGGCCGTGGCGGACCGCCCAGAGCGCCGCCTGGGTGCGGTCGGCGAGGTCCAGCTTCATGAGGATGTTCGACACGTGGGTCTTCACCGTCTTCTCGGAGAGGACCAGCGCGCGGGCGATCTCGCGGTTGGAGCGGCCGTCGGCGATCAGGCCGAGAACCTCGCGCTCGCGCTCCGTGAGGGTGGTGCCGCGGCCCGTACCGCCCTGGGGCTCGTCCTGGGCGAGGAGGGCGCCGGCGACCTCGGGCTGGAGCAGGACGTGCCCGGCGTGGACGGAGCGGATCGCGCCGGCGAGGGCGTCGGGGTCGACGTCCTTGTAGACGTATCCGGAGGCGCCGGCGCGCAGCGCGGGGACGACCGTGCGCTGCTCGGTGAAGCTGGTGACGACGAGCACCTTCGCCGGGTTGGCGAGGGCCCGGAGCCGCTTCAGGGCCTCGATGCCGTCGGTGCCGGGCATCTTCACGTCCATGAGGACGACGTCGGGGCGGAGCTCCTCGGCGCGGGCGACGCCCTCGGCGCCGTCGGCGGCCTCGCCGACCACCTCTATGTCGTCCTGGACCTCCAGGAAGGTGCGCAGGCCGCGGCGGACGACCTGGTGGTCGTCGACCAGGAGCACGCGGATGGGCTTGTCAGCCACCGGGGACCTCCATCTCGATCGTGGTGCCCTCGCCGGGGGCGGAGGTCACGGTGAGGGCGCCGCCGACTCCGGCGGCGCGGTCGCGCATGGACACCAGGCCCAGGTGGCGGCCGGCGCGGCGGACCGCCCGCGGGTCGAAGCCGCGGCCGTCGTCGGCGACGGTGAGCCGGGCGCCCTGGCCGTGCCGGGCGAGGGTGACGGCGACCCGGGCCGCCCCGGAGTGCCGCAGCGCGTTATGCAGGGCTTCCTGCGCGACCCGGAGGACGGCCTCCTCCTGGGCGGCGGGCAGGGCGCGGACGCCGGAGCCGTCGAAGACGACCGTGGCGGTGTGGGCCCGGTCGAGGACCTGGACCTGGGTACGGAGGGTGTGGACGAGGCCGTCCTCGTCGAGGGCCGCCGGGCGGAGCTCGACGACGGCGGCGCGCAGCTCGTCGGCGGCCTCGGCGGCGAGGGCGGCGACCTGCTGGAGCTCGCCCTTGGCGCGGGCCGGGTCGCGGTCGACGAGCGCGGCGGCGGCCTGGGCGGTGAGGCGGAGGGAGAACAGCTTCTGGCTGACGGCGTCGTGCAGCTCGT
The DNA here is from genome assembly GCF_042797055.1 of Streptomyces sp. NPDC057854. NCBI lineage: Bacteria > Bacillati > Actinomycetota > Actinomycetes > Kitasatosporales > Streptomycetaceae > Streptomyces > Streptomyces sp. NPDC057854. The sequence continues at coordinate 8,980 of NZ_JBHVMF010000030.1, forward strand.
GCGCGAGCCGGGAGCGCTCCTCGGCGATGGTGAGCTCGCGGCTGCGCTCGTACAGCCGGGCGTTGGTGAGGGCGATGGCGGCGTGCTGCGCCAGGATGCCGAGCAGTTCCTCGTCCTCGGCGGTGAAGCCGCAGCCGCCCTCCGGCTTGGGGCACCGCTTGTTGGCGAGGAAGAGGGCGCCCAGGGTCTCGTCGCCGTCCCGGACGGGCAGGCCGAGGAAGTCGGACAGCTCGGGGTGGGCGTCGGGCCAGCCGCCGAACCGGGGGTCCTCGCGGACGTCCGCGAGCCGCTCCGGCTCGGCCTTGTGGAGCATCGCGGCGAGCACGCCGTGCTGCCGGGGCAGGGGGCCGATGGCCCGCCACTGCGCGTCGCTGACGCCGTCGACGACGAACTGGGCGAAGCCGCCGTGGTCGTCGGGCACGCCCAGCGCCGCGTACTCGGCGTCGAGCAGCTCGCGGGCCGAGACCACGATCGTCTTCAGGACGTCGCGGACCTCCATCTGCCGGCTCATCGCCAGGAGCGCGCTGCTCACGGCGGCGAGACCGGAGCCGGGTCGGTGACTCATGGCCTCACCGTACCGGCGGGGTGCGACACCCCGTATGGGGCTGTGGACGGCGAGGGACCGGGTCGTGAGACCTAGGTCGTCGTACCGGGGGGGCGTCGCCAGGACCCGTAGTCCCCAGGGGTACGTAGGAGGGGCACGCGCGCGCGTGCGCGTGGGAGGTGCCCCGGCAGGGGGGGCGGGAGGGCCGCCCTTCTCCGAGAGGAGTAGGGCGGTGCCGGGCGGTCTCCTCCTGGAGGAGGAGACGGCTCACTGTCCGCATTGCTGGCGCAACGTCCGGTGAGGTTGTGTCGCGTCCCGTGTGAGCCCGCGCATAGGACCCAGGTCACTTACGAAGCGCGTTAGTGGAGCGTTTCGGGGTGGTTCGGGGCGGGGTGAAGCGGGCCAGCGGGGTGGTTTCGGGCGTATACACCGGTCCCTGATCCACTACCCGGGATCGTACGTCACACCTTTGCCTCGGGTTTTTGCTGCCGCTAAGAATTGCCCCCGTCGCCGCCGAGCAGGCGCAGCGCCGCCCCGGCCCAGCGACCCCCAGCGATTCGAAGAGGTAGTCCTGCATGTCTCAGAACACCCCTGGCCACAGTCGTGGTCTGAAGAAGACCCACAAGGCCACGATCGCCGGTGTGGCCGCCCTGGGCGCCGCCGCCATCACGCTCTCCCTGGTGCCCGGCAACGGCTCGACGGAGACCGAGCCGCAGGCGCTGCACACCAGCCAGCGCGTGGCGTGGTCCTATGACGCCGCGAGCCCGCAGGCGAAGGCGCTGGCGTCGAGCCTGACCGACCAGCACACCTCCATCGGCCTCAAGGCCAAGCAGAAGGCCGCGGCGAAGGCCAAGGCCGAGGCCGCCGCCAAGGCGAAGGCCGCGAAGGCGAAGGCCGCGGCGAAGGCCAAGGCCGAGGCCGCCGCGAAGAAGCGGGCCGCCGAGGCGAAGGCCGCCGCGAAGGCCAAGGCCACCGCCGCCGCGAAGAAGCGCGCCGCGAAGAAGACGGCCGCGAGCCGCTCGGTCACCCGGACCCCGGTCTTCGCGAACAACCTCGACGGCTGGATCCGCGAGGCGCTGCACATCATGGACAAGCACAACATCCCGGGCACGTACCACGGCCTGCACAAGAACATCATGCGCGAGTCCAGCGGCAACCCGTACGCGATCAACAACTGGGACATCAACGCCCGCAACGGCGTTCCGTCCAAGGGCCTGCTCCAGGTGATCTACCCGACCTTCAAGGCGTACCACGTGAAGGGCACGAAGTTCGACCAGTACGACCCGGTCGCCAACATCGTCGCCGCCGCCAACTACGCGGCCGACCGCTACGGCTCGATCGACAACGTCAACAGCGCGTACTGAGTCGTCCCGAGCATGCCGGGAGGGCGGCACCCCGTGCGGGGTGCCGCCCTCCCGGCGTCGGTGCTCCGGGGGCCGCTACTTGCGCATGACCTCGGGCTCGTGGCGGCGCAGCAGGCGCGCGACGACGACGCCGAGGACGGTGGTCATGACGAGCAGGACGCCGATGTTGAAGCCCCACTGGCCGGCGCTGTGCTCCCACAGCGGGTCCAGGTCGGTGGGGTTCTTCGGGTCCCACGGCGCCATGAGGTGCGCGAGGTCGAGGGTGGAGCCGGCGCCGGCGATGGCCCAGCGGGACGGCATGAGCCAGGCGAACTGCTCCAGGCCCGGCGAGCCGAAGACCTTGAAGAGGATGCCGGTGAAGACGACCTGGACGATCGCGAACATCACCAGCAGCGGCATGGTCTTCTCGGCGGTCTTCACCAGCGAGGAGATGACCAGGCCGACCATCATCGAGGTGAGGCCGAGCGCGATGACGGTGAGGCAGAGCTCGACCGCCGGCGGCATAAGCAGGCCCTCGGCGGGCAGGTCGCGGATGGCGAAGCCGATGGCGCAGAGGATGACGCCCTGGAAGGCCGTGATGACGCCGAGGACGATGACCTTGGACATCAGGTAGGCCGAGCGGGAGAGGCCGGTGGCGCGCTCCCGTTCGTAGATGACCCGTTCCTTGATCAGTTCTCGGACGGAGTTGGCCGCGCCGGAGAAGCACATGCCGACCGTGAGGATCAGCATGATGATGCCAGCGTCGCCGTTGAAGCGGGCCGGGGGCGTCGGCGGGGCGAGGCCGAAGTCGGAGGGGATGACGACGGAGACCGAGCCGATGACCGCCGGGAGGATCACCATGAGGGCGAGGAAGCCCTTGTCGGAGGCGATCACCGAGGTGTAGCGGCGGATCAGCGTCCACAGCTGGGAGCCCCAGCCCTGCGGCTTGGGCGGGCGGGACATCGCCTGCTGCGGCATGTGGACGGGCTGGGCGGCGACGGCGTCGATGTCGGCGGCGTACAGCTGGTAGTGCTGCGAGCCCTTCCAGCGGCCGGCCCAGTCGTAGTCGCGGTAGTTCTCGAAGGCGGAGAAGACGTCGGCCCAGGAGGAGTAGCCGAAGAAGTTCAGCGCCTCGTCCGGCGGGCCGAAGTACGCCACGGAGCCGCCGGGCGCCATCACGAGCAGCTTGTCGCAGAGGGCGAGCTCGGCGACGGAGTGGGTGACGACGAGGACGGTGCGGCCGTCGTCGGCGAGACCGCGGAGCAGCTGCATGACGTCGCGGTCCATGCCCGGGTCGAGGCCGGAGGTCGGCTCGTCGAGGAAGATCAGCGACGGCTTGGTCAGCAGCTCCAGGGCGACCGAGACGCGCTTGCGCTGGCCGCCGGAGAGGGAGGTGACCTTCTTCTCCTTGTGGATGTCGAGCTTGAGCTCGCGCAGCACCTCGTCGATGCGGTCGGCGCGCTCGCGCTCACTGGTGTCCGCGGGGAAGCGGAGCTTGGCCGCGTACTTGAGCGCCTTCTGGACGGTCAGCTCCTTGTGCAGGATGTCGTCCTGCGGGACCAGACCGACGCGCTGGCGCAGCTCGGCGAACTGCTTGTACAGGCTGCGGTTGTCGTAGAGGACGTCGCCCTCGTTGGCGGGCCGGTAGCCGGTGAGCGCCTTGAGGAGGGTCGACTTGCCGGAGCCGGAGGGGCCGATGACGCCGATGAGCGACTTCTCGGGGACGCCGAAGGAGACGTCCTTGAGGATCTGCTTGCCGCCGTCGACGGTGACCGTGAGGTGGCGGGCCGAGAAGGAGACCGAGCCGGTGTCGACGAACTCCTCGAGCTGGCCGCCGACGATCCGGAAGGTGGAGTGGCCGACGCCGACGATGTCCTGCGGGCCGAGGAGGGCGGTGCCGCCCTTGGGGATCGGCTGGCCGTTGACGTAGGTGCCGTTGTGCGAGCCGAGGTCGCGGATCTCCATGCGGCCGTCGGGCGTGGCGTGGAACTCGGCGTGGTGGCGCGAGACCTGGAGGTCGGAGACGACCAGTTCGTTCTCGAGCGCACGGCCGATGCGCATCACGTGGCCGAGGGCCAGCTGGTGGAAGGTGGTCGGGCTGCGGTCGGAGTAGGCCGACGACGCCCCCGCGGCGGCGTTGGTCTTCTGGACCGGCTGCTCGACCGGGTACTGCGCCGGGTACGAGCCCTGGTGCGGCACCTGCGGCTGGTGGTGGCCGGGCTGCTGCCAGGCGTCCTGCTGCGGGGCGCCGCCGTGCGGGACGTGGCCGCCCTGCGGGGGCTGCTGCTGTCCCGCGTGGCCGACGTGCGCGGCGTGCGGGGCGGCCTGGGCGGCCTGTGCCTGGGCCTGTGCGGCCTGGGCCGTCTGGCCGGCGGCGAGGTCGAGGCGCGGGCCGTCCGTCGGGTTGCCGAGGTGGACGACGGTGCCGGGGCCGACCTCCAGCTGCTGGAGCCGCTGCCCGGCGACGAAGGTGCCGTTGGTGGAGCCGTGGTCCTCGATGACCCAGCTCCGGCCGTTCCAGCTGATCGTGGCGTGCCGCCACGAGACCCTGGCGTCGTCGATGACCAGGTCCCCCTGGGGATCCCGGCCCAGGGTGTACGACCGGGACGGCTCCAGCGTCCAGGTCCTGCCGTTGAGTTCGAGTACGAGTTCTGGCACTCCATGCCCCACTGTGTGTCCCCCGATGCACCCCCGTCGCGGGGGCCCTAGGGATGGCGAATCATCCTGGGGAACTATTTCAGGCCGGGTCCCGGATCCGAAAGTCGGGCGCCGTGAAGACCCGGCGGAGGGACACGGGGCGCCCTGCGGGCGGGCGGGGCGGGGTGGCGGGCCGGCGGGGTCGGGGGTCTCCGGGGGGGGCGGTGCGGGCGGGGTGTCGGCGGCGTGGGAGCGGGGCGTCGGGGTGCGGGGCGACGGTACGGTCCGGAGGGGTGTCCGGTACGCGGGACGGGGGGTCGGGGGGGCGTGGGGGCCCGATACGGTGGAGGCACCATGAGCGCATCGCAGACACCGGACGTTCCCGCCGTTCCCGCCGCGGACGTTCCCACGCTTCTCGTCAAGATCTTCGGCAAGGACCGGCCCGGGATCACCGCCGGTCTCTTCGACACCCTGGCCGCCTTCTCCGTGGACGTCGTCGACATCGAGCAGGTCGTCTCGCGCGGCCGGCTCGTGCTGTGCGCGCTGGTCACCGAGCCGACCGTCGCCTCGCAGGGCGAGCTGCGCGCCACGGTGCACAGCTGGGCCGAGTCCCTGAAGCTCCAGGCCGAGATCATCTCCGGCATCGGTGACAACCGGCCGCGCGGTGAGGGCCGCTCGCACGTGACGGTGCTGGGGCACCCGCTGACGGCCGAGCAGACGGCGGCCATAACGGCCAGGATCGCCGGTTCGGGCGGCAACATCGACCGTATCTTCCGGCTGGCCAAGTACCCGGTGACGGCGGTCGAGTTCGCCGTCTCGGGCTGCGCGACGGAGGTGCTGCGGACGGCGCTGGCCACCGAGGCGCACACGATCGGCGTGGACGTGGCCGTGGTGTCCGCCGGGCTGCACCGGCGGGCCCAGCGGCTCGTCGTGATGGACGTGGACTCGACGCTGATCCAGGACGAGGTCATCGAGCTGTTCGCGGCGCACGCCGGGTGCGAGGAGAAGGTCGCCGAGGTGACGGCGGCGGCGATGCGCGGCGAGCTGGACTTCGAGCAGTCGCTGCACGCGCGCGTGGCGCTGCTGGAGGGCCTGGACGCGTCCGTGGTGGACAAGGTGCGGTCCGAGGTGCGGCTGACGCCGGGCGCGCGGACCCTGATCCGCACCCTGAAGCGGCTCGGCTACCAGGTGGGCGTCGTCTCGGGCGGCTTCACCCAGGTCACCGACGACCTGAAGGAGCGGCTGGGCCTCGACTTCGCCCAGGCCAACACCCTGGAGATCGTCGACGGGAAGCTGACCGGCCGGGTGACGGGCGAGATCGTGGACCGGGCGGGCAAGGCGCGGCTGCTGCGCCGGTTCGCGGCGGAGGCCGGGGTGCCGCTGGCGCAGACCGTGGCGATCGGCGACGGCGCGAACGACCTGGACATGCTGAACGCGGCGGGGCTCGGCGTGGCGTTCAACGCGAAGCCCGTGGTCCGCGAGGCGGCGCACACCGCGGTGAACGTGCCGTTCCTCGACACGGTGCTGTACCTGCTCGGGATCACCCGCGAGGAGGTCGAGGCGGCGGACGTCGGCGAGGAGCCGCGCGAGCACTGAGCGCGTCCCGTACGGGCTTCGCGTACGGGCGTCGCGTACGGGCGTCCTGTACGGGCGCCGCGTACGGAAAGGGGCCCGGCCGTCCTCGTGGCGGCCGGGCCCCTTCGCGTACGCGCTCCGGGGCCGCGTACCGCTCCCCCGGTGCGGGCGGGTCAGTCGTGGGGCGTCCAGAAGGTGGTGAGGCGGGCCACGCCGTGTTCCACGGACTTCCAGGTGCCGGTGAAGGTGAGGACGGCGCAGGCGGCGGTCGGGTAGCCGCTGCGGTTCATGCGGGCGAGGGTGTCGCCCTCCGCCTCGCCGGCGAGCGCGTCGGCCAGGGCGTGCATGCCGGGGTTGTGGCCGATGAGGAGGACGTCGGACACGTCGTCCGGGAGTTCGTTGAGGAGCGCGATGAGCTCGCCGAGGGACGCCTCGTAGATCCGCTCCTCGTAGACCGTCCTGGGGCGCTCGGGCAGCTCGTGGACGGCGAGCTTCCACGTCTCGCGGGTGCGGGCGGCGGTCGAGCAGAGGGCCAGGTCGAAGTGGATGCCGGTCTGGGCGAGTCTGCGGCCCGCCGCGGGGGCGTCCTTGCGGCCCCGCTCGGCGAGCGGGCGCTCGTGGTCGGTCTCCTGGCCCCAGTCTGCCTTCGCGTGCCGGAGCAGCACGATCGTGCGGGTTGATTCGACGCTCATGGTCCACAGCTTGGCACGGATCCGCCCGTCCTGACTCAGAGAGCGAGGGTTTGCCCGATGAGCTGGAGGAATCTGCCGATCCCGTCGCCTCCGGTGGCCGCGGCGGCCTCGCCGGGGCCGGTGACGAGCACGAGGAGGACGGTGAAGGCGGCCACCGGGAGGGCGAGGGCCCACCAGGGCAGCCGGGTGTCGACGCCGGCGGTGGTGGTGGTCCGGTCTCCGGTGCGGGTGAGGGCCGCCATGGCCGCCTCCGTGGTGGATACCCCGGGACGCGGTCCTCGGGGGAGGTGGGTGCCGCGGAACCGCGGTGTGTCTCCACCGTAGGGAGCGCGGGGGCCGCGGCCCATCCGGTGATCCACCCAGTCGTCCCTGAGTCTTTCCCCTAGGGGACGGCGGGGGTTTTCCCTACCCCCCCCGGCTGGATTTCCCTGTCCCTCGGCCGGATTCCCCCGCCCCTCGGCCGAACGGCCTGGTCGGCGGCCCGGGGCGGGCGCTTCCGTCAGCCCTCCGCCCCGCGGCCCGGTCGGCCGCGGCCCGGTCGGCCGCGGCCCGGTCGGCCGGGGGCCGGGCCGGGGGTCAGGGGGACGCGAAGGAGGCGATGACGGCGATGACGACCGTGATGCCGAGCATCGCGCCGAGCACGACGAGCAGCTTCTTCTGGCCGCCCTGGGGATTGGGTTCGAGAACGGGCATGGACCCAGTCTCGCATCTCAGGATTCGTCCTCGACCGTCCGGTCCCGTCCGGCGAGCGAGCCCACGATCATCTGCGGCACCATCAGCCCGCCCATGAGGGCGATCGGCACGCCCCAGCCGCCGCTGTGCTGGTAGAGCACGCCGACGAGGAGGGGGCCGGGGATGGAGATGAGGTAGCCGACGCTCTGGGCGAAGGCGGAGAGCCGGACGACGCCGGCGCCGGTGCGCGAGCGCAGGCCGATCATGGTGAGGGCGAGGGGGAAGGAGCAGTTGGAGATGCCGAGGAGCACCGCCCAGACCCAGGCGCCGGCGGCGGGGGCGAGGAAGAGGCCGGTGTAGCCGACGAGGCCGCAGGTGCCGAGGGCGACGACGATCGGGCCCTGGTGGCGCATGCGGGTGGCCAGGCGCGGGATGACGAAGGCGAGCGGGACGCCCATGACCATGGTGACCGCGAGCAGCACGCCCGCGGTGGAGGCGGGGACGCCCGCGTCGCGGAAGATCTGCGGCATCCAGCCCATGGTGATGTACGCGCCGGTGGCCTGGAGGCCGAAGAAGCAGGCGAGGGCCCAGGCGGTGCGGCTGCGGTACATGGGGCGGGGCGCGGCCGGGGTCTGCGCGGCGCCGGGGGACGCCGGGGCGCCCTGTTCGGTACGGGCCGTGCCGGCGCGGTCCTTGACGAGCGGGAGCCAGGGCAGGACGGCGAGGGCGGCGAGGACCGCCCAGACGCCGAGGCCGAGGCGCCAGTCGCCGTCGAGGGCGTCGGTGACGGGGACGGTCAGCGCGGCGGCGAGGGAGGTGCCGAGCGCCAGGGCCATCGAGTACAGGCCGGTCATGCTGCCGATGCGGTCGGGGAAGTACCGCTTGACGATCACCGGCATGAGGACGTTGCTGACAGCGATGCCCATGAGGGCGAGGGCGCTGGCGGCGAGGAAGGCGGCGGTGCCGGTCGCGAAGGGGCGCAGCAGCAGGCCGGCGAGGATGGCGGCCATGCCGGCGCAGACGACGGCGGCGGGGCCGAAGCGGCGTGCCAGGCGCGGGGCGGCGATGCCGAAGATCGCGAAGCAGAGCGGCGGTACGGAGGTGAGGACGCCGGCGACGGTGCCGCTCATGTGGAGGCCGGCGCTGACCTCTTCGAGGAGGGCGCCGAGGCTGGTGATCGCGGGGCGCAGGTTGAGCGCGGCGAGGACGAGTCCGACGGAAACGAGGCCGAGGGTCCAGCGGGGGGTGCGGGTGCCCTCCGGGGCGGCGGGGGCGGGGTGCTCCGGGGTGGGGGCCGGCCGGGTGGCGGCGGGGTCGAGGGTCTTCGGCTCGTCTGACATGGAACCATCATAGAATCATGGGATGATTGGTTGTCCAATCTCGAACATTTCCTTCGACCCTTGCGGAAGGTGAGTCCCCCATGGCCCTCGGCCACCCCCGGCGCACCGGTCTGACCGACCAGGTCATCGCCGAGCTGCGGAACCAGATCACCTCCGGCGAGTGGCCCGTCGGCTCGCGGATCCCGACCGAGCCCGAGCTGGTCGAGCAGCTGGGCGTGGCCCGCAACACGGTCCGCGAGGCGGTGCGCGCGCTGGCCCACAACGGGCTGCTCGACATCCGGCAGGGCTCGGGGACCTATGTGGCCGCGACGAGCGAGCTGGCCGGGGTGATGCACCGGCGGTTCGCGGGCTCCGACCCGCGGCACGTGGCCGAGCTGCGCTCCACGCTGGAGTCGGCCGCGGCGCGGTTCGCGGCGCTGCGCCGCTCGGAGCGGGACCTGAAGCAGCTGGACGCGCTGCTGCTGCGGCGCGAGGAGGCGTGGGAGTCGGGGGACGCGGAGCGGTTCGTGACGGTGGACGCCGCCTTCCACCAGGCGGTGGTGTCGGCGTCCGGCAACGAGGTGCTGACCGAGCTCTACGCGGACCTGGGCGATCTCCTGCGGGAGTGGCTGCGCGACGACGTCGGGCAGGTGCTGCGGCCGGAGAACCACATGGACCACGCGCGCCTGGTGGACGCGATCCGGGACGGGGACGCGGAGCGGGCGGCGGAGGAGGCGGCCGGCTACCCGTTCATGTGCCTGGGCGGCCGGAAGGAGCAGGATCCGCCGGCTCGTGCGTGACCCACGCGGCGCGGACGTCCTTCCAGCAGCGGGCCGTGACGGTCGCGTGGTCGGCGGGGGCGACGTCCACGGGCGCGCTGTCGGCGTCGAGGTCCCACCAGGGGTCGCATTCGACGTGGAGCCGTATCCGGTCGGTCCGCGGATACGGGTTGCGGCAGTGGGCGGTGACCCGGCTGCCCTCGACGACCGTGTGGCAGGAGGCGCCGAAGCCCTCGGGCCCCTCGGCGGCCGGGACGGTCACGGCGATCTCCTCGGCGGGCGCGGGGGCCGCGTGGACCTCCGCGGCGACGGCGGTGCCGAGAAGCAGGGCGGCGACCGAGGCATGGGCGGCGAAGCCGCGGTGAAGCGCGCGCATGCCCGTACCTCCTCCCCGTGAGTAGCCGGAACGACACGCTTCGACCAGTCTGCGGTGATCCGCCCGACTTTTCGAGTCGGGGCTCGGGGAGGCCGGAAACGGCCGGGGCCGGGCCCGCGGTCCCGTGGAGGACGCGGGCCCGGCCCCGGGCCGGACGGTACGCGGGGCGGTCAGGCGCCGATCGCGTGCAGGCCGCCGTCGACGTGGACGATCTCGCCGGTGGTCTTCGGGAACCAGTCGGAGAGCAGCGCGACGATCGCGCGGCCGGCCGGCTCCGGGTCGGAGAGGTCCCACTCCAGCGGGGAGCGGCTGTCCCAGACCTTCGCCAGCTCGCCGAAGCCCGGGATGGACTTGGCGGCCATGGAGCCGAGCGGGCCGGCTGAGACCAGGTTGCAGCGGATGTTCTGCTTGCCCAGGTCGCGGGCCATGTAGCGGCTGGTGGCCTCCAGGGCGGCCTTGGCCGGGCCCATCCAGTCGTACTGCGGCCAGGCGAACTTGGCGTCGAAGGTGAGGCCGACGACCGAGCCGCCCTCGCTCATCAGCGGCAGCAGCGCCATCGTCAGGGACTTCAGGGAGAAGGCCGAGACGTGCATGGCGGTGGAGACGGACTCGAACGGCGTGTTGAGGAAGTTGCCGCCGAGGGCGTCCTGCGGCGCGAAGCCGATGGAGTGCACGACGCCGTCGATGCGGTCGCCGAGGTGCTCGCGGACCTGGCCCTCCAGGCGGGCGAGGTGCTCGTCGTTGGAGACGTCGAGCTCCAGGACCTTGACCTTCTCCGGCTGGGGCAGCTTCTTGGCGATGCGCTCGGTCAGCGTCGGCCGGGGCCAGGCGGTGAGGATGATCTCCGCGCCCTGCTCCTGGGCCAGCTTCGCGGCGTGGAAGGCGATGGAGGACTCCATCAGCACACCGGTGATGAGGATCTTCTTGCCCTCGAGGATTCCAGCCATGATCAGTGACCCATTCCCAGTCCGCCGTCAACCGGGATGACGGCTCCAGTGATGTACGAGGCGTCGTCGGAGGCGAGGAACCGCACGGCGGCCGCGATCTCCGCCGGCTGCGCGTAGCGGCCGAGCGGGACCTGCGACACGATGCCCGCGCGCTGCTCGTCGGTGAGCACGGCGGTCATGTCGGTGTCGACGAAGCCGGGCGCGACGACGTTGAAGGTGATGTTCCGCGAGCCGAGCTCACGGGCGAGCGAGCGGGCGAAGCCCACCAGACCGGCCTTGGAGGCGGCGTAGTTGGCCTGGCCGGCGGAGCCGAGCAGACCGACGACCGACGAGATCAGGACGACGCGGCCCTTCTTGGCGCGGAGCATGCCGCGGTTGGCGCGCTTCACGACGCGGAAGGTGCCGGTGAGGTTGGTGTCGAGGACGGACGTGAAGTCCTCCTCGGACATGCGCATGAGGAGCTGGTCCTTGGTCACGCCGGCGTTGGCCACGAGGACCTCGACCGGGCCGTGCTTCTCCTCGATCTCCTTGTACGCCTGCTCCACCTGCTCGCTGTCGGTGATGTCGCAGCGGACGGCCAGGCAGCCCAGCGCGGCGAGCTCGGCCGGCGGCTCCCCCGACCGGTAGGTGTACGCGACCTTGTCGCCCGCCTCGGCGAACGCGCGGGCGATGGCGAGGCCGATGCCCCGGTTTCCTCCGGTGACGAGAACCGAGCGGCTCAACGGATCACCCTTTCGATCAGCGGTCTGGTACCTCGAAAATCTATCGGTCCCCTCCGCGATCCGCGGAATCGGTCCCCGACAGTGGCGTACGGATGTCACTGTCGGGTCCCTACATAAACCCCCTGGGCAATCCGGCCCGAAGCGCGACATGATCGGGGCGACCGGTCGTACACGACAGGAGACAGCTGTGCCAACTGAGGCCCATTCCATCGATCCGGCCTTCACGGCCCTGCCGCTGAGGGCGCTCGCCGACGCGGCGCTCGCGCGGGCGCGGGCGCTCGGTGCCGAGCACGCGGACTTCCGGCTCGAAAGGGTCCGCTCCGCCTCCTGGCGGCTGCGGGACGCCAAGCCGGCGGGCTCGTCGGACACCACCGACCTCGGCTACGCGGTGCGGGTGGTGCACGGCGGCGCCTGGGGGTTCGCCTCCGGGGTCGACCTCACCATGGACGGCGCCGCCCGGGTCGCCTCCCAGGCGGTGGCCATGGCCCAGCTGTCGGCGCGGGTGATCGCGGCGGCCGGGTCGGACGAGCGGGTGGAGCTCGCGCCGGAGCCGGTGCACGCGGACAGGACGTGGGTCTCCTCGTACGGGATCGACCCGTTCTCCGTCCCCGCCGAGGAGAAGACCGCGCTGCTCGCCGACTGGTCGGCGCGGCTGCTGCGGGCGGACGGGGTGGCGCACGTGGACGCCTCGCTGCTCACGGTCTTCGAGAACAAGTTCTACGCGGACACGGCGGGCACCGTCACCACCCAGCAGCGGGTGCGGCTCCACCCGGAGGTCACGGCGGTCGCCGTGGACGGCACCACCGGCGAGTTCGACTCGATGCGGACGATCGCGCCGCCGGTCGGACGCGGCTGGGAGTACCTGACGGGGACGGGCTGGGACTGGGACAAGGAGCTGGAGGAGATCCCGGAGCTGCTCGCCGAGAAGATGCGGGCGCCGAGCGTCCGGGCGGGCCGCTACGACCTGGTGGTCGACCCGTCCAACCTGTGGCTGACGATCCACGAGTCGATCGGCCACGCCACCGAGCTGGACCGGGCGCTGGGGTACGAGGCGGCGTACGCGGGCACCTCCTTCGCCACCTTCGACCAGCTGGGCAAGCTGGCGTACGGCTCCTCGGTGATGAACGTGACGGGCGACCGCACGGCCGAGCACGGGCTGGCGACGATCGGGTACGACGACGAGGGCGTCGAGGCGCAGTCCTGGGACCTGGTGAAGGACGGCACGCTCGTCGGCTACCAGACGGACCGGCGGATCGCGGCGCTGACCGGCCTCGGGCGGTCCAACGGCTGCGCCTACGCGGACTCCCCCGCGCACGTGCCGGTGCAGCGGATGGCGAACGTGTCGCTCCAGCCCGACCCGGGCGGCCTGTCCACGGAGGACCTGATCGGCGGCGTCGAGCGGGGCATCTACGTGGTCGGCGACCGGTCCTGGTCGATCGACATGCAGCGGTACAACTTCCAGTTCACCGGCCAGCGCTTCTTCCGCATCGAGAACGGCCGGCTGGCCGGCCAGCTGCGGGACGTGGCCTACCAGGCCACCACCACCGACTTCTGGGGCTCCATGGAGCAGGTCGGCGGCCCGCAGACGTACGTCCTCGGCGGCGCCTTCAACTGCGGCAAGGCCCAGCCGGGCCAGGTCGCGGCCGTCTCGCACGGCTGCCCCTCCGCCCTCTTCCGGGGCGTCAACATCCTCAACACCACGCAGGAGGCCGGACGATGAGCAGCCGCGCCAGCAAGCCGTACGAGATCGTCGAGCGGGCGCTGGAGCTGTCCCGCGCGGACGGGTGCGTCGTCATCGCGGACGAGGAGTCCTCGGCCAACCTGCGCTGGGCGGGCAACGCGCTCACCACGAACGGCGTGACCCGGGGCCGCACCCTCACCGTGATCGCCACCGTGGACGGCGCCGAGGGCACCGCCTCCGGAGTGGTGTCCCGTTCCGCGGTGACCGCCGAGGACCTGGAGCCGCTGGTGCGGGCCGCGGAGGAGGCGGCGCGGGCGGCGGGGCCCGCCGAGGACGCGCAGCCGCTGGTGGAGGGGGTGCCCTCCTCCCCCGACTTCACCGACGCGCCCGCCGAGACCTCCTCGGCCGTCTTCGCCGACTTCGCGCCGGCGCTCGGCGAGGCGTTCGCCCGCGCCCGGGCCGGCGGCCGGGAGCTGTACGGCTTCGCGAACCACGAGCTGACCTCCACCTACCTGGGCACCTCGACCGGGCTGCGGCTCCGGCACGACCAGCCCAACGGCACCCTGGAGCTCAACGCCAAGTCGCCCGACCGGTCCCGCTCCGCCTGGGCCGGGCGCTCCACCCGCGACTTCAAGGACGTCGACCCGGCGGCGCTCGACGCCGAGCTGGCGGTCCGGCTGGGCTGGGCCGAGCGGCGGATCGAGCTGCCGGCCGGGCGGTACGAGACGCTGCTGCCGCCGACCGCCGTGGCCGACCTGCTGATCTACCAGCTGTGGTCGTCGATGGCGCGGGACGCGGTGGAGGGCCGTACGGTCTTCTCCCGGCCCGGCGGCGGCACCCGGCTCGGCGAGACCCTGTCGCCGCTGCCGCTGACGCTGCGCAGCGACCCGAACGAGCCGGGCCTGGAGTCCGCGCCCTTCGTGATCGCGCACGCCTCCGGCGACGACGCCTCGGTGTTCGACAACGGCCTGCCGGTCGGTCCGGTGGAGTGGATGCGGGCCGGCGCGCTGGACCGGCTGATCACCACCCGGCACACGGCGGGCCTGACCGGTCTGCCGGTGGCGCCGGGGGCGGGGAACCTGATCCTGGACGGCGGCGGCGAGCGCCCGCTGGAGGAGATGGTGGCCGCCACCGAGCGCGGGCTGCTGCTGACCTGCCTCTGGTACATCCGCGAGGTGGACCCGGCGACGCTGCTGCTCACCGGTCTGACCCGGGACGGCGTGTACCTGGTCGAGAACGGCGAGGTGGTCGGCGAGGTCAACAACTTCCGGTTCAACGAGTCGCCGGTGGACCTGCTGTCGCGGGCCACCGAGGCGGGCCGGACGGAGCGGACGCTGCCGCGCGAGTGGAGCGACTGGTTCACCCGGGCGGCGATGCCCGCCCTGCGGGTGCCCGACTTCAACATGAGCTCGGTCAGCAAGGGCGTCTGACCCGCCTAGACTGGGCTGTCATCCCGTAACTAGCCAAGGAGACTGACGACCGTGACGGACATCGTCGACGAGCTGAAGTGGCGTGGGCTCTTCGCCCAGTCCACCGATGAGGACGCCCTGCGCAAGGCTCTCGCGGACGGTCCCGTCACGTTCTATTGCGGCTTCGACCCGACCGCGGCCAGTCTCCACGTCGGCCACCTGGTCCAGGTGCTCACCGTCCGCCGGCTCCAGCAGGCCGGTCACCGGCCGCTGGCGCTGGTCGGCGGGGCCACCGGTCAGATCGGCGACCCGCGGCCGACGGCCGAGCGCACCCTGAACGATCCGGAGACGGTCGCGAACTGGGTGAACCGGCTGCGGTCCCAGATCGAGCCCTTCCTCTCCTTCGAGGGGGAGAACGCGGCGGTCATGGTGAACAACCTGGACTGGACCGCCGGCATGTCGGCGATCGAGTTCCTGCGCGACATCGGCAAGCACTTCCGGGTCAACAAGATGCTGACCAAGGATTCCGTCGCCCGCCGGCTGGAGTCCGAGCAGGGCATCAGCTACACCGAGTTCAGCTACCAACTGCTCCAGGGCATGGACTTCCTGGAGCTGTACCGGCGCTACGGCTGCACGCTCCAGCAGGGCGGCTCGGACCAGTGGGGCAACCTGGTGGCCGGTCTCGACCTGATCCACAAGCTGGAGCCGGGCGCCGAGGTGCACGCGCTGGCGACGCCGCTGATGGTCAAGGCCGACGGCACCAAGTTCGGCAAGACCGAGGGCGGCGCCGTCTGGCTGGACCCGCAGATGACGACGCCGTACGCGTTCTACCAGTTCTGGCTGAACGTGGACGACCGGGACATCTCCACCTACATGCGGATCCTCTCCTTCAAGTCCCGCGAGGAGCTGGAGGAGCTGGAGGCGCAGACCGCCGAGCGGCCGCAGGCGCGGGCCGCCCAGCGGGCGCTCGCCGAGGAGCTGACGACGCTGGTGCACGGCGCCGAGCAGTGCGCGGCCGTCATCGGCGCGTCGAAGGCGCTGTTCGGGCAGGGCGACCTGGCCGAGCTGGACGAGGCGACGCTGGCCGCCGCGCTCTCCGAGCTGCCGCACGCCCGGGTGACCGAGCTGGGCCAGGTCGTGGACCTGTTCGCCGAGGTCGGTCTGGTGGCGAGCAAGTCGGCCGCGCGGCGCACGGTGAAGGAGGGCGGCGCCTACGTGAACAACGCGAAGGTGACCGCCGAGGACGCCGTCGTCGAGGCCGGCGAGCTGCTGCACGGCCGGTGGCTGGTGCTGCGGCGTGGCAAGAAGAACCTGGCCGCGATCGAGTACGCGGGCGCCTGAGCCCGGCGGGTCATCACGCCCGGGAGGCCCGGTACGGCGACTGCCGTACCGGGCCTCCGGTGTCTTCCGTGTTCTTGCGCGCCGGCCAGGCGCCGGTCAGGCGCGCCTTCTGGTGCCCTTCATCGAGGCCCAGAGCATGTCGCCGACGCCGACCACGACCACGGCACCGATGAGCTGGAGCAGGTGCCGGATCCAGTCGATGCCCTTGGTGTCGTTGACGCCGATCCAGGTGGCGACCGCGTTGCCCAGGACGCTGCCCAGAATGCCGAAGATCACCGTCAGCCAGAGTGGGATCTGCTGTTTCCCCGGGAGGATCGCCTTCGCGAGCAGACCCAGGACCAGACCGACGACGATCGCCCACAACCAACTCATATCCGCCTCCTTTGCGCATGTGGCCCCAGTTTCGACCCGTAAGCCATACGGCGCATGTCGGGCGCCACCGTACGAGCCCCGGTCTCGTCGGCCCGGAGGGCGGGGCGTACCGTGGAAAAGAGGTCCGGACGGGGAGGTCCGGCGTGAGCTGCGGGTGGTGGAACGCGATGCGGAAGCGCGGAGAGCCGGAGGTCTTCCGGATCACCGGGGCCCGGCAGGGGCTCGCGGACGACGTCCGGGGCAGGCAGCGGCGCTATGTGATCTCGATGTCGGTCCGGACGCTCTCGGTGATCGCGGCGGCGGTGCTGTGGAACGTGGAGCGGCACGTGGCGATCGTCGCGCTGGCGCTGGGGGTGCTGCTGCCCTACATCGCGGTGGTGATCGCGAACGCGGGGCGCGAGTCGACGCCGAAGCTGCCGTCGGCGTATCTGTCCGCGCCGGTGCGGCCGGCCCTCGGCCCGGCCGACGGCGGGGCGGAATCCGGAGCGGAACGGCCGTACGGGCACGCCTGAGGCGGACCCCTGTGCCCCGGTCACGGAACGTGGCGGGAACGCCGCCGGGAACCTCAAGAAAAGCTCAGATCAATCATGAAGTTCCGGTGCACCGCACCGGGGGTGCCGTGACATACTGCGTACGCGCTCCGCATCCCCCGTCGGAGCGACGGACCGATGCCGGGCAGCTCCCCCCGTGGCTGCTCGGCATCGCCCTTGCTGGACAATGTTCCGGTGATCAATGGTCCCGTGAGTGACGAGAAGCCGGTCTGCTCCGCGAAGGGCTGCCGGGCCGACGCCGTGTGGGTGCTCGCCTGGAACAACCCCAAGGTGCACACGCCGGAGCGGCGCAAGACCTGGCTCGCCTGCGACGAGCACCGCGAGCACCTCTCCCAGTTCCTGGGCGTGCGGGGGTTCCTGAAGGACGTCGTTCCGTTCGCCGAGTGGGACGAGGACGGGACGGGCGGGCCGGAGGCCGGGGACTCAGCCGCCGATCGCTGACATCGGACGGTCGGGCTGGAGGAAGCTCGGGTCGTCCAGGCCCGAGCCGGCCTTCTTCCCCCACATCGCCTTCTTCCACAGCGCGGCGACGTCGGCGTCCGGAGCGTCCGAGCGGAGGACGGCCCGCAGGTCGGTCTCCTCGGTGGCGAAGAGGCAGGTGCGGATCTGGCCGTCGGCGGTGAGCCGGGTGCGGTCGCAGGCCCGGCAGAACGGGCGGGTGACGGAGGCGATGACGCCGACCGTGTGCGGTCCGCCGTCGACGACCCAGCGCTCGGCCGGGGCGGAGCCGCGCTCGTCGGCGCCCTCCTCGGTGAGGGTGAAGCGGGTGCGGAGGGAGTCCAGGATGTCGCCGGCGGTGATCATGCCGTCGCGCTTCCAGCCGTGCTGGGCGTCGAGCGGCATCTGCTCGATGAAGCGGAGCTCGTACCCCTGCTCCATCGCCCAGGCGAGGAGGTCGGGGGCCTCGTCCTCGTTGAGCCCCGGCATCAGGACCGCGTTGACCTTCACGGGGGTGAGGCCGGCGTCGCGGGCGGCGGCCATGCCGTCGAGGACGTCGTGGTGGCGGTCGCGGCGGGTGAGGGTCTTGAAGACCTCGGGCCGCAGGGTGTCCAGCGAGACGTTGACCCGGTCGAGGCCGGCGGCCTTGAGGGCGGCGGCGGTGCGCTTCAGTCCGATGCCGTTGGTGGTCAGGGACATCTTCGGGCGGGGCTCCAGGGCGGCGCAGCGCTCGACGATCCCGACGAGGCCGGGGCGGAGCAGCGGCTCGCCGCCGGTGAAGCGGACCTCGGTGACGCCGAGGTCGGTGACGGCGATCCGGATGAGCCGGACGATCTCGTCGTCGGTGAGGAGGTCGGGCTTGGCCAGCCACTGCAGGCCCTCTTCGGGCATGCAGTAGGTGCAGCGCAGATTGCACCGGTCCGTGAGGGAAACGCGCAGGTCGGTGGCGACTCGGCCGTACGTGTCGAGGAGCACGGTCCCCCTCCCCTTCTCCAGGTTCGCTTCTTTTCCCGAGCCTACGTGACGGCGCGGACATCGGGCAGGGCCCGATTGTCACGAGGACGGCGCCGGCCGCGTCGTAGGACCCTACGACGCGGCCGGCCTCGGAGCGGTGCGACGCGTCAGTGCTGGACGGCGGCGGCGGTGCCGACGCCGGTGAGGGACTTGACCTCCAGTTCGGCGTACTTGCCCGCGTCCGGCTCCTCCTTGGAGAGGAGGGAGCCGAGCCAGCCGAGGAGGAAGCCGAGCGGGATGGAGACGAGGCCGGGGTTCTCCAGCGGGAACCAGTGGAAGTCGACGCCCTTGAACATCGAGCTCGGGCCGCCGGAGACGACCGGGGAGAAGAGGACGAGGACGACGGAGGAGACCAGGCCGCCGTAGATCGACCAGAGCGCGCCCTGGGTGGTGAACCGCTTCCAGAACAGCGAGTAGAGGATCGTCGGCAGGTTGGCGGAGGCGGCGACCGCGAACGCGAGGGCGACCAGGCCGGCGACGTTGAGGTCGCGGGCGAGGGCGCCGAGGGCGATCGAGACGATGCCGATGAAGACCGTGGACCAGCGGGCGGCCCGCATCTCCTGCTTCTCGGTGGCCTGTCCGCGCTTGATCACGTTGGCGTAGATGTCGTGCGCGAAGGACGAGGAGGACGCGAGGGTCAGTCCGGCGACGACGGCCAGGATGGTGGCGAAGGCGACGGCCGAGATGACGGCGAGGAGGATGGCGCCGGCGGTGGAGTCGGCGCCGCCGCCGACCTCCAGGGCGGTCAGCGGGGCCGCGGTGTTGCCGGCCTTGTTGGAGGAGGTGATGGTCTCCGGGCTCAGCAGGGCGGCGGCACCGAAGCCGAGGACGATCGTCATCAGGTAGAAGGCGCCGATGATGCCGATGGCCCAGTTGACCGACTTCCGGGCGGCCTTGGCGGTCGGCACCGTGTAGAAGCGGATCAGGATGTGCGGCAGGCCGGCGGTGCCGAGGACGAGGGCGATGCCGAGGGAGAGGAAGTCGAGCTTCGAGATCTCCGTGACGCCGTACTTGAGGCCGGGCTCCAGGAAGGCGTCGCCCTTGCCGCTGTTGGTGGCGGCGGCGCCGAGCAGGTCGGAGAGGTTGAAGTCGAACTTCAGCAGGATGAGGAAGGTGATGAGGAGGGTGCCGGCGATGAGCAGCACCGCCTTCACCATCTGCACCCAGGTGGTGCCCTTCATGCCGCCGATGGTGACGTAGACGATCATCAGGACGCCGACGAGGGCGACGATCGCGATCTTGCCGCCGTCGCTGGAGATGCCGAGGAGCAGCGAGACGAGGACGCCGGCGCCGGCCATCTGGGCGAGCAGGTAGAAGATCGAGACGACGATGGTGGAGGTGCCGGCGGCGGTGCGGACCGGGCGCTGGCGCATCCGGTAGGCGAGGACGTCGCCCATGGTGAAGCGGCCGGAGTTGCGGAGCGGTTCGGCGACCAGGAGCAGGGCGACGAGCCAGGCGACGAGGAAGCCGATGGAGTAGAGGAAGCCGTCGTAGCCGTAGAGGGCGATGGCGCCGGAGATGCCGAGGAAGGACGCGGCGGACATGTAGTCGCCGGAGATCGCGAGGCCGTTCTGGAAGCCGGTGAACTGCCCGCCGCCGGCGTAGAAGTCGGCGGCGCTGCGGGTCTGCCGGCCGGCCCAGACGGTGATGGCGAGGGTGGCGATCACGAAGGCCGCGAAGAGGGCGATGATCAGCGGCCGGTGCTCGGTGGTGGCGTTGCCGGCGGCGAGCAGGGCGGGGGCGGTGGCGAGGGTGCTGCTCATGCGTCGCCCTCCAGTCGGGCCTTGATGGCCTCGCCCTTGGGGTCGAGGCTGCGGGCGGCGTGGCGGGAGTAGAGCCAGGCGATGAGGAACGTGGTGGCGAACTGGCCGAGGCCGAGGACGAGCGCCACGTTGATGTTGCCGAAGAGGCGGGTGCCCATGAAGCCGCCCGCGTAGTTGGAGAGCAGCACGTAGAGCAGGTACCAGGCGATGAAGGCGATCGTGAGGGGGAACGCGAAGGAGCGGTAGGTGCGGCGGAGTTCGCCGAACTCCTCGCTCGCCTGGACCTCGACGAACTGCTCCGTGGTGGGCCGGGCGGGGCCGGGGTCGGTCCCGGAGCCCTTTCTCTGCGGCGGCGGTGCTTCGGTAGCCACGGAATCTCCTCGTGACGCGGGGACGGACGGCATGGTCAAGGGGGCCTCACCGGGGGGTGCGGGAACGGGGCGCCTGCTGGAGCCCCTCCCCTGCTCAACGGCACGGAGCCGGATGCGAAGTGGTTCAGCGGAGTGGATTTCTCCGCGGGAATCTTCATGAAGTCTTCTCAACTCATTGATGCGCGGGGAGGGGGGCGATAGCTTCACTCGTCATGCACCTGACCGTGCGCAACCCCGTGCCCGGTCAGTACATACGGATGATGTGGAGAACCCATGGCTCATCTGGGATCGAGGCGCGGCCGAGTACTCGCTCTGCCTGCTGGTCTCGCGCTCACCGCTTCGCTCGGCTTCCTCCCCTCCGGCGCCGCCTCCGCCGCGGAGCTGAGCGATGCCCCGGCGGCCGCCACCGCCGCGTCGACGGGCGAGAAGCTCTCGTACGTCGTCAACATCGAGGGCGGTCGCTGGACCGCCGCCTCGGTGAAGAAGGCGATCGCCGCCGCCGGCGGCGAGGTCGTGATCGCGTACGACCAGATAGGCGTGATCGTCGTCCACTCGCAGAACCCGGCCTTCGCGCAGCAGATCCGCGCGGTCCGCGGTGTGGTGTCGGCGGGTGCGACCCGTACCGCCCCGCTCAAGGTCCAGGGCGACGACTCCGTGGGCGACGCCTCGCAGGAGCTGACCGCGGCCGAGGCCACCGCCGCCGCCGCGACCGCCTCCGACGGGCAGGACCCGCTGGAGCCGCTGCAGTGGGACCTGCCGGCCATCAAGGCGGACCAGGCGCACCAGAAGACCCTCGGCAGCAGCAAGGTGACGGTCGCCGTCATCGACACCGGCGTGGACGACACCCACCCGGACCTGGCGCCGAACTTCGACACCGCCGCCTCCGCCAACTGCGTCTCCGGCAAGCCGGACACCACGGCCGGTTCGTGGCGCCCCAACCCGGGCGAGTCGGACCACGGCACCCACGTGGCCGGCACGATCGCCGCCGCCAAGAACGGCGTCGGCGTCACCGGTGTCGCCCCGGGCGTGAAGGTCTCCGGCATCAAGGTGTCCACCCCGGACGGCTTCTTCTACACGGAGGCCGTGGTCTGCGGCTTCGTGTGGGCGGCCGAGCACGGCGTCGACATCACGAACAACAGCTACTACACCGACCCGTGGATGTTCGCCTGCAAGACGGACGAGGACCAGAAGGCCCTCGTCGAGGCGGTCACCCGGGCGACCCGGTACGCGGAGAAGAAGGGCACGGTCAACGTGGCCGCGGCCGGCAACTCCAAGTTCGACCTGGCGGCGGACACCATCACGGACACCTCCAGCCCGAACGACAGCACGGCGGTCACCCGTGACATCGACCCGAGCGAGTGCTTCGACTACCCGGCCCAGCTGCCGGGCGTCGTGACGGTCTCGGCGACCGGCGCGAAGGACCTGAAGGCGTCGTACTCGAACTACGGTCACGGCGTCATCGACATCGCCGCCCCCGGCGGTGACCGCACCGAGTTCCAGACCCCGGACGCCCCGGCGGTCAACGGCCGCATCCTGTCGACCACGGTCAAGGGCGGCTACAACTACAAGGCCGGCACCTCGATGGCGTCGCCGCACGCCGCCGGTGTGCTCGCGCTGCTGAAGTCGACGCACCCGAACGCGAGCCCGGCCGCGCTGAAGGCGCTGCTGTACGCGCAGGCCGACGAGCGCTCCTGCACCAACCCGTACGACATCGACGGCAACGGCACCGTCGACGCCGTCTGCGAGGGCGGCAAGCAGAAGAACGGCTTCTACGGGGCCGGTCTGGTGGACGCGCTGGACGCCGTCCGCAAGCACTGACGCCCGTCGCCGGAAGAGGGCCCCGGTGTGGTCTGCCACACCGGGGCCCTCGCGCCTGTCCGGAGGGTGGCACCGGGTGCCATAGTGCGGGCATGGACAGCACGGTTCGGAGCGGTACGGAAGCGCTGTGGGCGGCTCTCGGCGGCGATCCCGCCCTGGTCGACCGGGTGGAGTACGGCGGGGTGGCGGGGCTGTTGCCGGCCCGGCTGCCGGTGATGGACCTGGCGCGGGCGACGGTCGCGGTCTGCGGGCTCGCGGCCGTGGAGCACGCGCGCGTGGCGGGACCGGTGCGGGTGGACGACGGGGCCGTGGCCACCGCCTTCGTGAGCGAGCGTCACCTGCGGGTGGACGGGCGCGCGCCGGTGAGCTTCGCGCCGCTGTCCCGGTTCTGGCGGGCCTCCGACGGCTGGGTCCGCACCCACGCCAACTACCCGCACCACAAGGCCGCGCTGCTGGCGGCGCTGGGCGTGCCCGACGCGGTGGAGGCGGTCGCGGAGGCGGTCGGCGGACGGACGGCGGCCGGGGTGGAGGAGGCGGTGTACGCCTCCGGGGGCCTCGCGGTGGCGCTGCGGACGCCCGGCGCGTGGGCCGCCCACGAGCAGGGCCGGGAGGTGGCCGCGCGGCCGGTGCTGAGCCGGTCGCGCCTGGACGACGCGCCGCCCCGGCGGCGGACCGGGCCGCTGCGGGTGCTCGACCTGACCCGGGTCATCGCGGGGCCGGTGGCGACCCGGACGCTGGCGCTGCTCGGCGCGGACGTGCTGCGGATCGACCCGCCGGGCCGCCCGGAGCTGCCGGACCAGCACGCGGACACGGACGTCGGGAAGCGGACGGCGGCCCTGGACCTGGACCGGCGCTCGGACCGGCGGACCTTCGACGAGCTGCTGGACGCGGCGGACGTGCTGGTGACCGGCTACCGGCCGGGGGCGCTGGAGCGGTACGGCCTGGAGCGGCCGGGGCTGGTGACGGCCCGGCTGTCGGCGTGGGGCGACTACGGGCCGTGGGGCGGCCGGCGGGGCTTCGACAGCCTGGTGCAGGCGGCCACCGGGATCGCGGTCGTGGAGGGGTCGGCGGAGGAGCCGGGCGCGCTGCCGGCGCAGGCGCTGGACCACGGGACGGGGTATCTGCTGGCGGCGGCGGTGCTGCGGTCGCTGACGGAGCAGGAGCGGGACGGCGGCAGCCGGCTGGTCCGGCTGGCGCTGGCGCAGACCGGGCACTGGCTGGCGCACGGGCTGCCCCGGTACGACCCCGGGCGGTACCTCACGGAGTCGGAGGGGCCGCTGGGGCGGCTGCGGCACGCGGTGTCGCCGGTGGCGTACGAGGGCGGCCCGGCGGGCTGGTCGCGCCCGCCGGGCGTCGCGGGGGCGGACGCCCCGGTGTGGGCTACGGGGTGACGAGGACCTTGAGGGCGGTGCGCTCGTCCATGGCCTTGTAGCCGCCGGGGACGCCGTCGAGGCCGACGGCGAGGTCGAAGACCGGCGACGGGTCGATGGTGCCGTCGAGGACGTCGGGGAGCAGTTCGGGGATGTAGGCGCGGACGGGGGCGACGCCGCCGCGCAGCGCGATGTTCCGGTCGAACATGACGGAGAGGTCGAGGCCGGTGCCGGAGCCGTGCGGGACGCCGACGTAGCCGATGGAGCCGCCGTCGCGGGTGATGTTCACGGCGGTCCGCATGGACTGCTCGGTGCCGACGGCCTCGATGACGCCGTGGGCGCCCTGCCCGCCGGTGAGTTCGCGGACGGCGGCCTCGGCGGCCTCGCCGCGCTCGGCGACGACGTCGGTGGCGCCGAAGGCGCGGGCGATGTCGGTACGGGCGGTGTGCCGGCCCAGCGCGATGATCCGCTCGGCGCCGAGGCGGCGGGCGGCGAGGACGCCGCAGAGGCCGACGGCGCCGTCGCCGACGACGGCGACGGTGGAGCCGGGGCGGACGCCGGCGCCGAGGGCGGCGTGGTGGCCGGTGCCCATGACGTCGGAGAGCGCGAGCAGGGCGGTCAGCAGCCGGTCGTCGGAGGCGGCGCCGGCCGGGAGCTTGACGAGGGTGCCGTCGCCGAAGGGGACGCGCACGGCCTCGCCCTGGCCGCCGTCGGAGCCCACCGAGCCCCAGAAGCCGCCGCGCGGGCAGGAGGTCTGGAGGCCCTCGGCGCAGTACTCGCAGGTGCCGTCGGACCAGACGAAGGGGGCGACGACCAGGTCGCCGGGGGTGAAGCCGCGGACCTCGGAGCCGGTCTCCTCGACGACGCCGAGGAACTCGTGGCCGATGCGCTGGCCGGGCTGCCGGGCGGACTCGCCGCGGTAGGCCCACAGGTCGCTGCCGCAGATGCAGGCGCGCAGGACCCGGACGACGACGTCCGTGGGGTCCTGGACGACCGGGTCGGGCACCTCCTCCACGCGCATGTCGTACGGGGCATGGATGGTGGTGGCGCGCATGGTTCCTCGCTGTCAGCAGTTCGTACGACATTCACCGTACATCGCTCGCCCCGAGCCGGCCCGCCCGCAGGATTCCGGCGGTCAGCAGGGACTGGGCGGCGAGGTAGGTCAGCATCACCCAGAAGTCGGGCGCGGGGAGCGCGGGCCAGCCGGCGATGCCGGTGGCGATGAGAGTGTCGGAGAGCAGGAAGAGGGCGCCGCCGGTGCCGGCGAGGACGCCGAGGGAACCGGCGCGGCAGGCCGTCGCCGCGAGCAGCAGGGAGTAGCCGGCGACCGGGATCCGCAGGTCGGCGGGGAGGTCGGGCCAGAGGGCGGTGAGGGTGCCGGCGAGAGCGGCGGCGTAGAGGGCGCCGAGCGCCGGGGAGGTGCGGCGGCGGCCGAAGAGCGCCAGGTAGCAGAGGTGGCCGAGGGCGAAGGAGCCCATGCCGGCGAGGAAGGCCGCGTCGCCGTCGAGCAGCAGCAGGACGTCGCCGCCCCAGCCGAGGAGGAGCGCGGCGAGGAGCAGCCGCGGGGCGCCGAGGGTGGCGGCGTACGCGGCGAGCAGCGGCATCAGGAGGGGCTTGGCGATCAGGTGCCCGGTGTCGGCGCCGGCGAGCAGCGAGCCGAGGTCGACGGCGGCGGCGAGGAGGAAGGCGGCCGCCAGGGCACGGGTGAGGGCGGGGCGGGCCGCGGCCGGGCGGGGGACGGCGGTCGGGGTCGTCACGCGGCGGGCTCCGGGGCGGTCGGGTGCGGCATGGCGCCGACGGTACGACGCGGACCCGGGGCGGGGACAGACCTCGTTACCGACGAGTATGCGCGGGCCGTCGCGGGGTCACGAGGTCTCGCGGGCTCACGAGGTCTCTCGCGGGCTCACGAGGTCTCTCGCGGGGTCAGACCCCCGCCACGTCGAGGAGGGAGCCGGCCGCGTAGGTGACGGCCATGGCGAGCGCGCCGCCGGCGACGGTGCGGAGGGTGGCCCGGGCGGCGGGGGCGGCGGCCAGCCGGGCGGCCCACCAGCCGGTGGCGGTGAGGGCGGCGAGGACCGAGGCGACGGTGACCCAGAGGCGGACGGAGGCGGGCGGGAGGACGATCGCGAGGAGCGGGAGGAGGGCGCCCGCGGTGAAGGCGAGGAAGCTGGCCCAGGCGGCGTGCCACGGGTTGGTGAGGTCGTCGGGGTCGATGCCGAGCTCCACGCGCGCGTGGGCGCGCAGGGCGTCGCGTGCGGTGAGCTGTTCGGCGGCCTCGCGGGCCACGTCGGGGCTGAGGCCGCGGGCGGTGAGGAGGTCGGTCAGCTCGTCGAGTTCGGCGGCGGGGCTGTCGCGCAGCTCGCGCTTCTCGGTGGCGAGGGCGGCGTCCTCGGAGTCGCGCTGGACGGAGACGGAGACGTACTCGCCGGCGGCCATGGAGAGGGAGCCGGCGAGCAGGCCGGAGAGTCCGGCGGTGAGCAGGGCGGCCTGGGACTCGGTGGCGCCTGCGACGCCGACGACCAGGCCGGCGGTGGAGACGATGCCGTCGTTGGCTCCGAGCACGGCGGCCCGGAGCCAGTTGAGCCGGGAACCGAGGCCGCCGCCGTGGGCCGGGTCGGGGGCGGGGGGTGCGGTCACCCCTGGAGGGTCGCACCCGCCGGCCCGCCGGGCGGGGAGCGACCCGCACGCGCGCGTGCCTCTCCCCCGTCCCCGGGAACGCGCGCAGATGGCTGACCGGGCGTCAGAGAGGGAGCGGGCCCCGGCCCCGTCGCCGGCCGGCGGGGGACCCCGGGACCGCCCGCGCCGACCGCCGCGCGCCCGCGCGTCAGCGCGCCGGCAGCCGCGCGGCGTCGGTCCGCGCGCGGGGTGACGGGCCGGCAGGTCGCCGTACCGGCCACCACCACAGGGGACATCAGGGACAAGCCGGACACCGGGGACGGGAGTGTCGGTCGCGGGCCGTATTCTCAGTGACCATGCTCGACGACCGCACGACAGCAGCGACATGGCCGGCCGCGTACCCCCAGGGTTACGCGGTCGTCGACGTGGAGACCACCGGTCTCGCCCGCGACGACCGGATCGTGTCCGCCGCCGTCTACCGCCTCGACGCGCAGGGACACGTGGAGGACCACTGGTACACGCTGGTGAACCCGGAGCGGGATCCGGGACCGGTGTGGATCCACGGCCTCACCAGCGACGTCCTCGAAGGGGCGCCGCTCTTCGCGCAGATCGCCGAGGAGTTCTCGGCCCGCCTCGACGGCCGCGTCCTCGTCGCGCACAACGCGATGTTCGACTGGCAGATGATCGCCCGGGAGTACGCGCGCGCCGAGCTGACCGCGCCGGTGAGGCAGCGGCTGTGCACCATCGCGCTCGCCAAGGAGCTGGCGCTGCCGCTGCCCAACCACAAGCTGTCCTCGCTGGCCGCCCACTTCGGCGTGGTGCAGCAGCGCGCGCACGACGCCCTCGACGACGCGCGCGTGCTCGCCGAGGCGTTCCGCCCGAGCCTGCACGCGGCGGCGGAGCGGGGCGTCCGGCTGCCGCTGCTGGAGTGCCGCCCGCTCACCGAGTGGGCCGCCGCGCCGGCCCGCCCGCTGATCGGCCACCAGTCCTCGTACCGCGCGGGCGGCTGGCGCCCCTCGCGGAAGCGGCCGGCCTGCCCGTACCCCAACCCCGGCCGGTACGAGAGCGACAAGCCGCTCAAGCAGGGCATGCGGGTCGCCTTCTCCGGCGACACCTCCGTCGACCGCGAACTCCTGGAGGACCGCACGGTCGAGGCCGGGCTGCATGTCGCGACCTCGGTCTCCCGGCTCACCAGCCTGCTGGTGACCAACGACCCGGACGCCGGCACCTCCAAGACGGTCAAGGCGAAGAGCTTCGGCACCCCGATCCTCGACGAGGCCGCCTACGCCCACCTGCTGCGCGACGTCGCCCCGGCAGACGGGTGACACCCCGGCCCCGGCGGGCGTGCCGCGCGGCGCGCGCGGAGCCGGGGGCCCACCCTGTGGCGCATGGCACGTTGTGAGGTCTGCGGAAACGACTACGGCATGTCCTTCGAGGTCCATGCCCAAGGGGCGGTGCACGTCTTCGACTGCTTCGCCTGCGCCATCCACCGCATGGCGCCCATCTGCGAGCACTGCCGGGTCCAGATCATCGGGCAGGGCGTCGAGGTCGAGGGGAACTGGTACTGCGGCGCCCACTGCGCCCGCGCGGAGGGGAAGGCGGGCATCGTCGACCGGGTGTGAGCCCCTTTCCCGGTCCCTGAGGAACAAGCGAAGAAACGATCCTGGGCGCCGGCGGGCGACCGCCCCGGCGGGCGGCACCCGCCGGCGAGGGCGCCCCGCCCCCGTGGCGCCCGTCACCCGACCCCCTGTGCGGGCGCTCCCGGGCCGGACTGTACGGTCGTGGGGTGTACCGCTTCCTGTTGTCCCGGCAGTGGGTGATCCTCACCCTCGTCGCCCTCGTGCTCATCCCCGTGATGGTCGAGCTGGGCTTCTGGCAGTTCCACCGGCACGAACGCCGGGTCGCCCAGAACACCCTGATCGAGGACAACCTGAAGGCCCGGCCGGTCCCGGTCGAGGAGCTCACCTCCCCCGGCCACGTCGTCCCCCGCGCCGACTACTGGCGCCAGGTCACCGCCACCGGCACCTTCGACACCGCCCACGAGGTGGTCGTCCGCCGCCGCACCTCCTCCGACGACCGGATCGGCGCGCACGTCCTCACCCCGCTGGTCCTCCGGGACGGCACCGTCGTCCTCGTCAACCGGGGCTGGGTGCCCGCCGCCGCGAACCAGCGCGACTACCCCGACGTCCCGCCCGCCCCGAAGGGCGAGGTCACCGTCACCGGCCGCCTCAAGGCGGACGAGACCACCGGCGCCAGCGGCATCAAGGACCTCAAGGGCCTGCCGGACCGTCAGGTGATGCTCATCAGCAGCGGCCAGCAGGCCGAGCTCATCGGCCGCGAGGTGCTGGGCGGGTACATCGAGCAGACCGAGCCCGAGGCGACCGGCGGCTCCCCCGAGCAGATCCCCGCGCCGGACCACGACTCGATCGGCGCCCACATGGCGTACGCCGTCCAGTGGTGGCTCTTCGCCGCCGGCGTGCCGGTCGGCTGGTTCGTCCTCGTCCGCCGCGAGAAGCGCGACCGGGAGGCGGCAGCGGCGGCCGGCGACACCACCCCCGGAGACGGCCCGGACGGTCCCGGAGCCCCGCGCGAGGACGACGGAGCGGCCCGGGCCGCGACGCCCCGCTGATTGACCGCCGCCGCGCGCGGGAACAGCCCAGAGCGTGACCCGACGCATCGACGACTACGCCCTGATCGGCGATCTCCAGACCGCCGCGCTCGTCGGCCGCGACGGCTCGATCGACTGGCTCTGCCTCCCCCGCTTCGACTCCGCCGCCTGCTTCGCCGCCCTCCTCGGCGACGAGGACAACGGCCACTGGCGGATCGCCCCCCGGGGCGCCGGCACCTGCACCTCCCGCCGGTACGCCGAGGACACCCTGGTCCTGGAGACCTTCTGGGAGACCCGCACCGGCAGCGTCAAGGTCGTCGACTTCATGCCCCAGCGGGACCGCGCCCCGGACGTCGTCCGGATCGTCGAGGGCCTCAGCGGCCGCGTCGACATGAGCGCCGTGCTCCGCCTCCGCTTCGACTACGGCTCCGTCGTGCCGTGGGTGCGGCGCTCGGAAGGCCACCGCGTCGCCGTCGCCGGACCCGACGCCGTCTGGCTGCGCAGCGAACCCGCCGTGAAGACCTGGGGCCAGCAGTACGCCACCTGCTCCTCCTTCACCGTCGCCGCCGGCGAGAAGGTCGCCTTCGTGCTCACCTGGCACCCCTCGCACGAACACCGGCCCGCGCTCGTCGACCCCTTCGAGGCCCTGGAGCACGCGCTCGCCGACTGGCGCGCCTGGACCGCCCGCTGCGCCTACCGGGGCCCGTACCGCTCCGCAGTGGTCCGCTCCCTCATCACCCTCAAGGCGCTCACCTACGCCCCCACCGGCGGGATCGTCGCCGCCCCCACCACCTCGCTGCCGGAGGAGATCGGCGGCGTGCGGAACTGGGACTACCGGTCCTGCTGGCTGCGCGACTCCTCCCTCACCCTCGGCGCGCTGCTCGCGGCCGGATACGCCGACGAGGCCGCCGCCTGGCGCGACTGGCTGCTCCGCTCGGTCGCCGGCGACCCCGCCGACCTCCAGATCATGTACGGCCCGGCCGGCGAGCGGCGGCTCCCCGAACTCACGCTGCCCTGGCTGCGCGGCTACGCCGGCTCGGCCCCGGTGCGGATCGGGAACGCGGCCGTCGAGCAGTTCCAGCTCGACGTGTACGGCGAGGTCATGGACTCCCTGCACCTGGCTCGGGAGGCCGGCATCCCGCCCGAGCGGCACGCCTGGAACCTCCAGCTGAGCCTGCTCGGCTTCCTGGAGTCGCACTGGCGCGAACCCGACGAGGGACTGTGGGAGGTGCGCGGCCCGCGCCGCCACTTCACCCACTCCAAGGTGATGGCCTGGGTCGCGGCCGACCGGGCGGTGCGGACCCTGGAGGCCGACCGGTCGCTGCCCGGGGAGCCGGACCGCTGGCGGGCGCTGCGGGACGCGATCCACGCGGACGTCTGCGCGAAGGCGTACGACCCGGTCCGGAACACCTTCACCCAGTCGTACGGCTCGGCGGGGCTCGACGCCGCCACCCTGCTGATCCCCCGGGTCGGGTTCCTGCCGCCGGACGACCCCCGGGTGGTCGGCACGGTGGACGCGGTCCGGGCCGAGCTCACCCACGAGGGCTTCCTGCGGCGCTACACCCCCGACTCCCGCACGATCGACGGACTGCCGGGGCGCGAGGGCACCTTCCTCGTCTGCTCCTTCTGGCTCGCCGACGCGCTGCGCATGACCGGGCGCCGGGAGGAGGCCCGGGAGCTGTTCGAGCGGCTGGTGCGGCTCACCAACGACGTGGGGCTGCTGGCGGAGGAGTACGACCCGGTGAGCGGCCGGCAGCTCGGCAACTTCCCGCAGGCGTTCAGCCACGTCGGCCTGGTGGGGACGGCGCTCGCGCTGCCCTGGGACGAGACGGCAGGATAGGCCCATGGATCTTGGACTGAAGGACCGCGTGTACGTCGTCACCGGCGCGACCCGGGGACTGGGCCGGGCCTCCGCGGAGGCGCTGCTCGCCGAGGGCGCCCGGGTGCTGATCACCGGCCGCCGGGAGGCGACCGTCGCCGAGGCCGTCGCCGAGCTGGGCGAGGGCGCGGCGGGCGTCGCCGCCGACAACGACGACCCGGCGACCCCGGCCCGGCTGATCGCGGAGGCCCGCGCCCGGTTCGGCGGCTTCGACGGCATCCTCATCAGCGTCGGCGGCCCGGCGCCGGGCTTCGCCGCGGACAACACCGACGAGGAGTGGGCGGCGGCCTTCGGCACCGTCTTCCTCGGCGCGGTGCGGCTCGCCCGGGCGGCGGCCGAGACGCTGGGCGAGGGCGGGGTGATCGGCTTCGTCCTGTCGCAGTCGGTGCACGAGCCGATCGCGGGCCTGACCATCTCGAACGGGCTCCGCCCCGGCCTCGCCGGCTTCGCGAAGTCCCTCGCCAACGACCTGGGGCCGCGCGGGATCCGGGTGGTCGGTCTGCTGCCGAGCCGGATCGACACCGACCGGGTGCGGCAGCTCGACGCGCTGTCGGGCGACGCGGAGGCCGCCCGCTCGGCCAACGAGCTGGCGATCCCGCTGCGCCGCTACGGCACCCCGGAGGAGTTCGGCCGCACGGCCGCCTTCGTCCTCTCCCCCGCCGCGTCCTACCTGACGGGGCTGATGCTGCCGGTGGACGGCGGCGCCCGCCGCGGCTTCTGACGGCGGTCCGGCGGGGGGCCGGGCGTCAGGTGACCCGGCGGGCCCGGTGCTTGACCGCGCGGAGCCGGGCCTCGGTGGGCAGGGCGTCCAGGCCCGCCGAGGAACGGGCGCGGGCCAGCGCCTCGCCGCTGAGGCCGGCCAGCGCCTCGCCCGGGGAGGCGTACGGCTCCAGCTGGAGCGCGATCCGGGTGCGGGGGGCGCTGCGGCGGCCGGTGAGGGCCACCTTGGCCTGGGCCACGCCGTCCTGGGCGGCGGCGTCCGCCTCCAGGGCGCCCGCCAGGGCCCGGCCGCGCACCGCGGCGGCCTCGCCGTCGCCGGTGTCGACCAGGACCTCGGCGAGCCGCGCGCGGCGGAACTGGGCGAGCAGCCACCACAGGGCGAGCAGGACGAGGACGCCGAGGACGGCGATGACGGTCGGCCACCACCAGCCCTCGTCGCGCCACCGCGTCCGGTCGGCGGCGGTCAGGAGCACGTCGTCGGGGCCCGACCAGGGCCACCAGGACGGGACGGGCAGGTCGAGGCCGGCGGCGAGGACGGCGCCGCCGGCGGCGACGAGGAGCAGCCCGGCGAGGCCGAGCAGGACGCGGTTGACCCGCCGCAGGACGGCGGTGACGGGTGCGTTCACGGGCGGGTCACCCCTTCGGGGACGGGCGGTCGACCCGGACGGTCAGCGCGGGCGGGCGGGCCAGCCCGAGCTCCGCGATGCCGGCGGTGAGGACGTTCCGGACGTCGGTGCGGACGTCGTCGAGCGGGCGGAAGTGGGAGACGGCCCGGACGGCGACCTTGGCGCGGCCGACCCGGACCTTCACGGACTGCACGCCGGAGACCTCCATGGCGCGGTCGCGCAGGGCGAGCGCGGCGGCGTCCCGGTCGAGGCCGGCCCGCACGTCGGGGTGGGTGCGGCGCATCGGCAGCACGCCCCGCAGGCCGGGGGTGACCGCCAGCACCAGCAGCCAGAGGCCCAGGAGGACGACGGCGGCGGCCACCGCGAGGGTGGCGGCGCTGTCGAGGGGCCGGGTCGCGAGCGCGTCGGCGAGTTCGCGCCGCCAGCTCATGGCGGTGCGGTCGGCGCGGACGGCGGCGACGTCGTACAGCAGCAGACCGGTGCCGGCGAGGACGGCGGCGGCGAGCAGCGCGGCGGGGACGCGCCGGACGGACCAGAAGCGCCGGACCCGCGCGGTGCCGGGGTCGTCGGCGAGGACGGGGACGCCGCCGGCGACGCTCGCGCCGCCCGGGCCGCCCGCGTCCCCGCCGTCGGTGCCGTCGCCGGGGCCGGGGCCCGGGTCGGTGCCGGGGCCGGTCCGCCGGGGGTCGAGGGGCCGTTCGGGTGTCGTCATGCGAGCCGGCCCTTCCTGGCGGCGGGAGTGGTGTGCGGGGAGTGGAGCCGCTCGACGTGCACGGAGACCTCGTGGACCTCCATCCCGACCAGCTCCTCGACCCGGCTGCGGACCCGGCCGCGTACGGCTCCGCAGCGACGGCCGATGTCGGTCGGGTAGCCGAGTTCGAGGCTGACCGAGATGCGGGCGGCGTCCCGGTGGACGACGACCGAGGCGTGCGGCCCGTGGCCGCCCTCCGGCACGCCGCCCAGGGCTTCCCGGGCGGCCTGCGCGGAGATCTTCGCGACCACCCGGTCGGCGATCGTGGTCGCGCCCCGTTCACGTACCGGAGGCCGTGCCGTCGGATCCGTGGGCACCCGGCGTCACCGCCGCCGGTCGCCACGGTCGCGGCCCCGGAGCAGGTCGCCGGGTTCGAGGTCGCCGTCGAGGAAGCGGCCGACCACGAAGCCGATCGCCCCCAAGGCCGCGACCAGCAGGAACGCCCCGAAGCCGCCGAAGTATCCGGCGAAGCCGAGACCCATGCCGGCCAGCAGGCCGACCACCGCCATGCTCATGTGCTGAACCCCTTTCCGAGGTGTGCGGGTGCCTTGCCCGTGGACGGCTACTGGAGCCGCGACTCGGGCTCCTCTTCCTCGTCGTCGGGCAGCTTCACGTCGCTGACCGCGATGTTGACCTCGACGACCTCCAGGCCGGTCATCCGTTCCACGGCCGCGATCACGTTCTCGCGGACGGCTCCGGCGACGTCGTTGATGGAGACGCCGTAGTCGACGACGATCTCCAGGTCGAGGGCGGTCTGCACCTCGCCGACCTCGACCTTCACGCCGCGGGTGACGCTCGACTTGCCGCCGCCCCCGCCGGGGACCCGGTCGCGCACGGCGCCGAAGGTGCGGGAGAGGCCGCTGCCCATGGCGTGGACGCCGACGACGTCCCGGGCGGCCATTCCGGCGATCTTCTCGACCACGCCGTCGGCGATGGTGGTGCGGCCCCGGGTGGCGGCGGCACCGCCGCCCTTGCGGGTGATCTGGGTGCTCTCGGCGCTGCGTTCGCTGTCCGTCATCTAGATTCAGCCCCTTTCGGGTTATTTCGGGCTTCTTGGCCCACACTAAGGGCGGTTCCCCGACACCGCTCCGGGGATACGGCAGGCTGGGGCAATGACGATGGGTGACGGATGGGCCGAGGTGGTGCGCGACCGCTTGGCGCCGGGCAGGCTGCTGCCGCTCGGCACGGCGGCGGACGGCGTGTGGCTCGCGGAGCGCGCGGCCCGGCAGGTGCTGGAGCGGGCGGTGCTCGCGGTACGGGGCGCGGTGCCGGGTCCGCTGCGGATCGGCGCGGCGGAGGAGGCTCCTGAGGCGGTGCCGGGGCCGTTCCCGGTGCCGCCGGGCGGGGTGCCGGCGGGACCGCTGCGGATCACGGCGGAGCTGGCGGTGGTGGCGTCCGGGCGGCCGCTGCCGGAGACGGCGGGGGAGGTGCGGGAGGCGCTGCTCGCGGCGGCGCGGGGGCTCGACCTGGCGGTGACGGAGGTCGACCTGCGGGTGGCGGAGCTGCTGGAGGAGGCGCCCGCGCCCGGAGAACCGGCTCCCCCGCCGCCGGACCGGACTCCGCCCGCGTCCGAGGACCCGGCGGGCCGGGCGGTGCTGGCGGTGCCGGGCGTGGTGGCGCTGGCGGACGCACTGGGCGCGCCGGTGCACCGGACGGCGGACGCGGTCCGGGTGGAGTGCGCGGTGGCGGTGGGGCGCCCGCCGGCGGAGGTGGCCCGGGCGGCGCGCGCGGCGGCGGCCACGGCGGCCCCGGAGGGTGCCGCGGTCACGGTGGTGGTGACGGAGCTGCGCTGACGCGCCGGGGTCCGGGCCGGCGCGCGGGCCGGCCCGGGCGGGCGTCAGTCGCCGAGGCCGGCCAGGTCGCGCAGGCGGCGGGCCTGGGCGGCGCGCTCGGCGACGCGCTGCTCCTCGTACGAGCGGCCGGCGGCACCCTGGAGCAGCGCCTTGGTCTCGACGACCGCGTCGCGCGGCGCGGCGAGCAGGGCGGCGCTCAGGTCCCGTACCGTCGCGTCGAGTTCGGCGGCGGGCACGGCGATGTTGGCCAGGCCGATGCGCTCGGCCTCGTCGGCGTGGACGAAGCGGCCGGTGGCGCAGATCTCCAGCGCGCGGGCGTAGCCGACGAGCGACACGAGCGGGTGCGTCCCGGTGAGGTCGGGGACGAGGCCCAGGCTGGTCTCGCGCATCGCGAACTGCACGTCCTCGGCGACGACCCGCAGGTCGCAGGCGAGGGCGAGCTGGAAGCCCGCACCGATGGCGTGGCCCTGGACGGCCGCGATGGACACGAGGTCGCTGCGGCGCCACCAGGTGAACGCCTCCTGGTACTCGGCGATGACCGCGTCGAGGTCCGCGTCGGACCCGCGCGCCATGTCGAGGAAGGACGGCTCCCCGTCGAAGCCCTCGGGCGTGAACGCCTGCCGGTCGAGTCCGGCGGAGAAGGACTTGCCCTCACCCCGCAGGACGACGATCCGCACGCTGCCCGGAAGAGACCGGCCGGCTTCCGTCAACGCCCGCCACAGAGCGGGAGACTGGGCGTTGCGCTTCGCCGGGTTGGTCAGGGTCACCGTGGCAACGGCGTCCTCGACGGTGAGCCGTACACCGTCCTTGTCGAAGACGAGCTGGGAGTCGTCGGGCGTGGTCATGGGGCGCCTCCGGTTCCGGTGCAGCACTGCATCCGATGCTAAGTGACTGCACAGTAACCACCGGGTCGGTCGCAGGACCGACCGGGTGCCCACCGGGAGGGTCCCGGTGGACCGGTCGAGCCGCCCCCGGCGTCAGGCCGAGGCTGCCTTCTTGCCCCGGGTCGCTCCGCCGCGACCACGCAGCGTCACTCCGGATTCGCTGAGCATCCGGTGGACGAATCCGTAGGAGCGGCCCGTTTCCTCGGCCAGCGCCCGGATGCTCGCACCGGAGTCGTACTTCTTCTTCAGGTCTGCCGCGAGCTTGTCGCGCGCGGCGCCGGTCACCCGGCTGCCCTTCTTCAGAGTCTCGGCCACCCGTGCCTCCTCATGGGAAGTGCGCTCTGGACTTCTCATGATCACCCCTCCCCGTCCTCCTGGCCACCCATTCGACAAGGTCCGTCCTGCCGGGTTTGCGGACGAGTACGGCGTCCTCACGATCGGAAGCTGTCATTCCGCGCGGCTGGAACCCGACGGTCGGATGAATGGATCAAGGGACCGGCAGGTCAGCACCATCGTCCGAACATGCGTACGGCACGAGCCCTGCCGGAAGGATTCGGCAGAGGCCCGCGCCGTGGGTACGAGACCTTCTCACTCAGATGACGGATCCGGCGATGAGCCGAATGATCCAGTGCGGGCTCAGGCCAGGGCGACCAGGTCCGCGTAGTCCGGGCCCCACAGGTCCTCGACGCCGTCCGGGAGCAGGATGATCCGCTCGGGGTCGAGCGCCTCGACGGCGCCCTCGTCGTGGGTGACCAGGACGACCGCGCCCTTGTAGGTGCGCAGCGCGCCGAGGATCTCCTCGCGGCTCGCGGGGTCGAGGTTGTTGGTCGGCTCGTCGAGCAGCAGCACGTTGGCCGAGGAGACGACCAGGGTCGCCAGCGCGAGCCGGGTCTTCTCGCCGCCGGAGAGCACCCCGGCCGGCTTGTCGACGTCGTCGCCGGAGAAGAGGAAGGAGCCGAGCACCTTGCGGACCTCGACCAGGTCGAGGTCGGGCGCGGCGGAGCGCATGTTCTCCAGGACCGTGCGGTCGGGGTCCAGGGTCTCGTGCTCCTGCGCGTAGTAGCCGAGCTTGAGGCCGTGGCCGGGGGTGACCTGGCCGGTGTCGGGCTGCTCGACCCCGCCGAGGAGGCGCAGCAGGGTGGTCTTGCCGGCGCCGTTGAGGCCGAGGATGACGACGCGGGAGCCCTTGTCGATGGCCAGGTCGACGTCGGTGAAGATCTCCAGGGAGCCGTACGACTTCGACAGGCCCTCCGCGGTGAGCGGGGTCTTGCCGCAGGGCGCGGGCTCCGGGAAGCGCAGCTTGGCGACCTTGTCCGAGACGCGGACCGCCTCCAGGCCGGAGAGCAGGCGCTCGGCGCGCTTGGCCATGTTCTGCGCGGCGACCGTCTTGGTGGCCTTGGCGCGCATCTTGTCGGCCTGCGAGTTGAGCGCGGCGGCCTTCTTCTCGGCGTTCTGGCGCTCGCGCTTGCGGCGCTTCTCGTCGGCCTCGCGCTGCTGCTGGTACAGCTTCCAGCCCATGTTGTAGACGTCGATGACGGAGCGGTTGGCGTCCAGGTAGAAGACCTTGTTGACGACGGTCTCGACCAGGTCGACGTCGTGGGAGATCACGATGAAGCCGCCGCGGTAGGTCTTGAGGTAGTCGCGGAGCCAGGTGATCGAGTCGGCGTCGAGGTGGTTCGTGGGCTCGTCGAGGAGCAGGGTGTCGGCGTCCGAGAAGAGGATCCGGGCCAGCTCGATCCGGCGGCGCTGACCGCCGGAGAGGGTGTGCAGCGGCTGGCCGAGGACGCGGTCGGGCAGGCCGAGGGCGGCGGCGATGGTGGCCGCCTCGGCCTCGGCGGCGTACCCGCCCTTGGTGAGGAACTCGGTCTCCTGGCGCTCGTACTGCTTGAGGGCCTTCTCGCGGGTGGCGCCGGAGCCGTTCGCGATCCGCTCCTCGTTCTGCCGCATCTTGCGGATCAGGACGTCGAGGCCGCGGGCGGACAGGACGCGGTCGCGGGCGAGGACGTCGAGGTCGCCGGTGCGCGGGTCCTGCGGGAGGTAGCCGACCTCGCCGGAGCGGGTGATGGTGCCGGCGGCGGGCTGGCCCTCGCCGGCCAGGCACTTGGTGAGGGTGGTCTTGCCGGCGCCGTTGCGGCCGACGAGGCCGATGCGGTCGCCCTTGGCGACGCGGAACGAGGCGTTCTCGATGAGGATGCGGGCGCCGGCGCGCAGCTCGATGCCGGAAGCGGTGATCACGGACAGACTCCAGTGGGGGAATGCGGTGGACGACGGCGGGTGACGGGCTGCGGCCCCGCTAGTGCACCCAGGGGAGGATCAGCCAGTGAAGAATGCCCATGCGGCCATTCTATCGGGCGCATGCAACTGGTTTTCGGCCACGCGGGCGACGGGACCGTGTTCGGGACCTTCCCCTCATCGCTCACCAGGGGGAACAAAAGGGGCGGTGCGCGCGAGAGCGGCCGATACTCGGCGGAGGGCGGCGGTCGCGCCGCCGCGGTGACGCGGAGGTGGACCGTGCAGTTCGACGACGACGCCCGTCTGGACACCTCCGAGGTGAAGGACGTCCGCGGCAGCCGCATCCCCGGCGGGAAGGCGACCGTCGGCGGCGGCCTCGTCGGCCTCATCGCCCTGGTCCTCGGCGTCCTCTTCGGGGTCGGCCCCGACCAGCTGGGCCTCTCCGGCGGCGGCGAGGACGAGCCCGCCGCCTCCGCCTCCTCCGCGGCCGAGGTGAACCGGTCCTGCCGGACCGGCGCGGACGCCAACACCCGCGAGGACTGCCGGACCGTCGCCGTCGTCAACAGCCTCCAGGACTACTGGCGCGGGGAGTACGCCCGCCGCGGCGGCGCCTACACCGACGCCTCCACCGTGCTGTTCAGCCAGCGGGTCGGCACGGCCTGCGGCGCGGCGACCTCCGCCGTCGGACCCTTCTACTGCCCCGGCGACCGGAAGGTCTACCTGGACCTCGGCTTCTTCGAGGAGCTGCGGACCCGGTTCGGCTCCAGCGGCGGCCCCTTCGCCCAGGCGTACGTGGTGGCCCACGAGTACGGGCACCACGTGCAGAACCTGATGGGGACGCTCGGCCGGGCCCAGGACGGGCGGACCGGCGCGGACTCCAACGCGGTCCGGGTCGAGCTCCAGGCGGACTGCTACGCGGGCGTCTGGGCCCGGCACGCGACGAGCACCCCCGACGAGTCCACCGGCCGGCCACTGATCACGCGCCTCGACGAGACGGACATCCGGGACGGCCTGGACGCGGCGGCGGCCGTGGGCGACGACCGGATCCAGGAGCGCTTCCAGGGGCGGGTCACCCCGGAGAGCTGGACGCACGGCTCGGCGGCGCAGCGCCAGGAATGGTTCGCCACCGGCTACCGGACCGGCGACATGGCACGGTGCAACACCTTCCGCTGACCGGCCGGCGGGCCGCCGGTGCCCGCGCGGGCGGACGCCGCCTGACAGACTGTGTTCCAGGTCACATGCGACCTGGAGCCCGACCGACCGAGAGGGAGTGAGCGGGATGTCCGAGGCACCCGACATCTGTCCGGCCCTGAAGTACCGGGACGCGAAGGCGGCGATCCGGCTGCTCACGGAGGCGTTCGGCTTCACCGCGACGGCCGTGTACGAGGGCGAGGACGGCCTGGTCGCGCACGCCGAGCTCAGCTACGGCAACGGCACGGTGATGCTCGGCAGCACCGGCACCGACAGCGTCTTCGACAAGGCGATGGGCGCGGGCGGGCCGGTGGGGGTCTACGTCCGCGTGCGGGACGTGGACGAGCACCACGCCCGGGCCGTCGAGCACGGCGTGGAGATCGTGATGCCGCCCACCGACCAGGAGTACGGCTCCCGGGACTACATGGCGAAGGACGCCGAGGGCAACGTGTGGAGCTTCGGCACGTACGCCCCCGGCAGCGGCTGACCCGCCGCCCCCTCGCCGCTCCGTCAGGCGCCGCCGGTGTGCACCTGGAACGCGGCCCGGCGGACCGCCTTCGCCAGGGCCGGGTCCGGGTGGGCGGCGGCCAGCGCCACCAGCACCTGCACGGTCCGCGGATGGCCGACGGCCCTGATCTCGTCGAGCAGCGCCGGCACCGTGCCCTGCACGGCCGAGTCCAGGTGCCGCACCAGCAGCTCGCTCTCGCCGTGGTCCGCGACGGCCGCCGCGGTGTCCACCCACAGCCAGGTCGCCTCCTCGCGGGTCAGGACCTCCGGGGCGTCGTCGGGGTCGGTGCCCTCGTACTCGGCGAGCCACAGCAGCGCGTACGGGCGCAGCGACGGCTCCGCGAGCGCGGCCCGGACCTCCGCCTCCGCGGGGGCGCCGACGACCCGCAGCGCCTCGAACGCGAGCCCGCGCAGCAGGGCGTCCTCGCCGCGCGCGGCGGCCAGCAGCTCGGCGACCGCGCTGGACAGGGTGCGGGCCGCGAGCCAGGCGCGGTACTCGTCGCGGGCCGGGCCCGGGGTGAGCCGGGCGCAGCCGCGGAGCATATCGGCGGCGGACTGCTCGATGTTGCCGGCGGGGCTCTGGGCGGCGACGCAGATCTGCTCCAGCTTGACCCAGACCGCCCAGTTGCCGAGCGGCGTCAGGGTCGCGTGACGTCCCTCCGGCCCGTCCGGCCCGGCCGGCGTGTCCAGGGTGAGCGCGCCGACCTCCGCGAGGCCCTCCAGGGCCCAGTCGAGGAGGGCGGGCAGCCCCTCGGCGGGGGCGGTCGGCCGCTCCTGCGCGGGAACGGCGGCGGGTGCGGCACCGGGGACGCCGTCGCCCGGGACCTCGCAGCGCTCCTCGCGGAGTTCGTCCACGCGCTGGCCCAGCAGGTCGAGCAGGACCGGTACGAGGACGGGCCCGTGGGAGAGCTGGAGCAGCGACAGGACCTGCGGCACCGCCTCCACGACCTCGGCGACCGCGCCCGGCGCCACGCCCTCCGGCGCCGGATGCACCAGTGACCAGGCGTCGAGCAGCGCGACCCAGCCGCGGAGCACCGCGGAGTCGTCCCGGTCCCAGGCCTGGAGCCGCCAGCCGGGGCGGACCGTGGCGCCGTGCAGCTCGACGAGACCGGCGAGCCGGGCCCGGTCCCAGCCGGCCCGGACCCGATCCGGCGTCAGGCCGAGGTCGGCGGCGGCCCGTTCGACGGCGGCGGTGCCGTCGAGGGGGCCGGCGGCCGAAGCGGAAGCGGCGTCGGCGACGGCACGGGGACCCGTCTGCGGGCCGCGCGGCGCGGCGGCCCAGCGGGCGATCCGTACGGCGTCGGCGAGGACCAGCCGCGCCTGCCGGGCCAGTTCCGCCCGGGGCGGGGTGCCCTCCGGCGGCCTCGGGGCAGGCCGGGTGCGCCGCGTCGTCGCGGCCCGTCGGGCGGTGGCCAGCGACCGCGGACGGACGAGTCGGAGTCTGGAGTTGCGCGCCAATGGTTCATCGGGCTTTCGAGACGTCACGGGGTGCAGTCTTCCCGCTGACGCCCCGAAAGCCCAATCGGAATCCCCCGGGCCCCGCACCGGGCCGGTCGTCCGCGGCCCGGGCCGCCGCCGCGCCGCGGGCCGCCGCGCCGCCCCGCGCGGAACGCCTGCCCGCGCGCAGGGGGTTACAGGAGGGGGGTGAGGTAGCGGCGGAGGGCTTCCTCGTAGCGGAGGGGGTCGGCGTTCCACATCGCCGCGTGGGGCGCCTGCCGCACCGGGAGGAGGGTCACCAGGTCCGGCCGGCGCGCGGCCAGGTCGACCGACGGCTCCCAGGGGGCGATCGTGTCGTCGGGGCCGTGCGCCAGCAGCACCGGGACGCGCAGGCCCGTCGTGTGGTCGGGGTGCGGCCCGGTGCGGCCGAGCGCGGCGCGGACCGCGAGCGGGACCAGCGGGGCCGGCACGCCGCGCGCCGCGGCGAGGTTGCGGACGGTCGCCTCCCAGTCGAGGACCGGCGAGTCGAGGACGAGGCCGGCGATCCGGTCCCGTACCCCCGACTCGGCGGCGGCGCGCAGCGCCATGGTGGCGCCGGTGCCCCAGCCGTGGACGACGATCTTCGCCGCGCCGCGCCGGACGGCGTACCGCAGGACCGCGTCGACGTCCCGCCACTCGGTGTCGCCGAGCTGCGCGAGGCCGTCGGCCGGCCGGGGGGCGCCCGCGTCGCCGCGGTAGGCGGGGACGAGGACGGGGACGCGGCGGCGCGCGTAGAAGGGGACGAGGTTCAGCGCGTGCTCGCGGCCGGCGCCGATGCCGTGCAGGGCGACGACCCAGGTGGCGCGGGGGCCGGTGACCAGCCAGGCGGGGAGGGGGCCGAGCTCGCCGGGGATCTCGACGTCCTCGTGGGGCAGGCCGAGCGCGGTCTCCGGGGTGCCGGTGTGCAGCTGCGGGGTGAGCCGGACGCGGCTGCCGGGGGCGAGCGCCCCGGTCTCGACGCGTTCCAGGCGGCGGACGACGGTGTCGGCGGTGTGCGGGACGCGGTCGAGGACCGGTCCGGCGACCGCGTGCAGGCCGGGCCCCGCCATCCCGTACGTGCCGGGGCGGAGCGAGGCGAGGCTGCGGGTCAGGGTGACCCGCTCGGGTCCCGTGGCGTGCACGGTGAGCTTGGGGTCGCCGGGAAGGGGCCGCCCGGAGGCGGCCTTGAGGGCGACGTCGCTGGCGTACCGGCCGGCCGCCACCGCGGCCGCGCCGACACCGATCAGGGTGGTGACGGCCGCTGCCGTCGCTGTAGCCGGGCGCACGCCCCCAGTCTCGGCACGGGGGCGGCGGGCTGCCACCGGGGCGGGGCCGGGCGGGTGCGGGGCGGGTGCCGGGGGACGGCGCGCGGGGGGTTCGGAAGCGCCCCCCGGGGGAGTGACATGGGTCTCCTCGGCGCGTGCCCCGTGCGGGTGACGCCGTCCAGAGGGTGGAACGCCCCGATCGCGACGAAGGCGGCGTGGGCCCGATGCGTCCCGTGGCGTCCGGGATTCACCGGGGTCGCGGGGTGACCGGATGGTGGACACGGCGGCGTCCGGGAGGCGAAGCGGAACCTCACGACCCCGGTTCGGGACACCGTGATGCCCTGCCCAGTTCACCTTCCGTTCACTCAGGTTGCCTACGTTCGTCCAGCCACTGACGTCAAACGATTGCCTGGGTAAATGGAACACATCACGCTGCTGCTCGCCATTGTGGTCGTGACAGCTCTCGTGTTCGATTTCACGAACGGTTTCCACGACACCGCGAACGCGATGGCCACCACCATCTCGACCGGTGCTCTCAAGCCCAAGACGGCGGTGGCCATGTCCGCCGTGCTGAACCTGGTCGGCGCGTTCCTGTCCGTCGAGGTCGCCAACACGATCTCCAAGGGACTGGTGAACGAGGAGGGCATCCAGCCCGAAGTGATCCTCGCCGCGCTCGTCGGCGCGATCCTCTGGAACCTGCTGACCTGGCTGGTCGGACTGCCCTCCAGCTCCTCGCACGCCCTCATGGGCGGCCTCATCGGCGCGACCGTCGC
Organism: Streptomyces sp. NPDC057854; assembly: GCF_042797055.1. Classification (NCBI taxonomy): domain Bacteria; kingdom Bacillati; phylum Actinomycetota; class Actinomycetes; order Kitasatosporales; family Streptomycetaceae; genus Streptomyces; species Streptomyces sp. NPDC057854. The sequence goes on from NZ_JBHVMF010000030.1 coordinate 52,014, forward strand.
CTCGATCGGCTTCAGCGGCGTGAACGGCGACGTCGTCGTCACCAAGGTCCTCCTCCCGGCGATCGCCGCCCCGATCGTCGCCGGCGTGGCCTCGATGCTCGCCGCCCGGCTGACGTACCGGATCGACCGGAACGCGGACGCCAAGACCACGGAGAAGGGCTACCGCGCCGGCCAGATCGCCTCCGCCGGTCTCGTCTCCCTCGCCCACGGCACCAACGACGCCCAGAAGACCATGGGCATCATCACCCTCGCCCTGGTCGCCGGCGGCGCGCTCGTCCCCGGCTCCAACCCGCCCCTGTGGGTCATCGTCTCCGCCGGTCTGGCGATCGCGCTCGGCACCTACCTCGGCGGCTGGCGCATCATCCGCACCATGGGCAAGGGCCTCACCGACCTCCAGCCGCAGCAGGGCTTCGCCGCCCAGACCAGCGCCGCGACGGTCATCCTGGCCTCCTCGCACCTCGGCTACTCCCTCTCCACCACGCACGTCTGCTCCGGCGGCGTGATGGGCGCGGGCCTCGGCCGCAAGGGCGGCGTCGTCCGCTGGTCGACCGCCACCCGCATGTTCGCCGCCTGGGGCCTCACCCTGCCGGCCGCCGGCCTCGTCGCCGCCGGCGCCGAGTTCGTCGCCCGCCAGGGCGACTGGGGCGTCTTCCTCGTCGCCGGCTTCCTGGTCGCCTCCTGCCTCGGCATCTGGCTCTACTCCCGCCGCCAGGTCGTCGACCACACCAACGTCAACGACGACGACACGCCGGGCCAGTCCGCGGGCGTCGTGACCACGGCCATCGCCGCCGTCACCCCGCCGCCGGCCGGCTCCGTCGCCGCCGTCGCGGACGAGGGCCTCAAGACCACCATCCCCGCGCCGGGTCCGAACGACCCCGCCGCTCCCCCGGCCCCCGCCGCCGCGGTCTGAGCCCCCTCCCGCGCACCCCCTAAGGAAACCGGAACCAGCCATGAAGATCGACTGGGCAGCTCTCGGCTCCGTCTTCGGAGTCAGCCTCGTGGCGACCGTCGCCCTCGTGGGCCTCTTCACCCTCGGGATCGTCGGCCTCGGCAAGCAGGAGAAGGCCGCCGCCGCGGGCGGCTCCGCCGTCCTGGCCCGCACCGGCGCGTACGCCTGCTTCGCGCTGTGCGCGGCGGCCGTCGCGTACGGCATCTACCTCATCGTCGCCTGACCCGCGACACCCCCGGGGCCGGGCCCGCACCTCGCACGAGGGCGGGCCCGGCCCTCGTGTCTGTGGCGCTCCGCACAGTGACCCGTCGCAGGTCAAGGTGAGTTGACGGCCGTTCGCGGGGCGTGGTGGACTGCCGGAGCCAGTACGGCGGCAATGGAGAGGAAGCCCGGTGCGATTCCGGCGCGGTCCCGCCACTGTGACCGGCCCCGGTGAACAGCCCGGGCCGGAAGCCAGGAACTCTCGCCGCCCGTCACGTCGACCCAGGGCGCGGACCCTGAGTGAGGACACGCCGCCATGCCCGGCCGCACCCCCGTGGCTTCCCGAGCCACCGCAGTCTTCGCGTACGGAGCGGCCGCCGGCCTCGCCGTCGACCTGGTCCTCGGCGACCCCCGCCGCGGCCACCCCGTCGCCGCCTTCGGCCGGGCCGCCGCCGCCGTCGAGAAACGCCTCTACCGCGACCACCGCGGCCACGGCGCCCTGCACACCGCCGTCTGCGCCGGAGGCGCCGCCGCCGCCGGGGCGCTGGCCGCCCGCGCCGTCCGGGGCAGCCGTACCGGCTCCGCCGCGCTGACCGCCGCCGCCGTGTGGGCCGTCGTCGGCGGCACGACGCTGGGCCGGGAGGCGCGGGCCATCGGCGGGGCGCTCGCCGCCGGCGACCTGGAGGTCGCCCGGGAGCGGATGCCGCACCTGGTCGGGCGCGACCCGGAGGCCCTGGACGGTCCCGCGATGGCCCGCGCGGTGGTCGAGTCCGTCGCCGAGAACACCTCCGACGCCGTCGTCGGCGCCCTCGTCTGGGGCGCGGTCGCCGGCGTGCCGGGGCTGCTCGGCTTCCGGGCCGTCAACACCCTGGACGCGATGGTCGGCCACCGGTCGCCCCGGTACCGCCGCTACGGCTGGGCGTCGGCCCGCCTCGACGACCTGGCCGGCTGGCCCGGCGCCCGGCTGACCGCCGCCCTCGCCGTCCTCGCGGGCGGCGACCGGCGCGCAGCCGCACGGGCCTGGCGGGAGGACGCCGGGAAGCACCCGAGCCCCAACGCCGGACCCGTCGAGGCGGCGTTCGCGGGCGCCCTCGGGGTACGGCTCGGGGGCACGCTCTCGTACGGCGGACGGGTCGAGCACCGGCCCGTCCTCAACGGCGGCGGGCGGCCCGTGGAGGTCGCCGACATCGACCGGGCCGTCCGGCTCTCCCGCCGGGTGACCTGGCTGACCCTGGCCGCCTGCGCGGGCGGCCGGCTGATCGCGGACACGGTGAAGCGGAGGACGAAGTGAAGGGTGGGGGGCTGCTCGTCGCCGGGACGACCTCCGACGCGGGCAAGAGCGTCGTCACGGCGGGCATCTGCCGCTGGCTGGTCCGGCAGGGCGTCAAGGTCGCGCCGTTCAAGGGGCAGAACATGTCCCTCAACTCCTTCGTGACCCGGGAGGGCGCCGAGATCGGGCGCGCCCAGGCCATGCAGGCGCAGGCCGCCCGCGTCGAGCCGACCGCGCTGATGAACCCGGTGCTGCTCAAGCCGGGCGGCGACCGGTCCAGCCAGGTCGTGCTCATGGGCAGGCCGGTCGGCGAGATGAGCGCGCGCGGCTACCACGGCGGGCGGCAGCAGACCCTCTTCGAACCGGTGCTCGCCTGTCTGGAGGAGCTGCGGGCCACCCACGACGCGGTGATCTGCGAGGGCGCGGGCAGCCCGGCCGAGATCAACCTGCGGCGCACCGACATCGTCAACATGGGCGTCGCGCGGGCCGCGCGGCTCCCGGTGCTCGTGGTCGGCGACATCGACCGGGGCGGGGTCTTCGCCCAGTTCTTCGGCACCACGGCGCTGCTCGCGCCCGAGGACCAGGAGCTGGTCGCCGGGTACCTGGTGAACAAGTTCCGCGGCGACGTGACGCTGCTGGAGCCGGGCCTCGACATGCTGCACGGGCTCACCGGGCGCCGGACCTTCGGTGTGCTGCCGTACGCGCACGGGCTCGGGATCGACGAGGAGGACGGGCTCCGGGTGTCCCTGCGCGGCGCCGTGCGCGAGTCGGTCGTCGCGCCGCCGGTCGGCGCGGACGTGCTGCGGGTCGCGGTGTGCGCCGTCCCGCTGATGTCGAACTTCACCGACGTGGACGCGCTGGCCGCCGAGCCGGGCGTGATCGTGCGGTTCGTGGACCGGCCGGAGGAGCTGGCCGACGCGGACCTGGTGGTGGTGCCGGGCACGCGCGGCACCGTGAAGGCGCTGGCGTGGCTGCGCGAGCGGGGCCTGGCGGACGCGCTGCTGCGGCGGGCCGCCGAGGGGCGGCCGGTGCTGGGCATCTGCGGCGGCTTCCAGGCGCTCGGCGAGCACATCGACGACGAGGTCGAGTCGAAGGCGGGCGCCGTCGACGGGCTGGGGCTGCTGCCCGTACACGTCCGGTTCGCGCCCGGGAAGACGCTGGCCCGGCCGGTCGGCGAGGCGCTCGGCGAGCGGGTCGAGGGGTACGAGATCCACCACGGCGTCGCGGACGTGCGCGGCGGGGAGCCGTTCCTGGACGGCTGCCGGGTCGGCGCCGTCTGGGGCACCCACTGGCACGGCTCGCTGGAGAGCGACGGCTTCCGCCGCGCCTTCCTGCGCGAGGTCGCGGCGGCGGCCGGCCGGGCGTTCGTCCCGGCACCGGACACGTCGTTCGGCGCGCTGCGCGAGGAACAGCTCGACCGGCTCGGCGACCTGATCGAGGAGCACGCCGACACGGACGCGCTGCTGCGGCTCATCGAGTACGGCGCCCCGAAGGGCCTGCCGTTCGTCCCGCCGGGGGCGCCGTGAGCAGCCGCCCGGCCCCGGCATCCGTACGCACCGAAGGAGCGACCACTCGATGAGCACCCGCTTTCCGTTCACCGCCGTCGTCGGCATGGACGACCTGCGGCTCGCGCTGCTGCTGAACGCCGTCTCGCCGGCCGTCGGCGGTGTGCTCGTGCGGGGCGAGAAGGGGACCGCCAAGTCCACCGCCGTGCGCGCGCTCGCCGGGCTGCTGCCCGAGGTGGCCGTCGTCGCCGGGTGCCGGTTCAGCTGTGACCCCGGCGCGCCCGACCCCGGGTGCCCGGACGGGCCGCACGGGGACGGCGGGGCCGAGGCGCGGGCCGCGCGGATGGTCGAGCTGCCCGTGGGCGCGTCGGAGGACCGGCTCGTCGGCTCGCTCGACATCGAGAAGGCGCTCGCCGAGGGCGTGAAGGCGTTCGAGCCGGGCCTGCTCGCCGCCGCGCACCGCGGGATCCTGTACGTCGACGAGGTCAACCTGCTGAGCGACCATCTGATCGACCACCTCCTCGACGCCGCCGCCATGGGCGCCTCGCACGTCGAGCGCGAGGGCGTCTCGGTGCGGCACGCCGCGCGGTTCCTGCTCGTCGGGACGATGAACCCCGAGGAGGGCGAGCTGCGCCCGCAGCTGCTCGACCGGTTCGGGCTGACCGTGGAGGTCGCCGCCTCCCGGGTGCCCGAGGAGCGGGTCGAGGTGGTGCGGCGCCGGCTGGCCTTCGAGGACGATCCGGCCGGGTTCGCCGCGCGGTGGGCCGGCGAGGAGGCGGCGCTGCGCGAACGGATCGCCGCCGCGCGGGAGTTGCTGCCCCGTGTGGTGCTCGGGGACGCGGTGCTGCTCCAGATCGCGGCCACCTGCGCGGCGTTCGAGGTCGACGGCATGCGCGCCGACATCGTGATGGCCCGGACCGCGACCGCGCTCGCCGCGTGGGCGGGACGGGAGGAGGTGACGAGCGAGGACGTGCGGCAGGCCGCGCTGCTCGCGCTCCCCCACCGTCGGCGGCGCAACCCCTTCGACGCGCCGGGGATGGACGAGGACAAGCTCGACGAGACCCTGGAGCGGTTCCAGGGGGACGAGCCCGAGGACGACCCGGACCCGGGTCCGGACGGGCCGGGGGACGGCGGGCCCGGGGGCGGTGGCGGGGTGCCGCCGCAGGGCGGTGAGGGGGCCGCGCCCGAGCCCGACTCCGTACCGGAGCAGGCACCTGGCCAGGCGCCCGGGCAGGCGCCCGTTCCGCAGGGCGCGGCCGGGGAGCGGGCCGCCGTGAAGGCCGCCGAGCCGTTCCGTACGCGGATGCTGAGCGTGCCCGGGGTCGGCGACGGGGCCGCCGGGCGGCGGTCCCGGGCCCGCACCGAGCACGGCCGGACCACCGGGGCGACCCGGCCCCGCGGCGCGCTGACGAAGCTGCACCTGTCCGCGACGGTCCGGGCCGCCGCGCCGCACCAGCGGGCGCGCGGCCGGTCGGGGGCGGGGCTCGTGCTGCGCCGGGACGACCTGCGGCAGGCGGTGCGGGAGGGGCGTGAGGGGAACCTGGTGCTGTTCGTCGTGGACGCCTCCGGGTCGATGGCGGCGCGCAGGCGGATGGGCGCCGTGAAGGGCGCCGTGCTGTCGCTGCTGCTCGACGCGTACCAGCGGCGCGACAAGGTCGGGCTCGTCACCTTCCGGGGGCGGGGCGCCGAGCTGGCGCTGCCGCCGACGTCGTCCGTGGACGCCGCCGCGGCGCGTCTGGAGGAGCTGCCGACCGGCGGCCGTACGCCGCTGTCCGCCGGGCTGCTGCGGGCGCACGACGTGCTGCGGGTGGAGCGGCTGCGGGACCCGTCGCGCCGGGCGCTGCTCGTGGTGGTGACCGACGGGCGGGCGACCGGCGGCGGGCCGGATCCGCTGGCGCTGGCCGCGCGGGCCGCGCGGCTGCACGCCGCCGACGGCACGGCGAGCGTCGTCGTGGACTGCGAGGCAGGCCCGGTGCGGCTCGGTCTCGCCGGGAACCTCGCCCGCGAACTGGGCGGAACCGCCGTCACCCTGGACGAGCTGCGCGCCGACGCGATCGCCGGGCTGGTGCGGGATGCGCAAGTCAACCACTCTGTCAGGAGGGCCGCTTAATGCCGCAGGGACAGCCGACCGTCGTTCCCGACGACGGCCTCACGACCCGTCAGCGCCGTAACCGGGCGCTGGTGATGGTGCACACGGGCGTCGGCAAGGGGAAGTCGACGGCCGCCTTCGGGATGGCGCTGCGCGCCTGGAACCAGGGCTGGCCGATCGGGGTGTTCCAGTTCGTGAAGTCCGCCAAGTGGAAGGTCGGCGAGGAGAACGCCCTCAAGGCGCTCGGCGAGACCGGCAAGGGCGGGACCGTCACCTGGAACAAGATGGGCGAGGGCTGGTCCTGGATCCAGCGCGCGCCGGCCGAGGGCGAGCAGTCGCACGAGGACAAGGCGCGTGAGGGCTGGGAGCAGGTCAAGCGGGACCTGGCCGAGGAGCGGTACAAGTTCTACGTCCTCGACGAGTTCGCGTACCTGCTGCACTGGGGCTGGATCGACGTGAAGGAGGTCGTCGAGGTGCTGCGGGACCGTCCCGGGCAGCAGCACGTCGTCATCACCGGGCGCAACGCGCCGCAGGAGCTGGTGGACTTCGCCGACCTGGTCACCGACATGTCCAAGGTGAAGCACCCGATGGACGCCGGCCAGAAGGGCCAGCGGGGCATCGAGTGGTAGCACGTCTCGTCATCGCGGCCCCCTCGTCGGGCGCCGGCAAGACCACGGTGGCGACCGGCCTGATGGCCGCGTTCGCCTCCCGCGGGCTCGCCGTCTCCCCGCACAAGGTGGGCCCCGACTACATCGACCCGGGCTACCACGCGCTGGCCACCGGCCGCCCGGGCCGCAACCTGGACGCGTTCATGTGCGGGACGGGGCTGGTCGCGCCGCTCTTCGCGCACGGCGCGCGCGGCTGCGACCTGGCCGTCGTCGAGGGGGTCATGGGCCTGTACGACGGCGCCGCCGACCAGGGCGAGCTGGCGTCCACCGCGCAGGTGGCGAAGCTGCTGAGGGCGCCGGTGGTGCTGGTCGTCGACGCGTCCTCGCAGTCGCGGTCGGTGGCGGCGCTGGTGCACGGCTTCGCGTCCTGGGACCCGGAGGTGCGGATCGGCGGCGTGATCCTCAACAAGGTCGCCACCGACCGGCACGAGCACCTGCTGCGGGAGGCGCTGGGCGAGTCCGGGGTGCCGGTGCTGGGCGTGCTGCGGCGGGCGCCCGCCGTGGCCACGCCGTCCCGGCACCTGGGGCTGATCCCGGTGGCCGAGCGGCAGGCGCAGGCGGTGGAGGCGGTCGCCGCGCAGGCCGAGCAGGTGCGGGCCGGCTGCGACCTGGAGGCGCTGCTGGCGCTGGCCCGGTCCGCGCCCGAGCTGACCGACGCGGCGTGGGAGCCGCCGCCGTCGGCGCCCCCGGCGGGGCGGCGGCCGGTGGTCGCCGTGGCCGGCGGGGCCGCGTTCACGTTCTCGTACGCGGAGCACGCGGAGCTGCTGACGGCGGCCGGCGCCGACGTGGTGACCTTCGACCCGCTGCGGGACGAGGCGCTGCCCGAGGGGACCGGCGGGCTCGTCGTGGGCGGCGGGTTCCCCGAGATGTACGCGGCGGAGCTGGCCGCCAACGAGCCGCTGCGGAAGGCCGTCGCCGCCTTCGCCGCCACCGGGGCGCCGGTCGCCGCCGAGTGCGCCGGGCTGCTGTACCTGGCGCGGTCGCTGGACGGCACGCCGATGTGCGGGGTCCTCGACGCGGACGCGCGGATGTCGTCGCGGCTGACGCTCGGCTACCGGGACGCGGTGGCCGTCAGCGACAGCGTCCTCGCGCCCGCGGGGGCGCGGCTGCGCGGGCACGAGTTCCACCGGACGGTGATCGAGCCGGGCGCGGGCGAGCGGCCCGCGTGGGGGCTGCGGCAGCCGGAGACCCGGGTGGAGGGCTTCGTGCGGGACGGGGTGCACGCGAGCTATGTGCACACCCACTGGGCGGGGTCGCCGGAGGTGGCCGCGCGGTTCGTGGGGCGCTGCGGGTGAGTTCAGCCGCCGGAGAGGCCCACCACGAGCCAGATGAAGCCGACGCCCGCGGCCGTGCAGAGCAGGGTGGTGCGGGCGGGGTGGGTGTGGTGGGCCTCGGGCAGGATCTCGGCGGCGGCGAGGTAGAGCAGGGCGCCGCCGAAGAAGCCGAGATAACTGCCGAGCAGTTCCTCCGGAAGAGTGAGCAGCGTCGCGAGGCCGGCGCCGGCGATCGGGGCGATCGCGTCGGCGAGGAGCATCGCGACGGCCTTGCGGCGTTCGTTCCCGTACAGGCTGGTGAGGGTGTACGTGTTGAAGCCGTCGGCGAAGTCGTGGGTGACGACGGCGAGCGCGACGGTGGCGCCCATGCCGCCGCCGACCTGGAAGGCGGCGCCGAGGGCGATGCCGTCCATGAGGCTGTGCAGGACCATGGCGCCGGCGGCCACGAGCCCGACCTGCGGGGTCCGTTCGACGCCGGTGCCGGTGCCCGTCTCGGCGCCGTGGGCGGCGCGGCGGGTGGCCAGCAGCCGCTCGACGGCGTGGGCGAAGAGGAAGCCGCCGACGAACAGCAGCAGCGCCTGCGGGACGCCGAACACCTCCTCGCCGGCGGCCTCCAGTGCCTCGGGCAGCAGGTCGAGTCCGACGACGCCGAGCATCAGGCCGCCGGCGAGCCCGAGCACGAGGTGCCGGCGGTCGGTGACGCGCTGCGCGACCCAGCCGCCGAAGAGCGTCATGAGGAACGCGCCGAGCGCGACGAGCACAGCCATGGCCCCTTCGTAGCGGATGGGCCCCCCGCTCTGCACATCGGCGTCGGCGCCCGTCCGGGGGTGACGGCGGCGGAGGTGCTGTCCCTGGTGCGGGCGGCGCTGGCGGAGCTGGGCGCGGCGGAGGCAGGGCGGGACGGCCTCGGGCACGCGCGCGTGGCGGGGTTCGCGACGGTGGCGGCGCGGGCGGCGGACGCGGGGGTCGCGGGGGCCGCCGCGCGGTTCGGGGTGCCGGTGCGGGGGTTCGCGGCGGAGGAGCTGGCCGGGGTGGTCGTGCCGCATCCGTCGGCGGCGGCGCTGGCGGCGACGGGCACGGCGTCGGTGGCGGAGGCTGCGGCGCTGCGGGCGGCGGGGCCGGGGGCGGTGTTGCTGGTGCCGAAGCGGAAGGCGCGGCGCGTGACGTGCGCGATCGCCGGTTATGCACCGTTTCGTCCGGACGAAGTGACGTCCGTCGCACGGTTGTTGCCCTTGACGTGCGGGTACATCGCTGGCGAGCCTGGCACACCCCACATCCCCACCCCCCACACGACGGCGGACATGGACACCCACACGGACAGCCCCCACGCGGGGCGACACCTCCACGACCTGCGTCATCACGGTGACGCCGAGGTCCGGGACGAGAAACTCATCGACCTCGCGGTCAACGTCCGGACGGCGACCCCGCCGGACTGGCTGCGGGAGCGGATCGCCGCTTCGCTGGTGACCCTGGCCGCCTATCCGGACGGGCGCACGGCGCGCGCGGCGGTGGCCGAGCGGCACGGTCTGCCGACCGGACGGGTGCTGCTGACCTCGGGCGCGGCCGAGGCGTTCGTGCTGCTGGCGCGGGCGCTGCCGGTGCGCCGGCCGGTCGTGGTGCATCCGCAGTTCACCGAGCCGGAGGCGGCCCTGCGGGACGCCGGGCACGAGGTGGGCCGGGTGCTGCTGCGCGAGGAGGACGGCTTCCGGCTGGATCCGGCGGCGGTGCCGGAGGACGCGGACCTGGTGGTGATCGGCAATCCCACCAACCCGACGTCGGTGCTGCATCCGGCGGAGACGATCGCGGCGCTGGCGCGGCCGGGGCGGTACCTGGTCGTGGACGAGGCGTTCATGGACGCGGTGCCGGGCGAGCGGGAGGCGCTGGCCGGGCGGACGGACGTGCCGGGTCTGGTGGTGCTGCGGAGCCTGACGAAGACCTGGGGCCTCGCGGGGCTGCGGATCGGGTACGTGCTCGCGGAGCCGGACACGATCGGGCTGCTGGAACGCGCGCAGCCGCTGTGGCCGGTGTCGACGCCGGCGCTGGTGGCGGCGGAGGCGTGCATGTCGCGACGCGCGCTGGCGGAGGCGGAGCTCGCGGCGCACCGGATCGGGGCGGACCGGGCGCACCTGCTGGCCGGTCTGGCGGAGTTCGACGAGGTGCGGACGGTGACGGCGGCCGAGGGGCCGTTCGTGCTGGTCCGGATCGAGGGCGCGGACGCGATACGGGAGCGGCTGCGGCTGCTGGGGTTCGCGGCCCGGCGCGGGGACACGTTCCCGGGTCTGGACCGGCACTGGCTGCGGCTCGCGGTCCGGGACCGGGCGACGACGAATCGTTTCCTCCAGGCACTGGACCAGGCGCTGCTGCTGGGCTGCTGATCCGTCGGCGTCCCCCCGCCGGAGACGGCTCCGCCCGGGGCGGGCGGCGCGTCCGTGCGCACCGCCCGCCCCGGGCCGGGTTCCCCCTGCGTCCCCCTGACGCGTCCCCCTCGGGCCGTCAGCCCCGGGCGCGGGCGCGGCCGCGGGCCAGGACGAGCGCGACGCCGCCGGCGAGGACGAGCGCGAGGGCGCCGCCCGCGAGGTACGGGGTGGCGGAGCTGCCGCCGGTCTCGGCGAGGTTCTGCGTCGGGGTGGAGCCGCCGTTGTTGGTGACGACGCCGCCGTCGTCCTCGGGCTCGGTGGGCCGCGGCGACGGCTGCTCGCTCGGCTTCTCGGTCGGCCGCTCGCTCGGCTGCTCGGTGGGCTCCGGGGTCGGCTTCTCCGTGGGCTTCTCCGTGGGCTTCTCGGTCGGCGCCGGGGCGTCGGGGGTCTCGCAGGTGGCCTCCGCGAGGGTGACGGTGCCCTTGACCTTGGCGACGCCGAGGGCGAGCGGGTCGACCTCGACGTCGAGCTCCAGGGCGGTGGCGGCGGCGGTGCGGGTGGTGGTGCTGGTGCGGGAGAGGTCCAGGGTGATCTTGCCGACGGCGGGCACGTCGAGCTGGGTGCGCCCGCCGGCGGTCAGCGTGACCTTCTTGCCGAGGGCCTGGACGTGGCCGAGGACGTTGGACTCGGCGACCGGCTTCTTCCCCGCCTCGCAGACCGCCCGGGAGGTGACCTTCTCGACCTCGACGAGGGCGAGCGCGGGCAGGCCGGGGACGTGGACGCGGGCCTTGGCGAGGTTGACGTACCCCTCGGCCCTGCGCTCGTCGACGGTGGCGGTCGAGGTGGCGACGTCGGCGGCGAGGATGTCGATCGGCTTGCCACCCTCGGCGCCCTCCACCTTGACGCTGAGCGCGGTCTTGTTCGCGCTCTCCGGCGCCTGGACCTCGTTGAGCGTGGCGCGGACCGGGATCTTCACGGTCTCGCCGAGGAGGGAGACGTCGAGCCCGGTGCGGAGCACGACGGCGCTCGCCCGGCCCTCGCGGCGCTCGCCGTCCGTGGCCTGCGCCGGGGCCGCCAGGAGCACGGGACCCGCCGCGAGGGCGACGACGGTCGCGGCGGCGGCGGTGCGGCGGACGGCGGTACGGCGGACGGGCGCGCGGAAGGTGTTGCTGTTCAAGATGGTGGAACCCCCACAGAAGACATGGCGTCGCCGGCCGCTCACCACGGGGACGGTGGGTCTGCGCGGCGGCGGCGACTTGAGACACCGGAATCTTTACGCACGGAGAGTGAACCGGCAGTCGCCTGACGTGAGTTCACTCCAAAGGGGGGTTTCCGTGTTCATTTTCGATTCTTTACGACACAACCGTTCACGCTCGCCCCGCGTGTTTCGTACGGGGGACTCCGTCCGGGGGCCGGCGGCGCGCGGCGCGGGAAAGAGAAACGATCCGCGACCCCCTCGGGTCACGGATCGTCAACGCCACGCCGGAGCGGCGGAACGGTTCAGCTCGCCCGCCAGTAGCCCAGCGCGTGCACCCGCTCCTTGGGCAGCCCCAGCTCCTTGCGCGCGTACCCGGCGAGCGCGCGGGTGGTCGCGGTGTCGCAGGCGATCCACACGTACGCCTCCGGCCCGGCGAGCGCGGGCAGTTCGGCCCTGACCCGCTCGACGAGCGCGGCCCCGGCCCGCTGCCGGGGCACCCGGCGCAGCTCGTGCCGGTCCGGGTCGACGCGGAAGGGCAGCTCCTCGTCGGAGGCGTGCTGGGTCTCGAACCAGATGGTCGCCGGGAGGTCCGGGTGCGCGTCGAGCAGCGAGTTCACGGCGGGCAGCGACGCCGGGTCGCCGACGACGAGCAGCCGTTCCGGGCGGGGCTCGGGGGTCTCGAAGCCGGTGCCCTGGAGGGTGGCCTCGACCGTGTCGCCGGGGGCGCAGCCGCGCGCCCAGTGGCTGGCGGGGCCGTCGTGCAGGGCGAACTCCAGGCTGAAGGTGCCGGCCGCCGGGTCGGGGTCGACCAGGGTGTAGCCGCGCTGGTGCGGCTTGCCGGCGTTCTCGAACCAGATCCGCACCCACATCGTCGGGTGCACCCCGGCGGCGGCGAGCAGCCCGCCGTCGGTGAAGTGGACCCTCCGGTAGTCCTCGGTGACCTGCTCGGCCCCCGTGACGGTGAACGTGAAGTCCTTGGCGCCCATCAGCTTCAGGACGGCGCCCTGCCACCCGTGCCCCACCGCGTGCTCCTCCCCCGGACCCATGGGTTACTTTGGGTCGGCGATCAATTTAGGTCAGCCTAACCTAACGACATCTGGAAGCACACGGACGGGATCGGTACGGGTGAGCATCGAGGTCTTCCGGGACGCGTACGGCGTCCCTCATCTGCGCGCCGCGGACCCCGCGGAACTCGCCTTCGCGCAGGGCCGGGTCACCGCCCGCGACCGGGCCTGGCAGCTGGAGGTCGAGCGGCACCGGGCTCAGGGCACCACGGCCGCCTTCCTCGGCGCGGCCGAGACCGGCTGGGACGTCTTCGCGCGGCGCGTCCGCCTCGCCGACACCGCGCGCCGCTGCCTGGACCGCCTGGCCGAGACCGACCCGGAGACCGCCGGCTGGGTGCGGGCCTACACGGACGGCGTCAACGACGGACTGGCCGAAGGGGCCCGCCGGGCACCCGAGTTCGCCGCGACCGGGCTGGTGCCGGGACGCTGGGAGGCGTGGACGCCGCTGGCCGTCTGGCTCTCCACCCACATCCTCTTCGCCGGCTTCCCGACCAAGCTGTGGCGCGAGCAGGTGGCGACCGCGCTCGGCGAGGAGTGGACCGAGCTGTTCGCCGCCGACGGCCCCGCCACGGCGGGCTCCAACGGCTGGCTGGTGGCCGGCGAGCGGACCGCGAGCGGGGCGGCGCTGGTGGCCGGCGACCCGCACCGGTTCATCGAGGCGCCGGGCGTCTACCAGCAGATCCGGCTCGCCTGCCCCGCGTACGACGTGGTCGGGCTCGCCGTGCCGGGCGTGCCCGGACTCGCCCACTTCGGGCACACCGGGCCGGTCGCCTGGGCGATCACCAACGCGATGGCCGACTACCAGGACCTCTACCGGGAGCGGCTGCGGCGCACCGCGGACGGCGGCGTGGAGGCGTACGGCCCCGAGGGCTGGCGGCCGGCCGCCGCGCACACCGAGACGGTCGGGGTCGCCGGCGGCGAGCCGGTCCTCGTCGAGGTCGTCGAGACCGCGCGCGGCCCGCTGATCACCGGCGAGCCGGCGGCGGAGGCCGGCGCCGAGTGGGAGGGGCTGAGCCTGCGGTACGTGCCCCGGGTCACCGGCCGGCTGGGCTTCGAGGCGCTGCCCCGGCTGCTCGCCGCCCGGACCGTCGCCGACGTCGACCGCGCCCTCGACGGCTGGGTGGAGCCGGTGAACGTGGTGCTCGCCGCCGACACGGCGGGCGGGCTGCTGCACCGGGTCGCCGGGCACGTCCCCGTACGCGACCGGGCCAACGCGCTGCGGCCGGTGCCGGCCTGGGAGCCGGCGCACGCCTGGGGCCCCGCGCCCGCGCCGCTGCCGCGCGCCGACGTCACCGGCGGCCAGGCCGTGATGGCCAACGCCCGGGGACTCGCGGCCCCGCTGGGCGTGGAGTTCGCGCCCCCGCACCGCGCCGACCGGATCGCCGAACTCCTCGGCGCCTGCGACGCCTGGACCCCCGAGGCCACCGCCGCCGTCCACCGCGACACCGACAACCGGGCGGCGGCCCCGCTGCTCGCCGCGATCGCCGCGGCCGGCGACGGGGGGCTTCCGCACGCCGCCGCCGGCGTGCGGAAGCGGCTGCTGGACTGGGACCGGCGGATGGAGGCGGACAGCGCCGACGCCGGTCTCTTCGCGGCCGTGCGGGGCGCGGTGGTGCGCCGGCTGGCCGCGCACGAGGTCTTCGCGGGACTGCGCGAACCCGCCCCGTACCCCGAGGTGTTCCGGCCCTGGCTGTACCTCGGGCCGCGGGTCGGGCTGGCCCTGGAGACGCTGCTGACGTCCGGGCCGGTGCCCGCCGGGGACGTGGCCCGGATCGTGCGCGAGGCGCTGGAGGAGGTCGGGGCGGGCGAGCCGCCGGCCGTCTGGGGCGCCACCCACCGGCTGGCGCCCTGGCAGGCGCTGCCCGACCCCTCCCCCGAGGCCGACGCGCGGTGGCCGGGGCTCGGCGGCGACCACGACTGCGTGCTGTCCACCTCCAGCGCCCCCGGCTACACCGACCGCAGCGCCCGGGCCTCCGCCGCCCGGTACGTGTGGGACCTCGCCGACCGCGAACGCAGCGGCTGGATCGTGCCGTTCGGCGCGTCCGGGGTGGCCGGGGACCCGCACCACGACGACCAACTCCCCCTGTGGCTGCGGGGCGAGCTCGCCCCCGTCACCACCGACTGGAACCGCCTCACCAAGGAGCAGGGATGACCACCCCCGTACACGTCCAGACCGTCGAGGGCCTCGGCACCGTCACGATCCGGCCCGTCGTCCCGGACGCGGACGCCCCGCTCATCCACGCGTGGGTCAACGAGGAGCGGGCGCGCTTCTGGGGCATGCACGGCACCACCGTCGAGCAGGTCCGGGACGTCTACGCCCACCTGGACTCGCTCACCACCCACCACGGCTTCCTGGTGGAGCTCGACGGGGAGCCGGTCTCGATCTTCCAGACGTACGACCCGGCGGAGGACCGGGTGAGCGAGTGCTACGAGGTCGAGGACGGCGACATCGGCTGCCACCTCTTCGTCGCGCCGAGCACCGCCCCCTCCCCCGGTTTCACGGCCGGTCTGCTCACCGCGCTGATCGCCTTCTGCCACCGCGACCACACCCGGATCGTGGTCGAGCCGGACGCGGCGAACGAGAAGGCGATCGCCCGCATGGCACGGGCCGGGTTCGAGCTCGGCCCGGAGGTCGTGCTGCCCGAGGTCGACCTGCCGGAGGTGTTCATCCCGGAGAAGAAGGCCCGGCTGGCCTTCCTCCGCCGGGCCGCCTGAGCCCGGGTTCCGTCCCCGCCGCGGGGCCGTGGCCCGGTCAGGCGAGGATCCGGCCGTTGACGACGACCCGGCGCGGCGCCGCGAGGACGCGGACGTCCGCGCGCGGGTCCTCGTCGTAGACGACGAGGTCGGCGGGGGCGCCCTCCTCCAGGGCGGGGCGCCCGAGCCAGGCCCTGGCCCGCCAGGTGGTCGCCGACAGCGCGTCGAGCGCGGGGATGCCGGCCTTCGTCAGCTCCTCGACCTCCTCGGCGACCAGCCCGTGGGCGAGCGAGCCGCCCGCGTCGGTGCCGACGAAGACCGGCACGCCCGCGTCCCAGGCGGCGCGGACCGTGTCGTACCGGCGCGCGTGCAGCCGGCGCATGTGGGCGGACCAGCGGGGGAACTTGGCCTCGCCGCCGTCCGCGAGGTGCGGGAAGGTCGCGATGTTCACCAGCGTGGGGACGATCGCGACCCCCCGCTCCGCGAAGAGCGGGATCGTCTCCTCGGTGAGGCCGGTGGCGTGCTCGACGCAGTCGATGCCGGCCTCGACCAGGTCGCGCAGCGAGTCCTCGGCGAAGCAGTGGGCGGTGACCCGGGCGCCGAGCCGGTGCGCCTCCGCGATCGCCGCTTCCACCTCGGGGCGCGGCCAGGACGGCGCCAGGTCGCCGACCTCCCGGTCGATCCAGTCGCCGACCAGCTTGACCCAGCCGTCGCCGCGCCGGGCCTCCCGGCCCACGTACGCCACCAGGTCCGCGGGCTCGATCTCGTGGGCGTAGTTGCGGATGTAGCGGCGGGTGCGGGCGATGTGCCGGCCGGCCCGGATGATCTTCGGCAGGTCGTCGCGGGCGTCGATCCAGCGGGTGTCGGAGGGCGAGCCGGCGTCCCGGATCAGCAGGGTGCCGGCGT
The DNA here is from genome assembly GCF_042797055.1 of Streptomyces sp. NPDC057854. Classification (NCBI taxonomy): domain Bacteria; kingdom Bacillati; phylum Actinomycetota; class Actinomycetes; order Kitasatosporales; family Streptomycetaceae; genus Streptomyces; species Streptomyces sp. NPDC057854. The sequence continues at coordinate 68,189 of NZ_JBHVMF010000030.1, forward strand.
CCCGGTCGGTGAGGGCCTGCTTCTCGGCGGTGGCCTCGTCGACGGGCCCGTGCCGGTCGAGCCCGACGTGGCAGTGCGCGTCGACCAGACCGGGCAGCGCCCAGCCGGTGACGGACACGGCCTCCCCGGCCGGCCGCTCGAAGGTGATCCGCCCGTCCACGCACCACAGTTCGTCCCGCACGTCCTCCGGGCCGACGAGCACCCGCCCCTTCACGTGCACCACCTCGTGATCGCTCATGCCAGCACTGTACGAGGGGCCGCCGGTGCGGTGGGCGTACGCTGGCCACCGGCCGTATCACCGACTCCGAGAAGGCACCACCGTGACCGTGACACATCCGCTGCTCGACCTGGCTCCGATGACCGCCGCGCACTTCGCGTCCATCGAGCGGCGGGTGGCCGCGCTGCTCTCCACCGGGCAGGACGTGGTGATCACCCAGGGCGAGGCGCTGCTGCCCCTGGAGGGGTGCATCCGCAGCGGGGCGCGGGCGGGTTCCACCGCGCTGAACGTGATCACGGGTCCGTACGGGCAGACCTTCGGGAACTGGCTGCGCGACTGCGGCGCGACCGTCGTCGACCTGGCGGTGCCGTTCCACACGGCGGTCACCGCCGAGCAGGTCGAGCGGGCGCTCGCCGAGCACCCGGAGATCGACTTCGTCTCCCTGGTGCACGCGGAGGCCGCCACCGGCAACACCAACCCGGTCGCGGAGATCGGCGAGGTCGTCCGGGCGCACGGCGCGCTGTTCTACCTGGACGCGGTGGCGTCGATCGGCGCCGAGCCGGTGCTGCCGGACGCCTGGGGCGTCGACCTGTGCATCATCGGCGCGCAGAAGGCGATGGGCGGCCCGGCGGGCGTCTCGGCGGTGTCGGTGAGCGCCCGGGCCTGGGAGCGGTTCGCCGCGAACCCGGCCGCGCCGCGCCGCTCGTACCTCTCCCTCCTGGACTGGAAGGAGCGCTGGATCGACGGCGGCCGGAAGGCGCTGCTGCACGCCCCGGCGCAGCTGGAGATGCTGGCCCTGGAGGCGTGCCTGGAGCGGATCGAGGCGGAGGGCCTGGACGCGCTGATGGCCCGGCACGCGTCGGCCGCGGCGGCGACCCGCGCGGGCGCGGTGGCGCTCGGCGGCGGTCTGGAGCCGTACGTGCACGAGGCGCGGGACGCGGCGCCGGTGGCGACGACGCTGCGGGTGCCGGCGGACCTCGACGCCTCCGACGTGGTGGCGAAGGCGCTGGCGGCGGACCCGTCGCTGCCGCTGATCGCGGGCGGCGGGGCGCTGGCGAAGGAGATGATCCGGGTCAACCACTACGGGGCGGACGCGACGCCGAACGCGGTGCAGTCGTCGCTGGCCGCGCTGGGCGCGGTGCTCGGCGAGGCGGGCCGGACGGTGGACCTGGAGGGCGCGCGCCGGGCGGTCACCGGGGCCTGGCAGGCGTGACGCGTCCGGAGGGGCGGGACCCGGTGGCCGGGTCCCGCCCCTCCGGCGTGCCCGGGGCTCACCGGGCGTCAGCCGCCGAGGACGTCCAGGGTCCGGTCGACGTCCGCCGCCGTGTTGTACAGGTGGAACGAGGCCCGCAGGTTGCCCGCGCGGGCCGACAGCAGCACGCCGGCGGCCTCCAGGGCGTCGGCGCGGTGGCCGAGGCCCGGCACGGCGACGACCGGCGAGTCGTCCATGACCGGCTGGTGGCCGAGCGTGAGCAGCCCCGCGCGGAAACGGGCGGCGAGGGCCTTGTCGTGGGCCTCGATCCGCTCGACGCCGATCTCCTCCAGGAGCGCCAGCGAGGCGGCGGCGCCGTGGTACGGGAGGAAGGCGGCGGGCTCGTCGAACCGGCGGGCGCTGCGGGCGAGTTCGCGCACCGGGCCGTAGCTGTTGGCCCACCGCTCCTCGCCGGTGACCCAGCCCGCGTGGATCGGCAGCAGGCTGTCCTGGGCCTCCTCGGTGACGGTGAGGAAGGAGGTGCCGCGCGGGCAGAGCAGGTACTTGTACGCGCCGGCGACCGTGTAGTCCCACTCCCCCGCCGCCAGCGGCAGCCAGCCGGCGGACTGGGTGGCGTCGAGCAGGGTGCGGGCCCCGTGGGCCGCCGCGGCGGCGCGGACGGCGGGGAGGTCGGCGGTCCGCCCGTCCGCCGACTGCACGGCGGAGACGGCGATCAGCGCGGTCTCCGGGCGGACGGAGGCGGCGAGCCGCTCCAGCGGCACGAACCGGACCTTCAGGTCGCCGCGGACGGTGAAGGGCGTGATGAGGGACGAGAAGTCCCCCTCGGCGAAGAGGACTTCGGCGCCGGACGGCATCGACTGGGCGATCATGCCGCAGTGCACGGCGACCGAGCTGCCCACCGCGACCCGCTCGGGCGCGACCCCGGCGAGCCGGGCGTAGGCGGCGCGGGCCTCGTCGACGACGTCGAAGCTGCCGGCGCCGCCCGGGCGCCCGTCCGCGGTCTCCCGCGCGAGACGGATGACCGCCTCGACGGTACGGCGCGGCAGCAGGCCGCAGGCGGAGGTGTTCAGATAGGTCCGCGTGGGGGCGAACTCGGCGCCGCCGAGCGGCTGGTGGAGGGTATCCATGGGCCCCAGCGTGGGCTCCCCGCGACCTCTCGTCAATGGGCGCCGATCATGGACTGTCCCCAAGCCGCGCTTATCCGCGCAGGTCAGAGGGGGTCAGTCGCGCGGCGGGACCGCGCAGCCGTCGGGGCCGCACGCCTCGGCGGCGTCGCCGGCGACGGCGACCGGCTGGAGCGTCCGGCCCTGCCAGGCCTGCTCCAGGGCCTGGGTGAACACCTCGGCGGGCTGCCCGCCGGACACGCCGTAGCGGCGGTCGAGGACGAAGAACGGCACGCCGGTGGCGCCGAGTTCGGCGGCCTCGCGCTCGTCCTCGCGTACCGCGTCGGCGTAGGCGGTCTCGTCGGCGAGGACGGCCCGCGCCTCGGCCTCGTCCAGCCCGGCCTCCACGGCGAGCGCGATCAGCGTCTCGCCGTCGAAGACCGACCGCTCCTCGGCGAAGTTGGCGCGGTAGGCGAGGTCCAGCAGCTCATTCTGCCGGCCGCGCTCGCGGGCGAGGTGCAGCAGCCGGTGGATGTCGAAGGTGTTGCCGTGGTCGCGGCCGTCGGTCAGGTACTCCAGCCCCTCGGCGTGCGCGTTGGACGCGACGTGCGCCTCCATGGCCCGCGCCTCCGCCGGCGTCCGCCCGTACTTCTTCGCCAGCATCTCCAGGACCGGCCCGGTGTCCCCCTTGGCCCGGTGCGGGTCCAGCTCGAACGACCGGTGCACGACCTCGACGTCGTCCCGGTGCGCGAAGGCGGCGAGACCCTTCTCGAACCGGGCCTTTCCGATGTAGCACCAGGGACAGGCGATGTCCGACCAGATCTCCACGCGCAGGGTCACTTCTTCTCCGGGGGGTGTAGGGGGGCCGACGGGGTCAGTCCCCCGGGGAACGCCCGGCGCCCCGGATCCCATTCCGCTTACGGCCCCGATGTGAGCCGGAGCACGGGCGCGGCCCGTGCTCCGGCGCCCGGAGCGGGCTCAGTGCCGGGGGACGTTCAGGGGGTTGTCGTCGCGGAGTTCCGGGGGGAGGAGGTGCTGGGGGGTGGACTGGTAGGTGACCGGGCGGAGCCAGCGTTCGACGGCGGTGGTGCCGACCGAGGTGGCGGTGGAGGTGGTGGCCGGGTAGGGGCCGCCGTGGTGCTGGGCGGCGGCGACGGCGACGCCGGTGGGCCAGCCGCCGACGAGGATCCGGCCGGCCAGCGGGGTGAGGGCGGCGAGCAGGCCGGGGGCCTCCGGGTCCTCGTCGGCGCAGTGCAGGGTGGCCGTGAGGTTGCCGGGGAGCCGGCCGAGGACGGCGGTGATCTGCGCCGCGTCGGTGTAGCGGGCGACGACGGTGACGGGGCCGAAGCACTCCTCCAGCAGGAGTTCGTGGCCGCCGTCGGCGAGCCGGGCGGCGTCGACGGTGAGGACGCCGGCGGTGACGGTGTGCTCGCCGGCCGCGCCGGGGGCGACGGGGGCCTCGACGCCGTCGAGGGCGGCGCGCTCGGCGACCCCGGCGACGAACGCCTCCCGCATCCGGTGGTCGAGGAGGACGGCGGGGCCGGCCTGGCCGACGCCGTCGGTGACGGCGGCCAGGAAGCGGTCGCCGTCGTCACCGGCCGGGGCGAGGACGAAGCCGGGCTTGGTGCAGAACTGCCCGGCGCCCAGGGTCATCGAGCCGGCCAGGCCGGCGCCCAGTTCCTCGGCCCGCTCGGCGGCGGCGCCGGGCGTGACGACGACCGGGTTGAGCGAGCCGAGCTCGCCGTGGAAGGGGATCGGCACGGGGCGGGCGGCGGCGGCGTCGAAGAGCGCCCGGCCGCCGCGTACGGAACCGGTGAAGCCGGCCGCCGCGACCAGCGGGTGCCGGACGAGCGCGACGCCCGCCTCGAAGCCGTGCACCAGCACGACGACGTCCTCGGGGAGGCCGCTCTTGGCGGCGGCCCGGCGCAGCAGGCCGGCGGTCAGCTCGGAGGTGGCGGGGTGGTCGGGGTGGGCCTTGACGACGACGGGGCAGCCGGCGGCCAGCGCGCTGGCGGTGTCGCCGCCGGGCACGGAGAAGGCGAGCGGGAAGTTGCTGGCCGCGTAGACGGCGACGACGCCGAGCGGGATCTTCCAGCGGCGCAGGTCGGGGCGGGGCGGCACGGCCGACGGGTCGGGCAGGTCGATCCGTACGTCGAGGAAGGCGCCCTCGTCGACGACGGCGGCGAAGGCCCGCAGCTGGGCGGTGGTGCGGGCGAGTTCGCCGGTGAGCCGGGGGGTGCCGAGGGCGGTCTCGGCGTCGGCGGTGGGGACGATCTCGTCGGCGGCGGCGTCGAGGAGGTCGGCGGCGGTCCGCAGGAAGGCCGCCCGGACCGCGCGGTCGGCGAGGGAGTCGCGGGCGGCGTGCGCGGCGCGCACCGCGCGGTCGACGCCGTCCGGCGTGGCCTCCGTCGCGACCTGCTCGCGCCGCTTCCCCGAGCGGGGGTCCACACTCCACACTGCTGCTGCCGACACGGCCCACACCCCTATTCACTATGATGAACGTCGTTCTTGTGCATGAACGCTTCGGGGTGGACTCTAGGGAGGCCGCGGGCGTTCCGACAAGGGCACCCGGTAGTCACGGAGAAGGGCGGGGTCATGGCCGGTGCCGACGCGAGCGGTGCGCAGGTGAAGTCCGCGGTGCGGACGGTGGAGCTGCTGGAGTTCTTCGCCGGCCGGCCCGGGATGCACACCCTGGCCGCCGTGCAGGAGGCGGTCGGCTACCCCAAGTCGAGCCTGTACATGCTGCTGCGCACGCTGGTCGAGCTGGGCTGGGTGGAGACCGACGCCACCGGCACCCGGTACGGCATCGGGGTGCGGGCGCTGCTGGTGGGGACCTCGTACATCGACGGCGACGAGGTCGTCGCGGCGTCCCGGGCGACCCTGGACCGGCTGTCGGACGACACCACCGAGACCGTGCACCTGGCCCGGCTCGACGGCACCAGCGTGGTCTATCTGGCCACCCGCCAGTCCCAGCACCACCTGCGGCCCTTCACCCGGGTCGGCCGCCGGCTCCCCGCGCACTCGACCGCGCTGGGCAAGGCGCTGCTCGCCACCCACGACGACGAGCGGGTGCGGGAGCTGCTGCCGGCGGAGCTGCCGGCGGTCACCGCGCACACGATCACCGACCGGGAACGGCTGATCGAGGAGCTGGCGGCGGTGCGGGAGCAGGGCTTCGCGGTGGACCGCGAGGAGAACACGCTGGGGCTGCGCTGCTTCGCGGTGGCGATCCCCTACCGGACCCCGGCCCGGGACGCGCTGAGCTGCTCGGTGCCGGCCGCGCGGCTGACGCCGGGGCACGAGCAGCTGATCAAGGACGCCCTGTTCGACGCGCGGGACCGGCTGACGCTGGCGACCCGGCGGCTCTGAGGCGCCGCCGGTCCGCGCCGCGGAGTCCGTGCAGGATGAACGTTTCCTGAGAATCCGGCCCCGTCCGGAACGCCGCCGACCGCCCCGTTCGTCCCTTCTGGTGCCATGAACAAGACCATCAGGCGCACCTCGGTCTTCGTGCTGCTCCTCGTGCTCGCCCTCCTCGGCCGGGCCACCTGGGTGCAGGCGTACGAGAGCAAGGCGCTCGCGAACGACAACAGCAACCGGCGGAAGACGATCGCGCAGTACGCGCATCCGCTCGGGAACATCGTGGTGGCCGGCTCGCCGGTCACCGGCTCGAAGCGCACCGCGAGCGGCGACCTCGCGTACGAGCGCAGCTACACGGACGGCGAGCTGTACGCGGCGGTCACCGGCTACAGCTCGCAGGCGTATGGCTCCACCCAGCTGGAGGGCATCTGGTCGGGGGTCCTGGACGGCACCGACGACCGGCTGAAGAACCCCGTGGACGCGGTGACCCGCAAGCAGCAGGAGCCGGGCACCGTCCTCACCACCATCGACCCGGAGGTGCAGAAGGCCGGCTACCGGGCGCTCGGGAACAAGAAGGGCGCGGCGGTCGCGATCGACCCGGTGAGCGGCCGGATCCTCGGGATGGTGTCCACCCCGTCGTACGATCCCTCGGCCATCGCCGGCACGAACGACGGCGACGCGTGGCGGAAGCTGCTGGACGACCCGGACAAGCCGCTGGTCAACCGGGCGCTGCGGCAGCCGCTGCCGCCCGGCTCCACCTTCAAGCTGGTGGTCGCCGCCGCCGCGCTGGAGGACGGCCTGTACTCCTCGGTGGACGTGCGGACGGACAGCCCGGACCCGTACACCCTGCCCGACACCCGGACGGTGCTGCGGAACGAGAACGCCTCCGCGCCCTGCGAGAACGCCACGATCCGCACCGCGCTCCAGTACTCCTGCAACAACGTCTTCGCCAAGATGGCCGCCGACCTGGGGCAGGACAAGGTGCGGGCGACGGCGGAGAAGTTCGGCTTCAACGACGACGAGCGGGACGTGCCGGTCCGGGCGTACGCGAGCGTCTACCCGTCGGGCATGGACCGGCCGCAGACCGCGCTCACCGGCATCGGCCAGTTCGACGTCACCGCCACCCCGCTCCAGATGGCGATGGTGTCGGCGGTGATCGCCAACGACGGGCTGCTGGCCGCCCCGCACATGGTCTCCGAGGTGGTCGACTCCGACGGTGACGCCCTGGAGTCCTTCGAGGACGGCGACACGACCCGGATCGTGTCCTCCGCCACCGCCGAGCAGCTGCGCAGCGCGATGGTGACGGTGGTGGAGAAGGGCACCGGCGGCAACGCGGCGGTGCCGGGCGCCGAGGTCGGCGGCAAGACGGGCACGGCGCAGCACGGCGAGAACAACAGCAAGACGCCGTACGCCTGGTTCACCTCGTACGCGAAGGACCCGGCGACCGGGAAGCAGGTGGCGGTGGCCGTGATGATCGAGGACTCCGGCGCGGCCCGCTCCGAGGTCAGCGGCAACGGTCTGGCGGCGCCGGTCGCGCAGCGGATGATGGCGGCGGCGCTGCGGTGAAGTGACGTCCGCGGGGGCCGGATTGGCCCCCGCGGGCCTTCGTGCGATAGGCAGGGTCCCGCTCGCCCGCTCGAACAGAGCGCATCTCTTCGAACTGCCGATCTCGCTCGCCCCGCGGAGGACCGTCGTGCGTCGCCTGCCCCGTTCGCTCTCCGGCTGGACCATGGCGGTCTTCGGCCTCCTCGCCGCCGCCCTCGGGGTGGTCGGCCTGGTCGCCCCGGACGTCCTGATCACGGTGATGGGCTTCGCGCCGGTGCCCGACGGGGAGCGCGCGGCCGGCGACCACACGCTGGTGTTCCTGACCGCCTCCTCGATGGCCGCGCTGAACATGGGCGTCTACTACGTGCTCGCCGCGCTCGCCGACTGGCGGGCGTTCTTCCGCTGGACGGTCCCCTTCCGGCTGCTGACCTGCGCGGTCTTCACGCTGGCCGTGATCACCGAGCGGGCCCCGTCCGGGTTCCTCGGGGTCGGCCTGTGGGAGGGGATCGGCGCCGTGGTGACGGGCGCGGCGCTGAGGTACGAGGGGAAGCGGGCCGCGCGCACCGCGTGAGCCGGCGGACCTGAGGCCCTTCCGGCGCCGCGCGTACGGCAGGTGCCCGATCCGCCGGGGGCACCTCAGGCGCCACGCTCCGTCCATGCGCTGGTATCTGACGGGTGTGCTCGTGTCCGGGTTCGGGACGACGGCGAGGTGCAAGGAGCGGCTGGGCGCGGTCGGCCCGGCCGCGGGGCCGTCCTGACCGGCCCCCTTCGTGGTGCGCCCCCGCGAGGGGCCGGGGAGCATGGAAGGGGCGGCGGGCTCGGCGGGAGGAGGGCAGGGTGACGGCCGGTTCCTTCCCGGAGACGGGCACGGACACGGAGACGGGCGCGGACACGACCGGCGCGGAGGAGCGGCGTGCCGTGCCCGGGTCGGCGTTCGGCGCGCGGGGTCTGCTCGACGTGCTCGGGGTGGCCGCCGTCGTGGTGGACGCGGCCGGCCGGATCGTGCTGTGGAGCCCGCAGGCCGAGGGGCTCTTCGGCTACCGCGCGGACGAGGCCCTGGGCCGGTACATCGCCCCGCTGATCGTCGGCGAGGAGCGCCGGGCCGAGGCGATGCGGCTCTTCGGCGAGGTGCTGGGCCGCGGCACCACCTGGGCGGGCACCTTCCCCGTACGGCACAAGGACGGTTCGACCCGCGAGGTCGAGTTCCGCAACATGCGGCTCACCGACGACCTCGGCGACCTGTACGCGCTCGGCATCTGCGCCGACCGGTCCGCCGTCGCCCGGGTGGAGACCGAGCTGGCCCTCTCCGACCGGCTGGTCGACCAGTCCCCCATCGGCCTCGCCGTCCTCGACACGGACCTGCGGTACGCGCTGGTCAACCCGGCGCTCGAACGGTTCGACGGGGTGCCGGCGGAGCGGCACCTGGGGCGGCGCCCCTCCGAGGTGCTGCCGGGCCTCGACGCGGCGCCGCTGGAGGCGGCGGCCCGGCGGGTGCTGGAGACCGGGACGCCGCTCCTCGACCTCCAGGCGCTGGGCGCGACCCCGTCCGACCCGGGCGGCGGCGAGCACGCCTGGTCGGTGTCGTTCTACCGGCTGGAGGCGGCCGGCGGCCGGGTCCTCGGCGTGGCGGCCTGGGTGGTCGACGTGACCGAGCGGTACCGGGCGGACGCGGCGGCCGACCGGTCGCGGCGGCGACTCGCCCTGATCGCGGACGCGTCCGCGCGGGTCGGCACCACCCTGGAGGTGGAGCGGACTGCCGGCGAGCTGGCGTCGGTGGTGGTGCCCGCGCTCGCCGACGTGGCCGCCGTCGACGTCCTCGACTCGGTGCTGTCGCTGCGCCGGCCGGGCAGCGCCGAGGGCCCGGCGCTGTTCCGGGCGCTCGCGGTGAGGGCCGGGCACGAGACGGAGGCGCTGGCGGCGGCCGACCCGCCCGGCTCGGTCGCGCTGTACGGCGCCGACCGGCTGGTGACCCGGTGCGTGCAGAGCGGGCAGCCGGTGCTGGTGGCCCGGGTCGGGGCGGCGGACCTGCCGCGGATCGCGCGCGGCCCGGAGGCGGCCCGGCTGCTGGAGCGGGCCGGGGTGCACTCGTACCTGGCGGTGCCGCTGATCGCGCGCGGCGAGGTGCTGGGGGCCCTCGACCTCAAGCGGGACCGGCACCACCCGCTGCCGTTCGACGCGGACGACGTGCTGCTCGCGCAGGAGCTGGCGTCCCGGGCGGCGGTGAGCATCGACAACGCCCGCTGGTACCAGAGCGCGCGGAACACGGCCGTGACCCTCCAGCGCAGTCTGCTGCCCGGCCCCCCGCCCGAGCGCCCCGGTCTGGCCGCCGCCGCCCGCTACCAGCCCGCCCAGGAGTCCAGCGAGGTCGGCGGCGACTGGTACGACGTGATCGCGCTGCCCGGCGAGAAGACGGCCCTGGTGGTGGGGGACGTGATGGGCAGCGGCATCGACGCGGCGGCGACCATGGGCCGGCTGCGGACCGCCACCCGCGCCTTCGCGGACCTGGACCTCTCCCCCAGCCAGGTGCTCCGGCACCTGGACCGGATCACGGTCGGCCTGGAGCACTCCATCGCCACCTGCCTGTTCGCCGTGTACGAGCCGGGCGGCGGCTGCCGGATCGCGAACGCCGGCCATCCGCCGCCGGTGCGGCTCCCGGCGGACGGCCCGGCCGAGCTGGTCCCCCTCTCCACCGGGGTGCCGCTCGGCGTCGGCGGCGGCACCTTCCGCACCGCCCGCGTGCCGTTCCTCCCCGGCGACCGGCTGGTGCTGTACACCGACGGGCTGATCGAGACCCGGGACAGTGTCATCGACGACCGGCTGGCGCTGCTGACCCGTCTCGTCGAGGCCACCCGCGAGCTGTCCCTGGAGGAGAGCTGCGACCTGCTGCTGCGGGAGCTGCGCCGCCCCGGCGCCCCGGACGACGTGGCGCTGCTCATCGCCGGGAGCACGGGATGACGGCCCGCCGGGACGGGACGGCGCCGGGCCGGGGCTCCGGACTGCGGAGCCTCGCCGGGCAGGTCCTCGCCCTGGAGGCGCTGATCGCGCTGCTGGTGATCGTGGCGGCGGTGCTCGTCACCTTCCAGCAGGCCCGGCAGGACGTGCTGCGGGACGCCGAGACGCGGTCGCTGGCGGTGGCGGAGGCGTTCGCGAAGGCGCCCGGCGTGGACGAGGCGCTGGCCTCGCCGGATCCGACGGCCGCGCTCCAGGAGCGGGCCGAGCAGACCCGGGTGGCGACCGGGGTGGACTTCGTGGCGGTGCTGGCCCCGGACGGGACGCGGTACACGGACGCGGAGCGCGAGCTGATCGGCCGGAAGGCGACCGGGGACCTGAACCGGGCGGTGGTGGACGGCGAGTCGTACACGGAGACCTTCCGCGGCGCGCCGAACGACGCCGTGCGGGCCGTGGTGCCGGTGGTGGCCGACGACGGCCGGATCGTCGGCATGGTGACGAGCGGCATCGAGGTGCAGTCGCTCAGCGAGGCGGTGCGCGGCCGGCTCGTGGTGCTGCTCGCCACGGCCGGCGGGGCGCTGCTGCTGGCGGTGGGCGGGGCGGCGCTGGTGGCCCGGCGGCTGCGGCGGCAGACGCACGGTCTGGGCCCGGCCGAGATGACCCGGATGAAGGAGCACCACGAGGCGGTGCTGCACGCGGTCCGCGAGGGCGTGCTGATCGTCGGCGCGGACCGGCGGCTGCTGCTCGCCAACGACGAGGCGCGGCGGCTGCTGGCGCTGCCGGCGGACGCCGAGCGGCGGCCGGTGGCGGAGCTGGGGCTGGACCCGCGGACGGTGGAGCTGCTGGAGTCGGGGCGGACCGCGACGGACGAGGTGCACCGGGCGGGCGACCGGCTGCTCGCGGTGAGCGTGCGGCCGACCGTCCCGGACGGCAGCGGTTCGGGCAGCGTGATGACGATGCGGGACACCACCGAGCTGGCCTCGCTCGCCGGGCGGGCCGAGGTGGCGCGGGGCCGGCTGCAGCTGCTGTACGAGGCGGGGGTGCGGATCGGGACGACCCTGGAGGTGGTCCGGACGGCGGAGGAGCTGGCGGAGGTGGCGGTGCCGCGGTTCGCCGACTTCGCGACGGTGGAGCTGCTGGAGCCGGTGCTGCGGGGCGAGGAGCCGCCGCAGGACGCGACGCTGGCGGAGATGCGGCGGACGGCGCTGACCGGGGTGCGGGCGGAGCAGCCGCTGCAGCCGGTCGGCGAGGTGATCCGGTTCCACGTGCCGAGCACGCCGATGTCGACGGCGCTGGCGGGCGGGCACGCGGTGGTGCAGGAGGAGCTGGCGGCGGCGGAGGGCTGGCGGGCGCAGGACCCGGAGGGGGCGGCGCGGGCGCTGGCGTACGGGATGCACTCGCTGCTGACGGTGCCGCTGCTGGCCCGGGGCGTGGTGCTGGGGATGGCGAACTTCTGGCGGGCGGACACGCCGGAGCCGTTCGGGGAGGAGGACCTGGAGTTCGCGGAGGAGCTGGCGGCGCGGGCGGCGGTGGCGATCGACAACGCCCGCCGGTTCACCCGGGAGCACGCGATGGCGGTGACGCTGCAGCGGAGCCTGCTGCCCCGGGTGCTGCCGGAGCAGGACGCGGTGGAGGTGGCGTACCGCTATCTGCCGGCGAAGGCGGGGGTCGGCGGCGACTGGTTCGACGTGATCCCGCTGCCGGGGGCGCGGGTGGCGCTGGTGGTGGGGGACGTGGTGGGGCACGGGCTGCACGCGGCGGCGACGATGGGGCGGCTGCGGACGGCGGTGCACAACTTCTCGACGCTGGACGTGCCGCCGGACGAGATCCTGGGGCACCTGGACGAGCTGACCGGGCGGATCGACGAGGAGGCGGAGCCGGCGATGGCGCCGGGCGACGGGGACCGGGGGCGGCGGGAGGAGACGATCACCGGCGCGACCTGCCTGTACGCGATCTACGACCCGGCGTCCGGGACGTGCACGATGGCGAGCGCGGGGCATCCGGGGCCGGCGGTGGTCGGCGCGGACGGGCGGGTGGAGTTCCCGCCGCTGGCGCCGGGGCTGCCGCTGGGTCTGGGGCTCGGGGACGTGCCGTTCGAGTCGACGGAGCTGGTGCTGCCGGAGGGCAGCAAGCTGGTGCTGTTCACGGACGGGCTCCTGGAGGACCACGGCAGGGACGTGGGGACGGGGCTGCGCCTGCTGCGCCGGACGCTGGAGCGGCCGGAGCGGAGTCCCGAGCAGACCTGCGCGGACGTGCTGGCGAACCTGCTGTCGCCGGCGCCCCGGGACGACATCGCGCTGCTGGTGGCGCGGGCCCGGCGGCTGCCGGCGGACCGGATCGCCGAGTGGGAGGTGGCGCGGGACCCGGCGGCGGTGTCGCCGGTGCGGAACGCGGCGACGGCGAAGCTGGGCGAGTGGGGGCTGGACGAGGCGGTCTTCGCGGTGGAGCTGATCCTGAGCGAGCTGGTCACCAACGCGGTGCGGTACGGGGCGGACCCGGTGCGGGTGCGGCTGCTGTACGACCGGCGGCTGGTGTGCGAGGTGTCGGACGGCAGCAGCACGTCGCCGCACCTGCGGCACGCGGCGGAGACCGACGAGGGCGGGCGGGGCCTGTATCTGGTGGCGCGGTTCGCGGAGCGCTGGGGGACGCGGTACGGGCGGCGGGGGAAGACGATCTGGGCGGAGCTGCGGGTGGCGCCGGACGGCGGGGACGGCGGCGCGGAGGCGGGCGACGCGGTGCCGAACGTGGACCTGGACGCGCTGGAGAAGCTGGCCTGGTGACCCCGGACGCACCCGGCGACCCATCCGGTATACCAAAAGGGTGCCGTCCGATCCCAAGGAGACCTCCGTGAGCCCCACGCCCCGCACCGCGACCCTCTTCCACGACGTACGGCCTCTGGGCGGGCCGGCCGGCGACCTGATCGCCGTCGACGGCGTGCTCGTCGCGGAGCTCCCCGAGGGCGTGGCCGTGGAGCGGGTCGACGGCGGCGGGCGGCTCGCCCTGCCGACCCTGGTCGACGCGCACATCCACCCGGACAAGACCTCCTGGGGCGAGCCGTGGCACCGCCGCCGGCCCGCGGCGGGCATCGCCGACTACGTGGCCGGGGACGTGGAGCTGGCCCGCGCGCTGCCCACCCCGGTGGGCGAGCGGGCGCTGCGCCTGATGTCCCACGCCGCCGCGCGGGGCACCCGGGCGATGCGGGCCCACGCGGACGTGGCCCCCGCCTACGGCCTGTCCGCGATCGAGGGCGTCGCGGAGGCCGCCGCGAAGCTGGCCGGGATCGTCGACGTCGAGCTGGTCGCCTTCCCGCAGCACAGCATGGTACGCGAGCCGGGCGCGGCGGAGCTGCTGGCGGAGGCGGCGGCGAGCGGTCTGGTCAGCCATGTGGGCGGCATCGACCCGACGGGCTTCGACGCCTCCGGCGGCGGCGAGGGCGACCAGCTGGGCCTGGTCTTCGGGCTCGCGGAGAAGCACGGCCTGGGGCTGGACATCCACCTCCACGACCGGGGCGAGCCGGGGCTCGCGGTGCTCCGGGACATCGCCGCCCGCACCCGCGCGGCCGGCCTCGGCGGCAGGGTGGCGGTGGCGCACGCCTTCGCGGTCGCGGGCCTGGCGGAGCGGGAGCTGGACGCGACGGCGGATCTGCTGGCGGGGTCCGGGGTGGCGCTGACGACGGTCGCCCTGGGCGAGACGACGGTCCTGCCGTTCCGGCGGCTCGCCGAGCGCGGGGTGACGGTCGGCCTCGGCTCGGACGGCGTCCGGGACAGCTGGAGCCCGTACGGCGACGCCGACATGCTGCACCGCGCCTGGCTGGCCGGCTGGGCCCTGGACGCCCGGCTGGACGAGGAGCTGGAGGCGTGCTTCGGGATCGCCGCCCACGGCGGCGCGGCGCTGATGGGCCTGCCCGCCGCAGACCTCCGCCCGGGCTCCCCCGCCGACTTCATGCTGGTCGAGGGCGAGTGCCTGCCGCAGGTCGTGGTGGACCTGCCGCGCCGCGACCTGGTGGTGCGGGCGGGCCGGGTGGTGGCCCGGGACGGGCGGCTGGCCGGCTAGGGCGTTTCTTTCGGATCATCTTGCCGACCAGATGAAGATGGCGGCGATGTGGAGTCCGGCGAGGTAGATGGTGGCGGTCTTGTCGTATCGG
>NZ_JBHVMF010000031.1:0-75243 GCF_042797055.1 Streptomyces sp. NPDC057854
AAGTCGTGGTTGGCCGGGTCGTAGGAGATGTTGCCGGTGCCGTCCTGCTTCTCGATGCCGCCGATCCGGTGCTCCAGCCCCGGCGTGCCCGGCACGGCCCACGGGCGGGCCAGCGTCTGCGGGTCGCGCTTGTACGGCCAGAACACCTCCGTGCCGTCGGCCTGCGTGTGGTTCGGGCCGGTGGCGAAGGGGGTGCGCAGGTCCGGCAGGCCGTTCACCTCGGGGATCCGCCAGGGCTCGGAGCCGTTGGCGAGGTAGCCGTCGGAGAGCAGGAAGACCGGCGTGCGGTACGTCAGCGCGATCCGCGCCGCTTCCAGGGCCGCGTCGAAGCAGTCGGCCGGCGTCCTCGGCGCCACGACCGGCACCGGCGCCTCGCCGTTGCGGCCGTACATGGCCTGCAGCAGGTCGGCCTGCTCGGTCTTGGTCGGCAGGCCGGTGGAAGGGCCGCCGCGCTGGATGTCGACGATCAGCAGCGGCAGCTCCAGCGAGACCGCCAGCCCGATCGTCTCGGACTTCAGCGCCACACCGGGGCCGGAGGTGGTGGTGACGGCCAGCGAGCCCCCGAAGGCGGCGCCGAGCGCGGCGCCGATGCCGGCGATCTCGTCCTCGGCCTGGAACGTGCGCACGCCGAAGTTCTTGTGCTTCGACAGCTCGTGGAGGATGTCGGAGGCCGGGGTGATCGGGTACGAGCCCAGGTACAGCGGCAGCTCGGCCTGGCGCGCGGCGGCGATCAGCCCGTACGACAGGGCCAGGTTCCCGGAGATGTTGCGGTACGTGCCGGTCGGGAAGGCGCGGGTGGCGGGGGCGACCTCGTAGGAGACGGCGAAGTCCTCGGTGGTCTCGCCGAAGTTCCAGCCCGCCCGGAACGCGGCCACGTTCGCCTCGGCGATCTGCGGCTTCTTCGCGAACTTCTGCCGCAGGAAACTCTCCGTGCCCTCCGTCGGCCGGTGATACATCCACGACAGCAGCCCGAGCGCGAACATGTTCTTCGAGCGCTCGGCCTCCTTGCGCGACAGGCCGAACTCCTTCAGCGCCTCGATCGTCAGCGTCGTCAGCGGCACCGGGTGGACGCGGTAGCCGTCCAGCGACCCGTCCTCCAGCGGCGAGGTCGCGTAGCCGACCTTCGCCATCGCCCGCTTGGCGAACTCGTCGGTGTTCACGATGATCTCGCCGCCCCGCGGCACGTCCCCGATGTTCGCCTTCAGAGCCGCCGGGTTCATCGCGACCAGCACGTTCGGCGCGTCGCCGGGGGTCAGGATGTCGTGGTCGGCGAAATGCAGCTGGAACGACGACACGCCCGGCAGCGTCCCGGCAGGCGCACGGATCTCCGCCGGGAAGTTCGGCAGCGTCGACAGGTCGTTCCCGAACGACGCCGTCTCCGAGGTGAACCGGTCACCCGTCAGCTGCATCCCGTCACCCGAGTCACCCGCGAACCGGATGATCACCCGATCGAGACGGCGGACTTCCTTCTCCGTGCCGTGGCGGGCCTCCGCCGGGGCGCTGCGCTGCTCCCCGAGCAGGGCCTCGCCGGCCTCGCTACTGACCTGGCTGGTCACTTACTGGACCTCCCTAGCGGCAAGCGGGACTCTTCGCCCACCCTACGACTGCGGGGTGTGCGGTCCCGGGGATTCTCACATGGTGGGCCTCGGTCTGAGATGCCCTTACGTCCTGCGTTGTCCCGTTCTGCGCCTACCCGGATTGCTCCGGAACGCGCCATTCCGACTCGTTCTTCCGTCCTAGGACCCCCGGCTCCCGGAGGGTCCACATCTGACAGGGTGTCAGAAGATCAAGGTTGCGCGGCTCACCGGAGCCGCCCCGGCGCGCTCACGACCTGAGGTACGTCAGCACCGCGAGCACCCGGCGGTGGTCGCCCTCGCTCGGCGACAGGCCCAGCTTCAGGAAGATGTTCCCGATGTGCTTCTCGACCGCCCCGTCGCTCACCACCAGCTGCCGGGCGATCGCCGAGTTCGTCCGGCCCTCCGCCATCAGACCCAGGACCTCCCGCTCGCGCGGCGTCAGGTGCGCCAGCACGTCCTGCTGCCGGCTCCGCCCGAGCAGCTGCTGCACGACCTCCGGGTCCAGGGCCGTACCCCCCTGCGCCACCCGCACCACGGCCTCCGTGAACTCCCGGACCTCCGCGACCCGGTCCTTCAGCAGATAGCCCACCCCGCGCGTCGAACCGGCCAGCAGTTCGGTGGCGTACTGCTCCTCGACGTACTGCGACAGCACCAGCACCCCGAGCCGCGGATACTCGGCGCGCAGCCGCACCGCCGCCCGTACCCCCTCGTCCGTGTGGGTCGGCGGCATCCGCACGTCCGCCACCACCACGTCCGGCAGCGCGCCCGCCTCCGCCAGCTCCGCCACCGTCTTCACCAGCGCGTCGCCGTCCCCGACCCCCGCGACGACCTCGTGGCCCCGGTCCGTCAGCAGGCGGGTCAGTCCCTCGCGCAACAGCACCGAGTCCTCGGCGATCACCACACGCACCCGGTCCGCCACCTCAGCCACACCCACGCCCGCTGCCCCCATGTCCCTGCTCGGCTCCTCGCGACCCGGTCGGTGTCGCGTGATCAGCATCGCAGGAATGGGCGTGCGAAGGGGGGCCGCCCGAAAGGCAGCCCCCACATTGCCGGAAACATGCCGGGACCGAACGGCCCCCGGCCCGCGGCGCCCCGCCGCACGGCACCCCGCCGGGGCGGCCCGACGGGGTGCCCCGACGCTCACCCCCGCCAGGGCAGCTCCGCCGTCACCGTCGTCGGACCGCCCGCCGGCGAGTCCACCGCCAGCACGCCGTCCACCGACCGCAGCCGCTCCGCCAGCCCCGCCAGCCCCGCGCCGCGCGCCGGGTCCGCGCCGCCCCTGCCGTCGTCCCGGACCTGCAGCATCAGCCGGTCCTCCGACCGCCACACGTCCACCGACGCGCGCCGCGCCGCCGCGTGCCGCTCCACGTTCCGCAGCAGCTCCACGACCGTGAAGTAGGCCAGGCCCTCGATCGCCGGCACCGGCCGCCCGGGCAGCTCCACCGTCACCGCCACCGGCACCGGGCAGCGCGCCGCCACCGCCGACAGCGCCGCGTCCAGACCCCGGTCGGTCAGCACCGCCGGATGGATGCCCCGCGCCAGGTCCCGCAGCTCCTTCAGCGCCAGCTTCACCTCGCCGTGCGCCTCGTCCACCAGCACCGCCGCCGCGCCCGGGTCCCGCGACAGCGTCTCCTTCGCCAGCCCCAGGTCCAGCGCCAGCGACGCCAGCCGCGCCTGCGGCCCGTCGTGCAGCTCCCGCTCGATCCGCCGCAGGTCCGCCGCCGCCGTGTCCACGGCCGCGCCCCGGTCCGACTCCAGCTCCGTCACCCGCTCCGCCAGCCGCCCCGGCCCCAGCAGCCCCGCCACCAGGACCCGGTCCACCGCCGCGAGACCCCGCACCACCGGCGGCCACGCCAGCACCACCAGCAGCCCGACCGCGCAGGTCACGCCCACCTCGAACGGCGAGTCGACGTACAGGGCCCGCTGCTCGTCCCCGTAGATCTGGATCCCGTCCTGGCTCAGGTACGCCGGGAACACCCACCGCCACAGCGGATACGTGAACAGGCCCCAGCCGACCGAGAAGACCGTCACTGACACGACGAACGAGAACACCGCCCACGGGAAGTGCACCAGCGCGTACAGCAGGTGCCGCCACGAGGCCCCGCTCCGCAGCATCGCCGCCATCCACGAGAACGGCCCGCCCGTCCGCCCGCGCACCGGCTCCGACGCCGGCACGTCCACCCCGAGCAGCCCCCGCACCCGGGCCCGCTCCACCGCCCCGAACCCCCGGCTCACCGCCAGCGCCGCCGCCAGCACCGGCACCCCGAGGAAGGTGATCAGCAGCCCGGCGCCCGCCGCCGTCAGCGACACCGCCAGCGAGAACGCCACCACGCTCAGCGGCAGCCCCACCAGCGTGAACAGGAAGGCCCGCCAGGTACGCCCCTGGAACGGGGCCCGGAGGGCGGAGGGAACGAGCTGCGCGGCCATCAGGACGTCCTTCACCGAGGAGGAGAGAGAAAGAGAAACCGGGAACCAGGAACCGGGAACCGGGAACCGGGTCCCGGACACGACTCCAGGGTTCCGTCCGGCACCCCCGCCGCACCATGAGGCGGGTCGGCGTCTCCCGAGGGGGGATATCCCCACCCCGGGCCGGCGGGCGGACGCTCAGCCCCGCCGGTCCCGCCACGGCAGCTCGGCCGTCACCGTCGTCGGGCCGCCCTCCGGCGACTCCACGACCAGCAGGCCGTCCACGGCGCCCAGCCGCTCCGCCAGACCGGCCAGCCCCGTGCCGCCGCCCAGCCGGGCGCCGCCCACGCCGTCGTCCCGCACCTGGAGCAGCAGCCGGTCCTCCGCCCGCCACACCTCCACCGACGCCGACCGGGCCCGGGCGTGCTTGGACACGTTCTGCAGCAGCTCGGAGACCGTGAAGTACGCGATCCCCTCGATCGCCTCCGCCGGCCGCTCGTCCAGGTCGACGCTCACCGCCGCCGGCACCGTGCACCGCCCGGCCAGCGACGCCAGCGCCGCCCCCAGGCCCCGGTCGGTCAGCACCGCCGGATGGATGCCCCGCGCCAGGTCCCGCAGCTCCTGGAGGGCCAGCTTCACCTCGCCGTGCGCCTCCGCGACCATCGCCGCCGCCGCGTCCGGATCCTCGTGCAGCTTCTCCTTCGCCAGGCCGAGACCCATCGCCAGCGCCACCAGGCGTGCCTGCGCACCGTCGTGCAGGTCCCGCTCGATCCGCCGCAGGTCCGCCGCCGCCGTGTCCACCACCACGCCCCGGTCCGACTCCAGCTCGGCGATCCGCCGCTCCAGCTCGTCCGACGGCGACAGCAGCCCCCGCACCATGCCCCGGTCCGCCGCCGCCAGGCCCCGCGCGATGAACGGCAGCACCGGCCACAGCGCCACCAGCGACACCAGCGTCACCGAGAAGGTCAGCACCCCCCAGGGCAGCCGGATCAGCCCGTACAGCTGCGTCCGCCACGCCACCGGGTCCTTCAGCCGCGTCCACAGCCACGGCAGCGCCCCGCCGCCCCGCGGCAGCCGCGACGGCTCGGCCACCTCCACGTCCAGCAGCCCGCGCGCCCGCGCCCGCTCCGACCGCCCGATCCCGCGCGCGCCCGCCAGGCCCGCCGCCAGCAGCGGCAGCCCGACCACGGTCACCGACAGGGCGACCCCGACCGCCACGGACGTGACGGCGTAGACGAAGCCCACGAGGGCGGCGGGCAGGTTCAGCAGCAGGAAGGAGATCTCCTTCCAGGTCTCCTTCCCGTACGCGGTCCGCCGCCGCGCGGGCGGGTCCACGGCCGCGACGGCGGGGTCCACGGCCGCGGCGGCGGGGACGGGGGAGCTCGGGTGATCAGCGGTCATGCCCCCAGCCTGCCGCCCCCCGGTCCCTCCCGGCCATGGGGGAGGTGGGTGTCGGCCCCGGGGGATAACCCCACCCGCGGCCCGGACCACCCCACCCGTGGCTGCTTACGCTCCTTTTAGCAGGGCCTAGACTCGCGTGCGTGAAAACGGCGGCGAGGGACTGAGGGGCGGCGGACGTGCGGGAACCGACCGTGATCGCGGCGGACTATTTCGATACGTACTCCGTCGTCGGCCTGCTCGCCGTCGTCGGCGTGCTCTTCGTGGCGGTCGCCTTCGGCGCCGGCCGGCTGCTTCGGCCCGTCGTGCCGACCCCCGAGAAACTGCTCACCTACGAGTGCGGCGTCGACCCCGTGGGGGAGGGCTGGGCCCACACCCAGGTCCGCTACTACGTCTACGCCTTCCTCTACGTGATCTTCGCGGTCGACTCGATCTTCCTCTTCCCCTGGGCGACGGTCTTCGCCGCGCCCGGCTACGGCGCCACCACCCTCGTCGAGATGTTCGTCTTCCTCGGCTTCCTGGCCGTCGGCCTGCTGTACGCGTACAAGAAGGGCGTCCTGGCATGGACGTAACACCCGCATCCGAGGGGAGCGCCGTGCCCCTGCCCGCCCCGAAGCTGGGCACGCTCTCCCGCCTCGCCCCCGAGCCCATGAAGGTGGTCCTGAACTGGGGCCGCCGCTACAGCCTGTGGGTCTTCAACTTCGGCCTCGCCTGCTGCGCGATCGAGTTCATCGCCGCGTCCATGGCCCGCCACGATTTCATCCGCCTCGGCGTGATCCCCTTCGCGCCCGGCCCCCGCCAGGCCGACCTGATGATCGTCTCCGGCACCGTCACCGACAAGATGGCCCCGGCCGTCAAGCGCCTGTACGAGCAGATGCCCGAACCGAAGTACGTCATCTCCTTCGGCGCCTGCTCCAACTGCGGCGGGCCCTACTGGGACTCGTACAGCGTCACCAAGGGCGTCGACCAGATCATCCCCGTCGACGTGTACGTCCCCGGCTGCCCGCCCCGCCCCGAGGCGCTCCTCCAGGGCATCCTCAAGCTCCAGGAGAAGATCGCCCGCGAGAACCTGGGCGAGCGGTACGGCACGACGGCACCGGCCTCGGTCGCCCAGCTCACCAGCCCGCTGGTCACCCCGCCGCCGGGAGGCGACGACCGATGAACCGCTACGACTCCCTCCCCGAAGCGGTGACGGACCTGTTCGGCGACGAGGCGGCGGCCGAGCGGGCGTACGACCTGCTGACCGTCGACGTCCCCGTCACGGAATGGCTCGACGCGCTGCGGACCGCCCGCGACGAGCTGGGCTGCACCTACTTCGACTGGCTCAGCGCGGTCGACGAGCCCGGCACCGGCTTCCGGGTCTGCGCCCACGTCGCCGCCGTCGGTGACGGCGTCCCGCGCCGGCTGCTGCTGCGCACCACCGTGCCGCACGACGCGCCCGCGCTGCCCACGGCGACCGGCGTGTTCGCGGGCGCGGCCTGGCACGAGCGCGAGACGCACGAGATGTTCGGCGTCGTCTTCGAGGGCCACCCGAACCTCACGCCGCTGCTGCTCCCCGAGAACTTCGAGGGCCACCCGCTCCGCAAGGACTTCGTCCTCGCCGCCCGCGTCGCCAAGGCGTGGCCGGGCGCCAAGGAGCCGGGCGAGTCGCACGACGGCGGCCCCAAGCGGCGCCAGATGCTGCCGCCGGGCGTCCCCGACCCCAACGAGTGGGGCCCCCTCAAGGGCCAGCTCCCCCCGGCCCCGGACCGCCCCGCCCGCGGCGCCGCCGACCGCCCCCGCCGCGCCCGCACCACCGCGGAGGGCTCGGCCACCCAGGACGCCCCGGTCCGCCGCACCCGCACGGCGTCGGCGGGCTCCGCGAGCCAGACCGCCCCGGCGGCGCCCGCGGCCCCGGACGCCCCCGAGGCGCCCGCCCGCCCGCCCCGCCGCACCCGCTCCGCCGCGGACGGCTCCGCGAGCCAGACACCCCCGGAGACCCCCGGGACCCCGCCGACCCCGGCACCCGGCGAAGCCCCGGCGGCCCGCCCCCGCCGGACGCGCTCGGCGTCGGAGGGCTCGGCGAGCCAGACGACCCCGGCGACCTCCGGGACCCCGGAGACCCCGGCGGCCCCCCGCCCGGCGCCGCGCACCCGCAGCGCGGACGCCCCCTGGCACCACGCCCGCCCAGCCTTCGACGACCCGCCAGAGACGAAGCCCGAGCCGCGACCCGACCCCGCCCCCGCGCCCGAGCCCAAGACCGACCCCGCCCCCCAGACCGACCCCGACCCCGACCCCGCCGGAGGCGATCCGCGTGACTGACGCACTCGACGTCGCCGTCCGGCTGCTGCTCGTCTTCGCCGCGTTCCTCGTGCTGCCGCTCGTCGTCGGCCAGACCGAGCACAAGGTGATGGCCCACATGCAGGGCCGGCTCGGACCCATGTACGCGGGCGGCTTCCACGGCTGGGCGCAGCTCGTCGCGGACGGCGTGAAGTTCGCGCAGAAGGAGGACGTCGTCCCGAAGGACGCCGACCGCCGGGTCTTCCAGCTCGCGCCGGCCGTCGCCCTCCTCCCGTACCTCCTCGTCCTCGTTGCGATCCCGGTCGCACCGGGCTCCGTGGGTGCGGTCGTCGACGCCGGCGTCTTCTTCGTGCTCGCCGTCATGGGCGTCGGCGTGCTCGGCAGCCTGATGGCCGGCTGGGCGTCCGCCAACAAGTTCTCGCTGCTCGGCGGCCTGCGGACGGCCGCCCAGCTGCTCGCGTACGAGCTGCCGATGCTGCTCGCCGCCGCGTCCGTCGCGATGGCCGCCGGCACCGTCTCCCTCACCGGCGTCCTCGACGCCTTCGAGTGGTGGTGGGTGCCGTGGCAGATCGTCGGCGCGCTGGTCTTCTTCGTCGCGGGCCTCGCCGAACTGCAGCGCCCGCCGTTCGACATGCCGGTCGCCGACTCGGAGATCATCTTCGGCGCGTACACCGAGTACACCGGCCTCCGCTTCGCGCTGTTCCTGCTCGCCGAGTACGCCGGCATCGTCGTCCTCTGCGGCCTCACCACCGTCCTCTTCCTCGGTGGCTGGCACGGCCCCGGCGGCGCGGACGGCCTCGGCTGGCTGTGGACACTGCTGAAGACCGCCGTCCTGGCCTTCGTCGTCATCTGGCTGCGGGTGAGCTACCCCCGGCTCCGCGAGGACCAGCTCCAGAAGCTGGCCTGGACGACCCTCGTCCCGCTCGCCCTGGCGCAGATCGCGCTCACCGGCATCGTGAAGGTGGCGATCCAGTAATGCCCCCGATCCCCGGCTCCGGCCTCGCCAAGGGCCTCGCCGTCACCCTCCGCACCATGACGCGCAGGAGCGTCACCGCGCAGTACCCGGACGCGCAGCCCGAGCTGCCGCCCCGGTCGCGCGGCGTGATCGGGCTGTTCGAGGAGAACTGCACGGTCTGCATGCTGTGCGCCCGCGAGTGCCCCGACTGGTGCATCTACATCGACTCCCACAAGGAGACGGTGCCGGCCGCCGTCCCCGGCGGGCGCGAGCGCAGCCGGAACGTCCTCGACCGCTTCGCCATCGACTTCTCCCTCTGCATGTACTGCGGGATCTGCATCGAGGTGTGCCCCTTCGACGCCCTCTTCTGGTCGCCGGAGTTCGAGTACGCCGAGACCGACATCCTGGAGCTCACCCACGAGCGCGACAAGCTCCGCGCGTGGATGTGGACCGTCCCCGAGCCGCCCGCGCTCGACCCGGCGGCCGAGGAGCCCAAGGAGATCGCCGCCGCCCGGAAGGCCGCCGAGAAGGCCGCCGCCCAGGCCGCGGCCGAGGCCCGCCGGCAGCAGGAGGGCGACGCGTGAACCTCGCCGCCCAGACCGCCCCCGGCTTCCTGTCGCCCACCGGCGTCGAGATCGCCTTCGTCCTCGTCGGCCTCGTCACCCTCGGCGCCGCGATCGTCTCCGTCACCACGAAGCAGCTCGTGCACGCCGCGCTCTGGCTCGTCGTCGCGCTCGGCGGCCTCGCCGTCGAGTACCTGCTGCTGACCGCCGAGTTCATCGCCTGGGTCCAGGTGCTGATCTACGTCGGCTCCGTCGTCGTCCTGCTGCTCTTCGGGCTCATGCTCACCAAGGCGCCCATCGGCCGCTCCCCGGACGCCGACTCCGGCAACCGTCCGGTCGCCCTGGCCGTCGCCGGCGCCGCCGCGGCGGCACTCGTCTGGGTGGTCGTGGACGCCTTCCGCACCACCTGGATCGAGCTGGACGGACCCGCGCAGGGCTCCACGGGAGTGACCGGCGAGATCCTGTTCCGGCACTGGGTGCTGCCCTTCGAGGCGCTCTCGGTGCTGTTGCTCGCCGCCCTGGTCGGCGCCATCGTCCTGTCCCGCAAGAAGCCGGAAGGGGAGCGGGACTGATGCACCTCGCCTACCCCGCCGTCCTCGCCGCGCTCCTCTTCTGCGTCGGCCTGTACGGCGTCCTCGCCCGCCGCAACGCGATCCTGGTCCTGATGTCGGTCGAGCTGATGCTCAACGCCGTCAACCTCAACCTGGTCGCCTTCGACGTCTGGCTCCGCGACGCCCTCCACGCCGGCCAGGCCCTCACCCTCTTCACCATCGCCATCGCCGCCGCCGAGATCGGCATCGGCCTCGCGATCGTCCTCATGGTGTACCGCAACAGCCGCACCTCGGACGTCGACCGCCTCCGCGACACGGCGGAGACCCGGCACGGCGCCGACGCGACCGACGCGACCGACGAGAAGGCCGAGGCCGCCGCGTGACCACCACGACCCTCGCCGTCCTCGTCCCCGTCCTGCCCTTCCTCGGCGCCGCCGCCGGACTCGCCGTCGGCCGCGCCGCACCCGGCTTCGTCCGCCCGCTCGCCGTCCTCCCGACGCTCGCCGCCGCCGTCCTCGCCGTCCTCGTCGCGGTCCGCCAGGGCGGGAACACCGTCATCGAGGCGGCCACCGAGCTCACGCCGACCGGCTCCGTCCCGATCACGCTCGGCGTCCACATCGACGGCTTCGCCGCCCTCGTCGCGGTCCTCGTCGGCGTCGTCGCGACCTGCGTGCAGATCTACTCGACCGGCTACCTCCGCGACGACCCGCGCTACCCCTCGTACGCGGCCCTCGTCTCCCTCTTCACCGCCGCGATGCTCCTCGTCGTCTACTCCGGCGACCTCATGGTGCTGCTGGTCGGCTGGGAGATCATGGGCATCTGCTCGTACTTCCTCGTCGGGCACTACTGGGAGACCCCCGAGGCGCGCTCCGCGTCCCTGAAGGCGTTCCTCGTCACCAAGCTCGGCGACGTCCCCTTCCTCTTCGGGCTCTTCGCGCTCGCCGCCGACGCCGGCACCTTCCGCATCGACGGCATCCTGTCGACCGTCGCGAGCGGCGGCCTCGACCACCCGACCGTGGTGGCGCTGCTGCTCCTCGCCGGCGTCGCGGGCAAGTCCGCGCAGTTCCCGCTGCACACCTGGCTCCCGGACGCCATGGCCGGCCCGACCCCGGTCTCCGCGCTCATCCACGCCGCCACCATGGTCGCCGCCGGCGTCTACTTCGTCGCCCGGCTGCTGCCGGTCTTCGCCGCCTCCGCCGCCGCGCTGACCGTCCTCGCCGTGACGGCCGCCGTCACCATGGTCGGCTCGGCGCTCGCCGCGCTCGCCCAGGACGACATCAAGCGGGTCCTCGCCTACTCGACGATCGGCCAGCTCGGCTACATGGCCGGCGCGCTCGCCGTCGGCGACCGGGGCGCCGCCGTCTTCCACCTCCTGTCGCACGCCGCCTTCAAGGCGCTGCTGTTCCTCGCCGCCGGCGCGGTCATCCACGCCGCCGGCACCAACTCGCTCACCGCCATGTCCCGGATGGGCGGCCTGGCGAAGCGGATCCCCGACGCGTACTGGACGATGACCGTCGCCCTCCTCGCGCTCGCCGCGATCCCGCCGTTCGCCGGCTTCTTCTCCAAGGAGGCCGTCCTGGTCGCCGCCGAGCACACCGCGCTCGGCGACCGCCCCGGCATCCCGTCCGGGGCCGGCTGGACCGTCCTCGCCGCCGGCCTGCTGACCGCCCTCCTCACCGCCGCGTACGCGCTCCGCCTCTGGCTCCGCGCCTTCCGGGGGAGGGGCGCCGAGGCCCCGGACCACGGCCGCCAGCCGATCGCCATGACGAGCGTCCTGTGGATCCTCGCGATCCCCTCCCTCGGCTTCGGTCTGAGCGCGCTCGTCCTCGACGACTGGTTCGACGGCGAGAGCCTGCTGCCGACCCTCACCACCGCCGTCCTCGGCACCGGCCTCGCCGTCGCCGGCGGCGCCGTCACCTACGCCGTCTGGCGGACCGTGTCCGCCAGGGCCGTACCCGTGCCGGCGGCCCCGCACGTCGCCCACCCGGACGCCGACGCCGGCCTGGTCGAGGCCGAGGCGCTGCACCTGCCGCACCCCGCCGAGGACCCGGCCGACCCCGGCCGCGTCCTCCTCGGCCCGCTGTACGGCCCGGCCGCCGCCGGCTTCCACCTGGACGCCCTCTACACCAAGGTCTTCGTCCGCCCGGTGCTCGGCGCCGCCTCCCTGGTCCGCTTCCTGGACCGCGAGGTCGTCGACACGTACGTGCGCGGCGCCGCCGGCACCGCCCAGGGCCTCGGCCGGCTCGTCCGCCGCGCCCAGACCGGCAACGCGCAGACCTACCTCAGCGCCCTGCTCGCCGGCTCCGTCGTCCTGGCGATCGCCGCCGTCGCCCTCGCCAACGCCTTCGCCGGAGCGTGAGCCGTGATCGATATCAGCGAATCCGTGATGCAGTACCTCCTCGCGTTCCTCGTCGCCGCGCCGCTCCTCGGCGCCGCCGCCGCCCTGCTGCCCGCCCCGCCCGGACTGAAGGGGAAGTCGCCCGAGCAGGCGGTGCTCCGCCACGGCGTCACCGTCACCGGCGTGATCCTGCTGGCCGCGATCGTCCTCGCCCTCGGCTTCGACCACGACGACCCGTCGCGGATGCAGGCCACCACGGACATCAGCTGGATCCGGGCGCTCGACGTGCGGATCCACCTCGGCGTCGACGGCATCTCGCTCCCCCTCCTGCTGCTGACGGCGCTGCTGACCTTCCTCTGCGCGCTGTACTCCTACTTCAAGCCGCCCGCGGGCCCGTCCCCGAAGGCGTTCGTCGCCCTGCTGCTCCTGCTGGAGGCCGGCACCCTCGCCACCTTCGCCGTCCTCGACCTGGTGCTCTTCTTCCTCGCCTTCGAGACGGTCCTCGTCCCGATGTACTTCCTCATCGCCCGCTGGGGCGGCGACGGCCGGCGGGCCGCCGCCGGGAAGTTCATCCTCTACACACTGCTCGGCTCCGTGATCATGCTGCTCGGCCTGCTCCTGATCGGGATCAAGGCGGGCACCTTCGACATGGTGGCGCTCGCCACCGACAACGGCCGCGGACTCACCACCTCGGTGCAGGTCACCGCCGTCCTCGCGATCGGCCTCGGGCTCGCCGTGAAGACCCCGATGTGGCCGCTGCACTCCTGGCTGCCGGACGCCCACACCGCCGCCCCCACCGTCGGCTCGGTGCTCCTCGCCGGCGTGCTCCTCAAGATGGGCACGTACGGCTTCGTCCGCATCGCCCTGCCCATCGCCCCCGACGGCATGCACACCCTCGCCCCCTACCTGGCCGCCTTCGCCGCCGCCGGCATCGTCTACGGCTCCCTCGCCTGCCTCGCCCTCGCGCGGCCCGGCGCCAAGGGCGACCTCAAGCGGCTCATCGCGTACTCGTCCGTCGGCCACATGGGCTTCGTCCTCCTCGGCATCGCCACCCTGACGCCCACCGGCGTCAACGCCGCCCTCTTCGCCAACATCGCCCACGGCCTCATCACCGGCCTGCTGTTCTTCCTCGTCGGCGCCGTGAAGGACCGGTACGGCACCGCCGACCTCGACACCCTCGCCGGCGCCACCGGCGCCGCCCTCTACGGCCGCGCCCCCCGCCTCGGCGCCCTCCTCGCCTTCGCCGCCGTCGCCTCCCTCGGCCTCCCCGGCCTGGCCGGCTTCTGGGGCGAGATGCTCGCCCTCTTCGCCGCCTTCGACCCCGCCGAAGGGCTGAGCCGCCCCGCGTACCTCGTCTTCATGGCGCTCGGCGGCCTCGGCACCCTGCTCACCGCCGCCTACCTGCTGATCGTGGTCCGCCGCGTCTGCATGGGCGGCCCCCGCCCCGCCGGCGAACCCGAGCTCGCCGACGTCCAGCCGTACGAGCTGGCCGCCTGGACCCCGCTCGTCGCCCTCACCGTCCTCGCCGGACTCTGGCCCGCGGTCCTCCTCGGCCTCACCGACCCGGCCGTCCAGCAGCTCCTCGCCGGAGGCACCCCGTGACCTCAGCCAGCAGCACGCTCGTCCAGTCCGTCGACTGGCTGACGATCGCGCCCCCGACGCTCACCGCCCTCGTCGCGCTCGGCGTCCTCGTCGCCGACCTCTTCGTCCCCCAGGAGCGCAAGCAGCTCCTCGGCTGGATCTCGATCGCCGGCCTCGCCGCCGCCCTCGCCCTCCTGCTGCCGCTGCGCTCCGGCGACCGGGCGACCTTCTGCCTCACCGCCGGCGCCCAGACCGACAGCCACGCCCAGACCGCCGGCTGCAGCTACACCGCCGACACCTTCACCCTGGTCGTCCAGCTCCTGGTGCTCGGCGGCGCGCTCCTCACCGCGCTGCTCTCGCTGCCCGCCACCCGCGCCAAGCTCCCCGCCGGCGAGTACTGGTTCCTGCTGCTGTCCTCCGCCGCCGGCGCCGCCCTGCTGCCCGCCGCCCGCGACCTCGCCACCCTCGTGGTCGCCCTGGAGGTCGCCTCGCTGCCCGCGTTCGCGCTCGTCGGCCTGAAGCGCGGCGACCGGCGCTCCGGCGAGGCCGCCCTCAAGTTCTTCCTCTCCTCGGTGACCGCCACCGCCGTCACCCTCCTCGGCGTCAGCTTCGTCTACGCCGCCACCGGCACCCTCCACCTCACCGAGATCGCCGCCCGCCTCGACGAGGTCCCCGGCGGCCTCCAGACCCTCGCCGAGACCGGCGTCGCCCTCACCCTCGTCGGCTTCGCCTTCAAGCTCGCCGCCGTCCCCTTCCACTTCTGGGTCCCCGACACCTACAGCGGCGCCCCGCTGCCCGTCGCCGCCTACCTGTCGGTGGTCGGCAAGGCCGTCGGCTTCACCGGCCTCATCCTCGTGACGGTCGTCGCCTTCCCCGCGTACGCCGACGTCTGGGGCCCCGCCCTCGCCGTCCTCGCCGCCCTCACCATGACCGCCGGAAACGTCGCCGCGCTCCGCCAGGACCCCGCCCGCGAGGGCAGCGCCGTCCGGCTGCTCGCCTGGTCCTCCGTCGCCCAGGCCGGCTACCTCCTGGTGCCGATCGCCTCCGCCGCGTACTCCAGCGACGACCAGGTCGGCGCCACCGTCGCGTACGCCCTCATGTACGCCGTCGTGAACCTCGGCGCCTTCGCCGTCGTCGCCCTCGTCGCCCGTACGCACCCCGGCAGGCGGATCGCCGACCACGCCGGGCTGTACGCGACGGCCCCCGCCGCCGCCCTCACGCTCGCCTTCTTCCTCCTGAACCTGGCCGGACTGCCCCCGGGTATCATCGGCCTCTTCGCCAAGGTGACCGTCTTCGCGTCGGCCGTCGACGCCGGCCTCGGCTGGCTGGCCGTGGTCATGGGCGCCAACGTCGTCATCGGCCTCGCGTACTACCTGCGGTGGACGGCCCTGCTGTTCCGCACGCCGGAGCACGCCGCCGACGGCACCCGGCACCGGGCCCCGGCGCCCGTCACCCTGGCGATCGCGCTGACCGCCGCGGCCGGAGCCGTCCTGTCGGGCTACCCGCAGTCCGTGCTCCGCTTCGCGACGGCCGGCCTCTTCTGACCCCCCACCCTGCACCACCCTGGGAGCAACACGCCGTGCTGAACGGATTCAAGGACTTCATCCTCCGCGGGAACGTCGTCTCGATGGCGATCGGCCTCGCCGTCGGCTCGGCGTTCACGGCCGTCGTCACCGGCTTCAGCAAGGCGTTCATCACCCCCCTCATCGGCCTCGCCACCGGCTCCGTCGGCGACTTCAGCGAAGCGAGGTTCAGCGTCGGCAAGACCGTCTTCCCGTACGGCCTCGCCATCTCCGCCACCATCGCCTTCGCCATCACGGCGCTCGTCCTCTACTTCCTCTTCGTCGTCCCCATGGCCAAGGTCCAGGAGCGGTTCGCCAAGGAGGAGGCCGCCGACCCCAAGTCCGAGAAGCGCGACTGCCCCCGCTGCTACACCGAGATCCCGGCCATCGCCACCCGCTGCGCCCACTGCACCAGCGAGGTCGAGCCCACCTCCCCGGCGGCCGTCCTGGACAGGATCCCCGCCACGCGCTGATCACCCGGACGGCCCAGCGCGCCTCCGGTACGGCCGGGGGAACCGCAGCCTCCCGCCTGGCGTTGACCAGTACGGGAGGGTCCACTGGAACGTGGACCCCAGCAAAGGGTTCCCCTGCCGCACCACCTGGAGGGCGTACCGTGCACCGCCGGCACAACGGGCTGAGGACCGCCGTACTCCTCGGAGGGCTCTCCGCCCTCATCATCGTCATCGGCAGCTTCTTCGGCCGTACGGGCCTGATCGTCGGACTCGTCGTCGCGATCGGCACCAACGCCTACGCGTACTGGAACAGCGACAAGCTGGCCCTGCGCGCCATGCGCGCCCGCCCCGTCAGCGAATTCGAGGCACCCGCCCTCTACCGGATGGTCCGGGAACTCTCCACCCAGGCCCGCCAGCCGATGCCCCGGCTCTACATCTCGCCCACCCAGGCGCCCAACGCCTTCGCCACCGGCCGCAACCCGCGCAACGCCGCCGTCTGCTGCACCGAGGGCATCCTCGCCCTCCTCGACGAGCGCGAACTCCGCGGCGTCATCGGCCACGAGCTCAGCCACGTCTACAACCGGGACATCCTCATCTCCTCGGTCGCCGGCGCGCTCGCCTCCGTGGTGATGTTCCTGGTCAACTTCGCCTGGCTGATCCCCGTCGGCCGCTCCAGCGACGACGACGGACCCGGCCTCCTCGGCTACCTGATGATCATCATCCTCGGTCCGCTCGCCGCCTCGATCATCCAGCTCGCCATCTCCCGCTCCCGCGAGTACGAGGCCGACGCCTCCGGCGCCCAGCTCACCGGCGACCCGCTCGCCCTCGCCGGCGCCCTCCGGAAACTGGAGACCGGCACCAAGCAGCTCCCGCTGCCGCCCGAGCCCCGGATCGAGACCGCCAGCCACATGATGATCGCGAACCCCTTCCGCCCCGGGCAGGGGCTGTCCAAGATGTTCTCGACCCACCCGCCCATGGCCGAGCGGATCGCTCGCCTCGAAGAGATGGCAGGTCGCCGTCCGTGAAGACCGTCCTCAACGTCATATGGCTCGTCCTCTCCGGCTTCTGGCTGTTCCTCGGCTACCTCCTCGCCGGCCTCCTCCTGTGCGTCACGATCATCGGCATCCCCTTCGGCCTCGCCGCCTTCCGGATCGGCCTCTACGCCCTCTGGCCCTTCGGCCGCACCGTCGTCGACAAGCCCGGCGCCGGCGCCGCCTCCTGCGTCGGCAACGTCCTCTGGCTGGTCCTCGCCGGCTGGTGGCTCGCCATCGGCCACATCGTCACCGGCATCGCCCTGTGCGTCACGATCATCGGCATCCCCCTCGGCCTCGCGAACTTCAAGCTCATCCCCGTCTCCCTGCTGCCCCTCGGCAAGGACATCGTCCCCACCGACCAGGCGTACGGCGGCCCGTCCCACCCCCAGCAGACGTACGGACGCCCGGGCTTCTGACCCGTGCGCCCGCCGCGCTACGCGCTGCTCGCCGGCCGTCGCGTCCTGGCCCTCTGCCACGACGTCGACGGCCTCTACGGCGACCCCGCCCCGCACCCCCGCCTCCGCCACGAACTCCGCGGCTGCGAACCGCGCGGCGAACTCGCCCGCGCCGTCACCCAGGCCGTCGTCGAAGGCACCGCCCCGCTCGGCACCCTCGACGTCGAGACCCCCGACGGCCCCTGGCGCTTCGACGCCGTCCGCGTCCTCGGCGCCCGCGGCGACGTCATCACCGTCGAGGCCGCCGGACCACCGCGCCGCCTCCCCGGCGGCGCCACCGGCGCCACCCCCTGCGCCCACCTCATCCCGCTCCCCGACACCCCGCCGCCCCGCACCGAGGTCACCTTCCTCGGCTGCGCCCCGCGCGGCCCCCTCCGCACCGCCCTCGCCACCGGCGCCGCACCCGACGGCGACGTCCGCTACCAGGTCCTCCGCGCCGACGGGAACCCCCAGCACGAGGCCGCCGCCGGCCCCGTCACCGGCTGGGACACCGCCCCCGGCCCCGGCGGCCTGCTCGACGTCACCGTCGCCTTCCCCCGCACCGGCCTCGTCCCGCCGCCCACCCGCGCCGTCTGGGACCTCTTCCACGACCACCGCGGCCCCGCCGAACCCGGCACCTGGCGCCGCTTCACCGGCGCCGCCCGCACCGCCTGGCGGCAGCAGGCCGCCCTCCGCTCGCACGACCTGCCCGAACCCGTCCCCGGCGCCACGTACACCCTCGACGGCCGGGGCGTCACCGACGAGGACGCGCTCGTCTGCGCCCTCACCGAGGCCGTCCACGGCCCCGGCCACGCCTACCCCACCGGCTCCCCGCGCGCCCTCGGCGCCGAACTCTCCGGCACCACCCTCGTCTGGCGCCACTCCGCCGTCGCCCGCGCCTGCCTCGGCGTCACCCCGCTGCTCGCCGAACCGCGCCCCGCCACCTTCCGGGAATGGGTCGCCGGACTCAGGGCCGAAGGTGTCCGGGTCGTCCTCGACTGACCGCGTACGCCACCACACCCGCCGCCAGCACCCCCGCCCCCGCCAGCACCGACCCCAGCGGCAGCGCCCCGGCCAGCACCGCGCACCCGGCCAGGCCCAGCGCCGCCAGGAACCGGTTCCGGCCGCCCAGCGTCCACGCCGACGCGTTGGCGACGCCGTAGTAGACCAGCACGCCGAAGGACGAGAAGCCGATCGCGCCCCGCACGTCCGCCGTCGCCGCCACCACGGCCACCACCGCGCCCACCGCCAACTCCGCCCGGTGCGGCACCCGGAACCGCGGGTGCACCGCCGCGAGACCGCCCGGCAGATAGCCGTCGCGGGCCATCGCCAGCGTCGTCCGCGACACCCCGAGGATCAGCGACAGCAGCGAGCCCAGCGCCGCCACCGCCGCCCCCGCCGTCACCACCGGCACCAGCCAGGCGGCGTCCGCCGCCCGCACCGCGTCCGCCAGCGGCGCGGCGGAGTCCGCCAGCGCCCGCGGCCCCAGCGCGACCAGCACCGCCACCGCGACCAGCGCGTACACCGCCAGCGCGAGGCCCAGCGCCAGCGGCACCGCCCGGGGGATCGTCCGCGCCGGGTCGCGCACCTCCTCGCCGAGCGTGGCGATCCGCGCGTACCCCGCGAACGCGAAGAACAGCAGCCCCGCCGCCTGCAGCACCCCGCCCGCCGAGACCTCCCCGCCGAGCCCGAACCGGCCCCCCGGAGCACCCGCGAACGAGACCGTGACGACCGCCGCGAGCACCGCCAGCACCCCCGCCACGATCACCCGCGCGAGCAGCGCCGACTTCTGCACGCCCCCGTAGTTCACGGCGGTCAGCGCCACCACCGCGGCCACCGCCACCGCGTGCGCCTGGTCCGGCCACAGATAGGCGCCGACGGTCAGCGCCATCGCCGCGCACGAGGCCGTCTTGCCCACCACGAACGCCCAGCCCGCCAGGTACCCCCAGAAGGGACTCAGCCGTTCGCGGCCGTACACGTAGGTGCCGCCGGACTCCGGGTACAGGGCGGCGAGCCGGGCCGACGCCATCGCGTTGCAGTACGCCACCACGGCGGCGATCCCCAGCGCGGTCAGCAGCGCCGCCGAGGTGCCGGCCGCGCCGGCCGCCGGCCCGAGCGCGACGAAGATGCCGGCGCCCACCATGGCGCCGAGCCCGATGACGACGGCGTCGAGGACGCCGAGGGACCGGCGCATGTCGGAGGTCACGGTCGGCCTGTCTCCCGGAGGGTGATGTTGAGCCGCCCGGCGAGCCCGAGCGACGGATCGGCGGTCCCAGGAAACACCTTCGGCACGCCGTGGTACACCCACCGCGACTCCCGTCCGAAGACGAACAGGTCCCCCGAGCCCAGCTCCACATCCTTCCAGGGCCGCCCGCGCCCCTCCGCGTTGCCCAGCCGGAACACGCACCGGTCGCCGAGGCTCAGCGACACCACGGGCGCCCCGGACCGCTCCTCCTTGTCCTGGTGCATGCCCATCCGGGCGCCGTCCCCGTAGAAGTTCACCAGCGCGGCGTCCGGCGCGAACCCGCCGTCGTCCCCGTACGCCTCGGCCACCGCCGCCCGCCCCAGCGCCACCAGCCAGTCCGGCACCGGCACCGCGACGGCGTCGAGGTAGCGGTACGGCACCCACTGCCGCCCCAGGCACAGCGACCGCACCGACATCACGCCCCCGCCGGGCAGCACGGTGTGCCGGTACGCCAGCGGTCCGCGCCCGAACTCCCGGCAGGCCGCGACCAGTTCCCGCTGCCGGTCGAGCGGCAGCCACCCCGGCACGTGCACCGCGCCCGGCGCCGGCTCCGCCCGCTCGCGCGGGAACAGCCCCTCGGTCACGCGAGGACTCCGAGCGCCCCCTCCAGGTCCAGCAGCGACCGCTTGCGCTCCGGACCGGCCGCGTACCCGCGCAGGGTCCCGTCCGCGCCGACCACCCGGTGGCAGGGCCGCACCACCAGCAGCGGATTGCGCCCGATCGCCGTCCCCACGGCCCGGACCCCGGCCCCCGCCGCCCCGACCCGCCGCCCGATCTCGCCGTAGCTGACCGTCGTCCCGTACGGGATCTCCTCCAGCGCCGCCCAGACCCGCCGCTGGAACTCCGTCCCCGCGTCCCCGGCCAGCGGCACGTCGAACCGCCGCCGCCGCCCCGCGAAGTACTCCTCCAGCTGCCCCACGACCCCGGCGAACGCCCCCTGGTCCCGGACCCAGCCCTCCCGGACCGTCACGCCGCCCTTCTGCCCCGGCAGCGACAGCGACCGCAGCACGGCACGGC
This sequence comes from Streptomyces sp. NPDC057854, assembly GCF_042797055.1. Taxonomy (NCBI): domain Bacteria; kingdom Bacillati; phylum Actinomycetota; class Actinomycetes; order Kitasatosporales; family Streptomycetaceae; genus Streptomyces; species Streptomyces sp. NPDC057854. Next base: position 20,394 of record NZ_JBHVMF010000031.1, read on the forward strand.
CCCCCGTCGAGAGCCGCCCGGTCAGCAGCATCTCGCCCAGGGGGCCGCCGGCGTACGCGTACACGGTGATGTCGTCCATGCCTCCAGTGTGCGAGCCCCGCCGCCGCACCGCTGGCGGCTTCCGGACACGACCCTGGACGGCCGGACGCCGGGTCAGCGGTAGTTCACGAACTGCAGCGCGAAGTCGAAGTCCTTGCTCTTCAGCAGCGCCTGCACGGCCTGGAGGTCGTCCCGGCTCTTCGAGCTGACCCGCAGCTCGTCGCCCTGCACCTGCGCCTTGACGCCCTTGGGGCCCTCGTCCCGGATGGTCTTCGCGACCTTCTTGGCGTTCTCCTGCGAGATGCCCTCGGTGACCGACGCGAAGAGCTTGTACTCCTTGCCGGACAGCTGCGGCTCACCCTCGACGTCCAGCGACTTCAGCGAGATCCCGCGCTTGATCAGCTTGGACTGGAAGATGTCGAGGATCGCCTTCACGCGCTCCTCGCCGTTCGCCTGCATCAGGATCTTCTCGCCCGACCAGGAGATCGAGGCGTTGGTCCCCTTGAAGTCGTAGCGCTGCTGGATCTCCTTCGCGGCCTGGTTGAGGGCGTTGTCGACCTCCTGCCGCTCGACCTTGGAGACGATGTCGAAACTGGAGTCGGCCATGACTAGTGGCTCCTTGCTCGGATGCTGTGGGGTACCCCCAAAGCCTAGGGGGTGCGCCCCCGCCCGAACCCCTGATCACCCGTCGATCAATCCGGTGGCGAAGCACCCTCCGGGATCAGGTATTGTTTACGTCGTTGCCAGGGAGCACCGCCGAAAAGCGGGAAACCACGGCGACGGATCCCATGGCGGTGTGCCCGAGTGGCCAATGGGAGCGGACTGTAAATCCGTCGGCTTAGCCTACCCAGGTTCGAATCCTGGCGCCGCCACGCGATAAGAACGGCCCCTGATCTGCGGAAACGCGATCAGGGGCCGTTTCTGTGTAAACGTTGGACCGGGCGTGACTGTCTCACCCTGTCCCGCTCGATACCGCCCTCTACCAGCCCGTGTGGACGGCGCGTGGACGGGCGTCCGGGCCGATCAGACTCCGGCGGGGGCGCCGGCGCGGTGCTGGTTCAGCCGGGCGGAGATCTTGGCGTTGGCGGCCTCGTCGCCGCCCTTCAGGAACTTCGCGTAGACCCGGAAGAGGACAGCCACCGAGTGGCCGGCCCGCTGGGCCACCAGCTGAGGCTCCACCCCTGAGCTGAGCCACGTCGAGACGGCCGCGTGACGAAGGTCATACGGCCGCTTGGCCAGCTTCGAATCCTGCTCGGACGGGCTGAGCGCTTCCTGCCGGGCGTTCGCCCAGACCTCCCCGTAACCGCTCTCCTGAACCATCCCGCCGCGGGCGGTCCGGAAGATTCGGCCGTCCGCGTGGGTGCCGTACAGGGTCACGTGCCACCGCAGCATCGCGACCAGCTCGGGCGGGATCGGCACGTGCCGCACGGCCTTCCGCGTCCGGTGCTTCAGGCCGCGCCGGTCGTGGGCCTCGCCGCTGTCCGTCCAGGAGCTCCCGGACCGCGCGCGGCTCTCCCGGAGCCGGACGAGTCCCCACCCGCGCCGGGGCAGGTCGAAGTCCTGGAGCCGGATGCCGACCAGCTCCCCGGGCCGGGCGCCGGCGTAGTACAGGCACCCGAAGAACGCGGCCAGGTGGCGCCCGCGGTCGCCTTGCCGGCCGACGGCGGCGAGGAGGGCGGCGGCCTGCGCCGGGTCCGGCACGGCCTCGGGGTCGACTTCCTCCTCGACCCGCTCGGGTGCCTTCCACTTCAGCGCGGCCATGGGGTTCTCGCCCAGCAGCTCGGCGTCCACGGCGATGCCGAGGGCCTGGTGGAAGATGGCCCGCTTCCGGGCGATGACCGAGCCGGACGACGTCTTCCCGTCCAGCCGCCGGGCACAGGCGTCCAGGGCCCGGCGGACGAGCATCCGGTCGGAGAGCTGCGAGGTGGGAACGGACTTCCGCTCGACCCACGCGAGGTGCGCGGCCACGTCCGCGGGTGGCTCCTCCTTCCACCGGTTCACGTTGAAGCCCCAGGTGTAGAGCGAGCGGCGGACGGCCTTCTTGTCGCCCATGCCCTTGGTGTCCTTCACCAGGGCGAGCGTCACAGTGGCCATGGCCTCAGCCAGGTTCCGGCGGGTCGAGGCGGGGGAGTGGTCCCACTTCATCTCCACGTAGTTCCTGGCGTGCTGGTACCAGGAGATGTCCTTGGCCTTCTGGACCATCGACTTCGGCAGACCGCTGTCGACGTCCCACGGCTCGCCCTCCCGGGTCGCCGTGATGAACTGCGCCCGCCGGCTCTCGGCGAGCCCGAGCGTCAGGAAGGACTCGGAGTGCGGCCGCGTGCCGACCTGCCACCGGAGCTGGTACGGCTTGCGGTACGGCCGCTTCCTGATGCTCCAGATTCGTACGGTGTAGCTCCACTCGGTCACGCGGTCTCCAGCTCGTTCAGGAATGAGTCGAGGGCACTGCGGCGGACCCGCAGGTGCCCGTTGGGCAGGCGCTTCACCTCGGGGCCGTAGCCGCGGTTGCGCCAGCGGTAGTAGGTGGCTCGGGTGATGCCGATCTCGGCGAGGACGTCGGTCAGGGGAAGCCACTCGTCGGCGGGCTGACGGCGGCGGTCGGTGCGGGCCATCGTGTCTCCTCTTCCGAGTCACGTCGGTGGATGTGTCCGAGGTGCGGATTTCTGCGTCACTGCGTCATCAGCGTCACTTTTGGTGTCTGACCTGCGGTTCTTCGGTGACGCAGGGAGCGGCGGTCTGCGTCACCGGTGACGAAGCCGTCCGTCACGGCGTGACGCAGGTGACGAACGGTGACGCAGAGATTCAGGCTCTGCGTCACCGCCGTTGGCGCAGGTGGGGAGCGGTTTCCCGGGCCCCGGTGACGCAGGTGACGCAGGGTCTTCCTACTTAGGAAAAGTGGGGCCTGGGTTCTGTTGTTGTGCGCGCCTTCAGGCGTGAATGGGGAGCCGCGGAGCGGCACGCCCCTTGGGCGGCGGCAAGCCGCCGAAGAGCAAGAGGAGCACCCGGGCGCTGGGCCGGGGGTGCTCCTCTTGCTTGTGCGGATGGGCCCCGTAGCGCCGCCCATGAGACGTCGGCCGGCTCCCTGGGCTTACGCGCGAGGATCAGCGCATGCAAGAAGAGATGCTGAAGTTCCTTGCCGCGCGTATCGAGGAGGACCGGCGGCACATGGTCGGCGCCGGTGTCGGGGGCAGCCATCTGGAGCTGCTGGACTCGATCACGAAACTGACCGACGAGTACCGACGCTTCCCGGACCCCTGGGACGAGCGGGCGTACGGCTTGCTGTACGCCCTTCGGATCCTCGCCCGGACGTATGCCACGCACCCTGACTATCAGGAGGAGCAGTGGCATCCATAGGGCACCCGCAAGGCGCCGACTAGAAGACCCGGCCCTGCTCGTCGAGCGGGGGCTTCGGCCGGGCGATCTCGATGTAGCGGGCGCTGTTCTTGCGGCCCCAGTCGACCAGGACGCCGCGGGCGGCGAGGACGGGCTGGAGGCGCTTGAGGCGGTCGGAGAGAACCTTGCCGGTGGTGGGCCAGCCCTTGGGCAGCGGCCGGAACTCCCCCTCGCCGGTATAGAGCTGGGTGAGGCCGTGCAGCCACTCGGCGGACGTCATCCGCACGTCGGTACCCGGCTCGATCTCGGCGGCGCGCTTGAGGACAGTCTGGGCGAGGAGGTCGCCCTCGATCACGTCGTCGTTGAGGTCGTCCAGGCTCGCCCGGTAGGCGTCCAGGGCGCCGAGGCTGCGGGCGGCGTCGAGCTGCGCGCACAGGTGGGCGAAGTCGGCCATCCGCAGGTCGGTGGGGATGTCGGCGTCGGCCGCGCGGACGGTGACGGCGAGGTCGAGGACGGAGCCGAGGATCACGGGCAGAGACTGGGCGAACTCGGCCCACAGCTCCGCCTCGGTCCGCCGCACGCGGGGGCGTTCGAGGCGGAGGGGGAGGAGTCGTTCGGCGAGGTCGGGGCGGATGACGCCGACGTCGATGCCGGTCAGCAGCATCGGCCGGCGGTAGCGGGCGCGGACGACGTCGCCGTCGGTGAACAGGGCTCGCTTGATGTTCTCGGCGCCGGTGACGATGCAGCACATCAGGTCCGACAGGTCGGGGCCGAGGTGGGAGAGGTTGTCCAGGCCGGTGACCCATCCGGCCGCGACGGCGGTGATCAGGTTCTCCTCGTCCTTCGGCGCGCGCCGCAGGTCGCCGCTCATGCCCTCGATGATCCGCACGAGCATCTTCCCGGCGGTGGACTTGCCGGCGCCCTGCGGGCCGGTGAGGAACGGGGCGGGGACGGGCACGTCGGGGCCGAGGCAGCCGACGAGCCAGGCGAGGGCGAGGGACTCGGCGCGGGCGTCGCTGAAGTTGCACAGCCGCATGAGCAGGTCGATGCCCTTGCCGTTCGTGTCCTTGACCGGCAGCGGAAGTTCGCCGGTGAGCTGGGTGCGGCGCCAGCACACCTCGCGGGGGTCGGGGACGGTGATGTCCCAGCCGGTGGGGTGGATGCGGACGGACTGGCCGTCGTCGCGGCCGAGGTCGAGCCAGGTGGCGCCGTCGAATCCGGGGGCGACGCGGATGTGGACGGGCTGGACGTCCTCGGTGAGCGCGAGTGCTTCGATCAAGTCGAGTGCCTCCTTCAAGGCGGTTCCGTTGAAGACGCCGTGCCCGTCGCGGAACAGGCCGACCATGAGTTCCTGCCGGTGGCTGCCGGTGGTGCCCTGGGAGCGGATGGGGCGGGCGACGGGGTGGCCGTTGCGCTGGGCGTAGACGGTGCCGTCGACGGTGCGGAAGTACCGGAAGTGGGCGCGGGCGTAGTCGGTGATGACCTCGCGGGCCGGGTTCTTCTCGTCCTCGGACATCGCTACATCCCCAGTGCCGTGGTGGCGTTGGCCCAGGCGTCCGTGCAGTGCCGCGGGGACTCGCCCTTGGCCTGCGCGGCGGTGAACAGGCGGGCGATGTGGGCGTCGGTGAGGCAGCCGCACCGGCCGTGCGCGGAAAGCACCGCCAGGAACGTCCGGTACACGGTCGCGTGCACCCCGCTCGTGGCGGCGGTGATCCGCTGCTCAGCCATGGCAATCCCGCGCTCCAGGTAGACGGGCGAACGGTGCGGGCACCGCCCGCCGCCGGCCGGAGCGGGCACCGTGACGGCGCGCGGCGCGGGCCGGGCGGCGGACTTCTCCGCGGCCAGGGCGTGTACGGCGGCGGGGACGTCGGTCATGGTGCCAGTGCCGGGGCCGAGCCAGCGGGCGTAGGACATCAGCGACTTGATGTCGACGCCCGGCCGGACGGCGTTCACCGATCGCACGGTGCCGGAGTAGATCCAGTGCTCCCCGCGCGTCGTGGCCACGGTCGTCGTGGCCGGGAGCGTGTTCCGGGCCCAGTCGACGGCGTCGGCGTTGTCGAGGTCGACCACGGTGACCCCGGCGCCGCCGGGGTGATAGCCGATGGCGCGTGCGCGGCTCCAGGCCAGGCCCCACTGGCGGGAGGCGAGGACGGTGGGGTTGGTGGTGGCGGCGGCCCAGCCGTGGCACGGCCACGGGCACACGCACGGCCCGGGGGTCTTCATGTTCGGCCGGCCGCCGCAGGCGAGGTCGGCGCAGTCCCGGCAGTTCCCGAGAGGGCGCTTGTCCGCGCCCAGGGGCAGGACCGGGAGGCGGCCGTCAGCGAGGGCAATGGCGTTGATGGAGAGGCTGTTCACGCGGCCACCCCCGCGCGCTCTCGTCGGGACTGGGTCGGATGAGTCATGCTGGGCGTCTCCAGTTCTCTAGTCAGTGCTGGTAGGCGAGGGCGACCCCGGGTTCTTGGCGGAATGGGGGTCGCCCTCGGCGTTGCTAGAAGGGCGGTTCGTCGCTGTAGCCGTTGCCCCACGGGTCGACGTGGGGCCGGGGGCGGCGCGGGAGTCGCGGGAGCGGGAGGAGGGGCCAGCGGCGGTCCTCGTCCCAGCAGGGGCAGGGGTCCCACTCGGTCCCGGCGTACTCGCCGGTGGCGTAGTCGCCGTAGTCCCGGTTGTGCCCGCCGGCCCCGTTGCAGTCGGGGCAGCCGGGTCGGGGGGTGTCGGTCAGGATGAGCGTGCGACGGGGCCAATGGGCCAGCCGGAGGCGCAGACGAAGCATGGGCGGTTCCTCAGAGGTTGCCGACGGCGTCGAGGACGGCGTGGGCGAGCTGGTTGATGGGTCCGGCGGCGCCGGTGGAGGCGAGGAAGAAGCCGAAGCCGGCGGCGGTGAACGCGGAGCCGTAGCCGAGGGAGCCGGAGCGGAGCAGGAAGAACAGGACGAGCCCGAAGAGGAAGACCAGGGAGATCGTTATGGCCACGGAACTACTCCTTTGACGGCGGTTCTGGGGCGGTGGGAAGCTGCGGGTACCTCGGGTGCTGACAAGCTCGGGGGATGGCCGACGGCGCGTCCGCCTAGCTCCTGCTCGGAGCGGGGTACGTCTCATGACGGGTGCCGTCGGCCGCTTTCGTGCCCGCGCTCAGCGGGTGCCGGCGCGGTAGGTGCGGGAGAGCCGGTTGTAGATCCAGCGGCCGACGCGTATGCGCTTGCCGGTGGCGTGGCAGCGGCGGCAGTCCTTGCCGGGCTTGGCGTGCCCCTTGCGGTTGGTCTTGATCGCGTAGCCGCGTCCGTGGCACTTGCGGCAGTCGCCGAACGGCGACGCCATGCACCTCGCGACGTAACCGAGGGTGATGGCGAGCAGGCAGGCGATAGCGAGCAGGGCGGGGGTCATGACGGGCCCTCCCAGGCGGTTTCCAGGGGTTCTCGCAGGTGGGCCGCTATGCGCTAGCGGCCAGCTCAGAGCGGGTTTGGGGCGCTAGCGGAGCCGCTAACGTTAGCGGGGGCCGCCGCTATCGCTAGCGGTCCCGGGCGGTCATCCCGCGTCCCGCTTTCCGTCACGCTCCGCGATCGCGGTGGTGATGTCGGCGCGGGCGATGCCGCGCCGGTTGACGACCTTGCCGTCGACCCGGCGGCCCACCTGCACGGTGGAGATGCCGTGGGGCTTGAGGCCGGCGGCGAGCGCGTCGGTCTCCCAGCCGCCGTAGACGTCGGGCCGCAGCTCGGCGAGCCGGGACACGACGGTCTCGGACCACACCTTGGCCTCGGCGGCGGGGACGACGGCGAGGATGTCAGCGAGCAGGTCATAGGCCGGGCCGGTCACGGCCTCCGGCTCCTCGCCCATGGCGTAGCCGGACAGCAGGCCGGCCTTCTCGCGGGCGGTGCGGGCGCGGGCGGCGATGGCTTCGGCCCCGGGGGCGTCGACGTAGACGGAGGAGACGATCCGGGCGTCGGCTCCTTCTCCGACGAAGTAGTGGATGCCCTTGTCGCCCCAGGCGAACATCGTGGCCCGCACGCCCCGCTTGTAGGCGGAGGTACCCAGGACCATGTCGTTCTCGGTCTGGCCCATGACCTTCAGGCACCAGCGGGCGCCGGCGTTCGCCGAGATCCCGGTGGGTAGCGACTTGGCGTCGGGCCGCTGGGTGGCGAGCAGCAGCACGATGCCGGTGGCGGGGCCGCGCTTGACCAGGTCGGTGCAGATCTCCTCGAACTCCTTGCCGTGCTCCGGGTGCTCGAACAGCACCTGGCACTCGTCCACGCCGATCACGATCGGGTGCAGGCCGAGCGAGGGCTTGTCCGCGAGCTGGGACGTCACCTTCGACTCCGGGCAGATGTCCCTCGGCAGCGCGCGGATCGCCTTGGTGCGGCGGCGCAGCTCCTCGCGGACGGCCCGCAGGTCGGCGAGCGCGTAGGCGATGGCTTCGTCGTCGTCGCCGGCGGCGTGCCGGTGGGAGACGGCGTTGCCGACAGGGTCGAGGTCGCCGGTGCCCTTCATGTCGTACGTGTGCAGCTCCGCCCGCGGGTCCAGGGCAGCGATCAGCAGGAGCAGGCGCAGCAGGAACGTCTTGCCCATGCGGGGGATCGCTCCGATCACCCCGGCGATGTACATCAGGGTGACCTCGACCCAGCGTCCGCGCTGGTCGGTGCCGTAGGCGACCGGCTTGAACAGGTCGACCCCGCCCGACTTCGCCAACGGCCACGCGGGCTTCTTGGCCTTGGTGAGGTCCTGGTCGCCGACCCACAGCACCATGTGCCCGGGGTGTTCCTCGGACGCCGGTTCGGGCCACACGCAGCCGAGGGGACGGCGCAGGCCGGAGGCGAGGCGTTCGCGGCGCTCGATGATGTCGGTGACGGTGACGCCGTAGGGGAGGTTGCCCTGCGCCCGCCAGCCGGGTCCGTCGCGGGTGATCGGGGCGGTGAACTCGAACCCGTCCCGCCCCTTGCCCTGCGCCTGGTTGATCGCGGGGATGCCGAGAGCGCCGAGGGCCCGCAGGACGATGTCGGAGGTGAGCTTGGACGCCTTGGGGATCTCCACCGCACGGTGGACGACCGGGGCGTCGGCCTTGCGGCCGGCCCAGCCGAGCGCGAGCAGGACCAGACCGACCGAGACGGTCTGGAGCCAGCCCGGCGCAAGGACGTAGATGGCGAGGGCGACGGTGGCGCCGATGAACGTGGCTACGGCGGCGATCAGAGTGCGGAGCTTGACCCGGTCGTCGCGCTGCGCGGACAGCCGCAGGTACTCGACCGCGTCCTCCTTGCGGACGGCGGCGGCCCGGACCGGTTCACCCTCCCGGTCGGCCACCCACCGCATCACCCCGCCGACGAACCGGGCGGCACCGACCGGCGACTGGAGCGCGAGCCGCAGCGCGTACACGGGGGTGCGGAGCGCGTGGTAGCCGACGGTGTGGGCGTAGTGGCGGGCCACCCACCCGGCGGCCGTGCGCAGTTCAGAGGTAGACCGCAGCCAGACCGGGATCACGTCACGGCGCTTGGCAGAGGCCAGTCGGCCGAGGTAGCCCGGACCGGTGGCGGCCGGGGTCGGCTGGTCGACCACGAGCCGACCGGTCGGCTCCTCCGGCTCGACCGGTTCGGCGGTGGTCTGGCGGGCGGCGCGGGCCTTGCCGAGGTCAACCACCTCGGCCCCGCCGTCGTCGGTCGACCGGTCGGCGGTCATCTCGGCTTCCAGCCGGGCGAACAGCTCCTGGTCGTCGTCGGGGTGCTTCACTGAAACGTCCTCTCCTTGTGAGGGAACACGAAGGACCCGGGGGCGGCCTGATTCCTTGGCCGGGACGGCCGCCCCTGGGGCACAGCTACTTGCGCTTGGACTGGTTCTTCTCGGCGCGGTCGCGGGCGTGGTCGAGGAGCTTGTCGACCTTCTTCTCCAGGTCGCCCTGGTAGACGTTCTCTCCGGCGATGCCGCGCTTGGCCATGCGGGCGACGTACCAGGCGAACTGCGCCTTCTCACCGGTGGTGAGGGGCGGGTGGTCGGGGTCGTACTCGTTGCTCTTCTTGCTGGCCACGGTCGGTCCCTTCCGGGGCCGGGACTGTCCCGGCTCCCCTTCCACCCCCGACCACGCGGGCCGGGGGTGGGCGGGCAGTCGTCAGTCGATGGCGCGCAGTTCGTGGGTGTGGCACAGGACCGGGGCGATCCAGATGCTGATGCGGTCGACGGTCCACCGGCCCTCGGTGAGCGGGCCCGGGGGGACCTCGTCCAGGACGCGGCCGGTCTTGCCGACGGCGCGGGGGTCGTCCTCGCAGGCGACGATCAGGACCTTCTGTCCACCTCGGAACACGGTCACTTCCCCTTCCGGCCGCGTCGGGCCTTGCCGATGGCCTTGGCGGCCTGCTGTCCGTCGGGGCCGCCGACGGACTTGATGACGGTGTGGACGCCCCAGACCAGGACGGTGGCGAGGAACGCGAGCAGCGCCAGGTTCGCGGCGATCGCGGTCAGCGCGCCGACGAGGAGCGGGCCGAAGTAGACGCCGGCGGCGACGGTGCCGGCGCCGATCCCGGAGCCGAGCGCGATCCGCTGCACCGTGCGGTCGGGCGGGGCCTGGTGGATGTGCTGGTGCACCACCTGCGGCACCGGGGCCGCAGCGGGCTGAATGGGGGCGGGGAGGTGGTCAGCGTAGGTGTAGGTGCCGTCCGGGAGCCGGACGACCGGGGCGGGGTCGGGGAGGTTCGACATGGGTTCTCCCAGGTCAGAGGTGACGGTTAGAGTCACGGGCCATGGGGGCGATCGAGATCGAGGTGGACCCGCTGCCGTGCAAGTGGTGCGACCGGCCACTGGAGCAGCGCCGGTGGTGGGCCCTGAAGCGGTTCTGCAACCGCTGGCACCGGCTCAAGTACTGGGCGGCCAAGATCATGTTGTTCTTGGCGGACATCTAGCCGCAGGACGCGGCGGCGCTGGTGTCGGGGTAGGCGCAGGGCGTGCACATGCCGAGCGAGGGCGGGATGCGGTAGCCGGCGTCCTGCCCGCACTCCGGGCAGACCCGGCGGGCTGCGTTCGCCCGCTCCAGGGCCGCCCGCTTGGCCGGGGTCATCGGCCGCACCGGCCGGGCGAGGTCGATGCGGTAGAGGTAGGCGACCAGCGGTTCGCGCCGGCGGCGGGGGCGTTCGAGCTGGGCCACGACCGGCTGACCCGCCGGCCGCAGCCCCATCGCCCGAAGCTGCCGGAACGTCGCCAGCCCCTCCGGCGCCAGGCGCCAGCGGTAGACCGGGAGCGCGCTCACGCGGCCTCACCCCGCTCCGCGCGCAGGGTCTCGCGCAGCCACCGGCCCTTCTCCGGCGACGTACGAACCGCCCGCCGGATCCGGTCGGCCGTCAGGTTCTCCACCGGCCACGACTCCGTCAACCGCCGTGCCTCCGCGAGGAGTTCGTCGCGCGTGCGACGCGGCACCGGGGTCTTCGCCGCGTCCGGCACCCGGCGGGTCACCCGCTCGGGCCGGGCCGACTGCTCAGCCGCGACCACCCGCACCGCCGCCCGACCGGTCGACTCGATCGCAGCGAGCGGAGTGGACTCTTCCTCGCCCGCCGGGCCGGGGTCGGCCGGGGCGGGGGCGAGGGCGGGAAGCGGCTGGTCAGAGGTAGACCGTTCCGTACCGGTCCATTCCGATTCCTCCGCATTCACGGGGCCGACCGGTCGAGTCGACCGGTCGACCTCCAGCTCCACCGTGACGGCCTGCTCCGGCTCGACCGGCCCGGCGGCGGCGCCGAACATGTCGGCGAGGGCGGCGTGGGCGCCGGCGGTGACCTTCTCGCGCTGGGCGTCGACCAGTCGGGTGCCCAGGACGATGTCCCCCGCGCCGACCTTCTTCGCGAGCTTCCACGACTCCAGCTCCGCCTTCTTGCGGACCTTCGGATCGGGGTGCCGCTCCGCCATCGCCCGCTGATACGCGAGTGCCTGCACCAGATCGGCGGCGTGCGCTTCGGCCTCGGCGTCGCGGCCGTCGCGGTAGACGACGATCCGCCGCGCCAGGAACGCCGCACCCTCCGCGGACGCGGTCATCCCCATCGGCGTGAGGGCGTAGATCACGACCTCGCCGGGGGAGGTGGCGGCGGTGGCAGACATGGCCGCAGCCGCTGCGGGAAGAGCCCACAGCCCCGCCCGGATCACCCTCGGCGACGACTGCCCCAGCAGCGTCAGGCCGAGGAGGACGATCGCGAGGACGGCGGTGGCGCCCTCACCGGCCGCGACCGCGCCGACGGCGGTGCCGGAGCCGTAGGCGGCCTTGATGTTGGTGTAGGTGCCGTACCCGCCGGCGCCGCCCGTGACCAGCATCGGCACGAACGCCGCCCCCAGCACCACCCGCTGGAGCGTCCCCAGCTCCCTACCCGTGTCGGCGGTCACCGGGCGCCCCCGTTCCGGCGGGCCAGGACGGCGTTCACGGCCAGGACGCCGAGGCAGGCGAGGAGGCCGGCGTAGTGGACATCCCGGCGCTCGATGGCCAGCCCCAGGACGGCCACGGCCAGGCACAGCAGGGACAGGAGCCAGAAGGCGAGCGGCTTCACGCGGCACCGCCCGACTGCGCCAGGCCGACGCGGTTGGTGAGGTTGCGGCGCTCGTCCAGGACCCGGTTGCGGGCCCGGCGGATCCGCCGCTCGTCCAGCACCGTGGCCGGGCGGTCCAGCATCCAGATCTCCACGTCGAGCAGGTCGATCTCCGCCAGGATCAGCGGCATCTCCCACTCGATCGCGTCCAGCTCCGCATCCGACGGCTCACCGTCGAACCCGGCGGCCGTAACAACGGCCTGAAGTGCAGCGATGGACTTCATTGGGTCGTGCTCCCTTCTCGGACAAGGGGGTAGGAGCGGCCCGAACTGAACCCCCGGAGCTGCAACTCCGGGGGTTCTCCTTCGAGTGAGGCGGGCCGGCGCCCCGGCCGGGAGTCGAACCCGGCCTTGCGACCATCGGGGCTGAAGCGCGGTGGGTCACATGTAGTGCTTGCGGTAGTTCTCCCTCTCCGCCTGCACCGCGAGATCGGCGGTGTGGGCCTCCCAGGAGTCCTCGCCGTACTTGTTGGCGGTCTCGGCGTAGACGTCCCCGGCGTAGGTGAGCGAGCAGCGGTCCGAGTGCCCGTGGTCGACCTCGGGATCGCTGGAACGCTCGAAGGAACGGAACAGACCCATGACGGCTCCTTTGCAGGTGGATGATGTGTCGTGCGGGGAGTGCCCCGGCGGGAGTCGAACCCGTCCTTGCGACCATCGGGGCGAAGAGCTTCAGAGGCGGTCGGCGGCGGCCAGCACCAGCCGGTCAGCCGCGGCGATCGCGGCCGTGCGGCAGGCGTCGAGCGCGACGAGGTCGGCCGCGCCGCGCAGGTCGTAAGAGGCGCGGGCGGCCTGCGCGGCCTGCTCCGCGAGGGCCGGCGCGAGGATCCTGACAGCGGTCAGCGGCGCGGTGATCGCCGCACGCGTCATGTGGCTCTCGGCCCGCGCCTGCTCATAAGCGGTCTCGTCGCCCCCGTTCAGCCGCAGGTCCTCGCGGACCCACATCGCCCGCCGGTGCTCCGCGACCGCCGCGACCAGCTCGGTCACCGCCGCCAGACGCTCCCGCCGTAACTCGGCGGCCTGCACCTCGCCGCGCTCCCGGCGGGCCAGACGCTGCTGCAGAACCCCGGCGACAACCGCACCGAGCAGAGTGCCGAGAACGGCGATAACGCTGGTCAGGACAGCTTCCATGACGAACTCCCATCAGACGAACCAGGTGATTCCGGCTCCCCTCAACCCCGCCCGTACGGCACCGCGCGAACGGGGCCCGGACGGGCGGAGGAGGCAACCGGCCGCAGCCGCCGAACGGCTGCGGAGGTCAGATGACGCGGTGGGCACAGCCACTCCGCCGGTCCAGCGGAAGCAGCGCCCAGGGTCTTAAGCGCTTCACGTCGGCCTCCAGGGGCGGACATGGTGCGTGGCGTGGGTCGCGATCTCTGCCCTTGTCTCACCGCACGTGACGGGTCCCGCCGGCCTCGAAATGAAGGCCCGGGAGGAAGGTGCTTGCTGCTCGTGCGGCAGGGCCTGCGGCTTGTCGCAGATGCCTGTCGTTCTGTGTCCACTGTTCAGTTCTCAACCGTGACGGGCGCTTCCTTCGAGGCCGTTTCACGGGTCTCTCCGGGCGCTGGGCAGCACGCCTCACCGAGCCAAAGCTCCGTGAGGTACATGTATTACCTGTTCCTCATCATGCGGAGAAGGGTTCGCGCCGTCAAGCCCCTTTGGGTCTTCGGTGGCTGCGAGTCCGCCCCGCTCGATGTCTCAAGACTGGCTGGATCAGGGCAGACGCTGGACTCCGCGCATGTACGGCTCCAGGACGTCTTGGCTACGGTGAAGTCGTCCCAAGTCGTCCCACGTGGGGGAGTGCACGGCATGGCCAACGAGCGCTTACGCGGCGCGATCATCGAGCGCGGCATGACCCTGGACGAGGTAGCCGAACGGCTCGGGGTGTCGGCCAAGACGGTAGAGCGCTGGATCAACGACCCCAGGCGCCAGCCGTATCGTCGCTTCAAGTACGCGACGGCCTCGCTGCTTCAGCGGGAGGTCTCCTACCTCTGGCCGGAAGAGCGGACCTCGGCCGAGGTCACCGAGGCGGGCAACGCCGAGCTGGTCCAGCTCTACCCGCACCGTTCCGTCGTGCCGAACCGGCTCTGGCCGCAGCTCTACGCCGGCGCCCGGCGGCACTTCGACGTCCTGGTCTACTCGGGCTTCTGGCTCACCGAGGACGCCGCCTTCCACCAGGTGGTGAAGGAGAAGTCAGCCGACGGCGTGCCGGTCAGGTTCATGCTCGGCGACCCCGACTCGGCCGCGGTCGCAGTGCGCGGGGCTGACGAGGGAATCGGGGGTGCCATGGCCAGCAAGATCCGAAATGCACTGGTCAACTACGCGCCGCTGTTCGGGCTCCCCGGAGTCGAATTCAGGCTCCACTCGACCACGCTCTACAACTCCATCTACCGGGCCGACGACGCCATGCTCGCCAACGGGCACCTGTACGGCGTCGGCGCCTACATGGCCCCCGTCCTGCACCTTCAGCGTGTCCCCGGTGGCGAGCTGTTCGACGCCTACGCGGAGAGCGTGGAGCGGGTCTGGGAGAGCGCCCGACCGATCTCCTCCCCCACAGACCTCGGAGGCGCAGACGCATGACCCGGATCGACTACTTCCGTGACCCGAAGGCCCCGAAGGCGAACTCGGTGGTCCCGTCGGTCACCGTCGTTGTCCGCGACGGCGAGGGGCGGCTCCTGCTCATCCACAGGACTGACAACGACCTGTGGGCCCTGCCTGGCGGCGGACACGACATCGGCGAGCGGATCGGCGACACAGCCGTGCGCGAGGTCGAGGAAGAGACCGGTATCGCGGTCGAGGTCGAGGGCATCGTCGGGCTCTACACGGACCCGGAGCACGTCCTCGCGTACGACGACGGCGAGGTGCGCCAGCAGTTCTCCATCTGCTTCCGGGCCAAGCCGGTTGGCGGATCCCTCCGTACGAGCAGCGAATCGAAAGAGGTCCGCTGGGTAGACCCGGCGGACCTCGACGACCTCGACATTCACCCGTCCATGCGCCTGCGCATCCGGCACGGCCTGGACGAGACGCGCGGGGAGCCCTACATCGGCTGAGCGCCGGCGGCTGCGGCCATTCGCCGCTCCACGCGCTCGTTGGCCGCGTAGATCTCCGGCGCCGCCCGCTGGATGAACCGTCCCACGATGGTGTCCGGCCCGTACCGCTGCACGATCTCGTTCAGCCGCGCGGCCGGCGTCGTGTGCTCGCCGTCCGGCGCGGTCGTCATGTCGGCCACGATGAGCGCGTCCACCAGCTCCGGACGCTCCAGCGCGAACTCGGTCTCCAGCTCCTGCCGCAGACCCCGCTCCTCGGCCTCCAGGAGCGCGCAGGAGTGGTGGGCGACGAGCCGGGCGACTCGCTCGTCGGCCCCTTCCTGGTCTCGCAGGAACCGGGCCCCATCGAGCGGGTGGAAACCGGTGGTAGCCAGGGAGGGGGAGTAGCCGATGTCGTGCAGGACGGCAGCAGCCTCCAGCACGTCAGCGTCCCGCCCCAGGATCGGGCGCAGTGAGCGAGCCCGCTTGGCTACACCAAGGGAGTGTGCCCAGCGCCGCGGCAACGATTCAGACAGCAGGGATTCGGAAAGCGAGTAGGCCCACTCAATAAGCTCCATGCTTGCCAAGACTACGGTTTCTCTAGGGCAGAGGGTAGAGCGAGAATTGTGCGTCCCGTGCCGTGCTTTGTAGCGAGTAGCCCTCTTCCTTCCAACTGTGCTAGCGCCCGACGAACAGCGGTACGGGAGACGTTGAAGCGCTCGCAGAGTTTCGACTCAGATGGGTAGGTGTCGCCGACGGACAGCCCCTCGCTAGAAAAAAGGTCGACCATCTTGTCCAGAAGGGGACGGATCGGGCCGCTGGCTACGTGCCACCCAGAACCAGGAAGTGATGCGATCAGGTTCTCAGATTCCAGCTCCTTGAGAGCACGCCGAATGGTGTTGCGGGAGACACCGTACTCATCTGCGAGTAGCGCTTCCGAGGGTAGGCGCTTAACTCCAGGCTCATTCAACTTCATTCGCAGTTCTCTTGCGACAACGAGATAAGTTCCGCGCGGGTTAGATTCCGGCACGGTAGACCCTTCCAATGCTCCGAATTTTCCACCACTGTCGATGATTGCGTCAGGTGATCTTAGGATTCAGTCCATATTTCCAATCCGGCCTCAAACTTCCCTGATGTGACCTGACGCAGGTTGGCGTGTGCGATGGTGGTGCCAATTGCGGTGTTCGTGCAATTTGCAAGTTCTCTGCTCTGATACACGTCCAAGAGATTCCTGAGTGAAGGGTTGCCTTGTGTGAACTCGTCGAGGATCTCGGAGTCGCTCAACGCGGCAGTGTTGGCAACGCCTTTGAGTTCCTCCAGTCGATCTACTCTTCCTATCTCCTCAAGTTTCCTCTCCAGTGTTTCGGTGTCTACGGCATCGATTTGCAAATTCTCGGGATCTCTGATGCATCTAGTGAGTACCCCGGTCCCTTCGAGGTCTCCTAGCTGGGGGAACTGATCGATCTTGAAGCCCTTGGTGAAGAGTCCTGGGTAGGTTCGCCGGAAGATCTCGGCCGGGGTTATCGCACCGATTGACATGGTGATGCACCCCAGTCCAGCGAGGTACTGGACGTCAGTCCCGGTGAGCTTCTGAATCTCAGGTGCTAGAGGAGTTAGGTAGCCTGAGAGGCGATTGTAGAGAACCGGAGGGCTGGTTGCCCCTCCTACACGAACCTGCCGCAGGACGAAGATTGCGGTCAGTGCCGCAAAGTGTGCTGAGGTTAGCTTTTGTGCAGTCGAGATGGAGGCGCTTAGCGCGAGGCTGGTGAGGGTTCTTGGCCTTTTTGACGTTCGATCAACGAGGAGGTCGACGAGTATCTGTCCTAGCTCTATATCGCCGGTTTTGGCGTAACCGGACTGCGCCTCTAGGATGTCGGACTGAATTCCCGGGTCCTCGATATTGCTAAGAGAATCTCCGCCTCTCTCCTGGAGCTCAGTCAAGTAGTTTTCTGTGAACTCCTCTGCCCGGTCGTTGGCTGTCCGATAGGCGCCTTGGGTGAGTTTTGCAAAATTTTCATTGAATACATCCAGGGCGATTTGTTTGGCGTCTTTGTAGTCGATGCCGAATTGGACAACTTGGGATTGGATGTTGGTTGATCCATCGCCCCCGTTTTGCCTCTGTCGCCAAATCAAGGTGCGTCACCGAACCTATTGTTGTCGCCAATGGTTAGATCGCCAGCACTCTGAATGTTGGTGGAATTATTTCCCGACCGTTGCGTTTGGTGCGGAGTTGGCGGGGTGTTCGGTGACGTCTGGTTTCGCAATAGCTGATAGACCCCCAAAGAGAATCCTGCTACGCCAAAAATTGCGCTGATTATGCTGGATACCTTATCGGCTCTCTCTAGGCCCAAATATGCAGCCAGGCCAATGAGGAGGAGACCGGCAGCCACAGTGGAGCCCCAGAGAACCAAACGTCGCGTTTGCGTCATGTCAGCAGTGTGCGCCAAGGATGCGGGCCCCCGCAGCTCCTTGGGTACCCCAGTTCGCGGTGTCCCTGCTGGAGTTGCTCCCAGCCCTCATCTCTCATCCAGATGCGGGTGCGCAGGGGCTTCAGCATCAGAACCGGATAACCGCGTGCCGGCGGTCTGGGCGCTGCGGCTGGACGAGGCATGGACGACCCGCCTCCCACGCTTGGAGGGGCATGCGGTTCCTGCACTTCAGGTGGAGTGTGTGGGGGGTCGCACCGGAGGACTGTAAATCCGTCGGCTTAGCCTACCCAGGTTCGAATCCTGGCGCCGCCACGCGATACGAGAAGGTCCCCGGTGTTCGCACCGGGGACCTTCTTCGTCGTCCGCGCGGTCAGTTGCCCGCGACGTCCGTCACCGCGACCGCCACCGGCGTCGAGCCCGTGACCAGTTCCAGGGTCAGGCCGGCCGTGCCGGGGGAGTCCACCAGCTCCGCGAGGACCGCCGCCACGTCGTCCCGGGGGACCGGGCCGAGGCCCGTGCGGGCCTCCAGGCGGACCAGGCCCGTCCCCGCGTCGTCCGTCAGCATGCCGGGGCGCAGAACCGTCCACTCCAGGCCCGTACGGGACCGGATCGCGTCGTCCGCCGCGCCCTTCGCCCGCAGATAGGCGTCGAAGACCTCGTCGCCCGGGCGGCCGGCGTCCGCGCCCATCGACGACACGACCACGAAGCGCCGGACCCCGGCCCGCTCCGCCGCGTCCGCGAACAGCACCGCCGCCGCCCGGTCCACCGTCTCCTTGCGGGCCGCCCCGCCCTCCGCGCCCGCGCCCGCCGCGAAGACCGCCGCGTCCGCGCCCCGCAGGACCTCCGCGACCTGCTCCACCGGCGCCGACTCCAGATCCAGCACCACCGGCTCCGCGCCCGCCGCCCGCAGGTCCGCCGCCTGCTCCGGGCGGCGGATCAGCCCCACCGGCTCGTGCCCGCCCGCCGCGAGCAGCCGCTCCAGGCGCAGGGCGATCCGACCGTGTCCTCCAGCGATGACGATGCGCATGCTCCGACCGTACGGCTCAGCGGGCCGCCTGGCCTCCCGGGTCGGAGCGCGCCTGCCGGGGCAGGTCCAGCGCCGCCGCCGAGTCGCAGTACTCCCGCACCGCGCTCGTCCGCGCCACCACCCGCCCCCGGTGCACCACGATCCGGCTGTACGCCAGCGACAGCACGCCCGCCAGCCGCTCGCCCCGCACCGCCACCAGCTCCGCCGGGAAACCGGCCTCCACCCGCACCTCCGGCAGGCCCATCGCCTCCCGCGCCCGGGCGCTCACCGCCCCGTACGCCTCCGCCGGCCCCAGCCCCTCCACCGACGCCAGCAGGAAGGCCGCCTCCAGCGGGTCCCCGCGCCCCACCGGGTTCGCCGTGTCCCGCAGCGCGCCGCTCCCGGCCGCCAGCCGCACCCCCGCCGCCCGCAGCAGCCGCACCGGGGCCGTACCCCGCCGCTCCGTCCCCGCGCAGCCGCCCTGCGGCAGGCAGACCACTGTCACGCCCGCCGCCGCCAGCCGGTCCGCCGCCCGGCCCGCCACCTCCTCCGGCATCCGGGCGAGCCCCGCGCACGGGCCGATCGCCACCCCGGGCCGCAGCCCGCCCGCCATCGCCGCGAACCGGGCCAGCCGCGCCGGGTCGTCGCCGTCCGTGTGCAGGTCCACCGGCACCCCGTGCTCGGCCGCGACCTCCAGCACCGCCTCCACGTACCCCGCCGGGTCCGGGTCCAGGTCCGGGCAGCCGCCGACCACCCCGGCGCCCATCTTCACCGCGTCCCGCAGCATCGCGAGCCCGTCCGCGCCCGCCGCGCCGGTCAGCAGCCGCGGCACCGCCACGGCCGTCAGCTCCGCCAGGCCGTGCAGCGAGCGCCGGGCCTGGAGGACGGCCTCCAGCGGCCCGAGCGCGTCCACGCCGCCGATCCGCACATGGGCCCGCAGCGCCGTCGCCCCGTGCCCGAGCTGGAGCAGCGCCGCCTCGGTGGCCCGCCGCCGCACCTCCTCGGGGGCGTACGAGACCGGGCCGGGGCTCTCGGCGGACAGCGCGGTGTCGGCGTGGGCGTGCGGCTCGGCCGGCGCCGGCAGCAGCAGATAGCCGGCCAGGTCCACGCGGGCGCCGGCGGTGCTGAGGCTGCCCGCGGTGCCGACGGCCTCGATGCGGCCCCGCACCAGCCGTACGTCCACGGTCCGCCCGTCGGTGAGCCGCGCGTTCGACAGCAGGAGCGCGTGCGCGTCCTCGGTGGCCGCGCCGCCCCCGTCGTCCGAGGGCTGACGGGGCTGCTTGCTGTCGGCCGACATCGGGCTCCTCACCAAGTCACCAAGATCGAGATCACGCAGCGTGGGGCAGAGCCTAGGGGCGGGCGCCGCCGCCTTCGAGAAGGAGCGCAATAGTCGTACCGATGAGTGCACGAGTGGCGTACGGGGCGGGGGCGGCGCCCCGGGCGGGCGGCCCGGCGAAACGGATTTGGGTGATGGGCCGCAGACCGTGTAATGTCTTCCTCGCTCGCCCCAATAGCTCAGTCGGCAGAGCGTCTCCATGGTAAGGAGAAGGTCTACGGTTCGATTCCGTATTGGGGCTCTGGTGACGGGAATCCCGCCTTCGGGCGGGGATCCCGACATCAAAGCGGTGTAGCTCAGTCGGTAGAGCAAGCGGCTCATAATCGCTGTGTCACCGGTTCAAGTCCGGTCACCGCTACACACGGTAGCCGATTGTGGGGTCGGTCCTGCGATCGGCTACTCTTTCATGTCCCCCCGAACTTTCCGGAGCGCGGGGGTGCGCCCATCCATCCATCCGTCCGTCAAGGAGCACTCACGTGGCTGCCACCGACGTCCGCCCGAAGATCACGCTGGCCTGCGTGGAGTGCAAGGAGCGGAACTACATCACCAAGAAGAACCGGCGTAACAACCCGGACCGTCTTGAGATGAAGAAGCACTGCCCCCGCTGCAACTCGCACACCGCGCACCGCGAGACGCGCTAGTCAGGCTCGTTCGACGAGGCCGTCCCCAACCGGGGGCGGCCTCGCGGCGTTTGTCGGCAACAATCCTGGAGGTACCGAGGCATGGCGCTCGACCAGTCCTTCGTGGGCCGGACCTATCCGCCCACCGCGCCCTACGAGGTCGGCCGCGAGAAGATCCGCGAATTCGCCGAGGCGATCGGCGACGCCAATCCCGCCTACACCGATCCCGAGGCGGCCAAGGAACTCGGTCACCCCGATGTGATCGCCCCGCCGACTTTCGTGTTCGCCATCACCTTCAAGGCCGCCGGCCTGGTGATCGAGGACCCGCAGCTCGGCCTCGACTACAGCCGCGTCGTCCACGGCGACCAGAAGTTCGCGTACACCCGGCCCGTCCGCGCCGGCGACCGCCTCGCGGTCACCTCGACCATCGAGGCGATCAAGTCGCTGGCCGGCAACGACATCCTGGACATCCGCGGCGAGGTCCACGACGAGACCGGCGAGCACGTCGTCACCGCTTGGACCAAGCTCGTCTCCCGCGCCCCCGAGGAGGCCTGACCATGACCGCGAAGATCGCCTACGACGAGGTCGAGGCCGGCACCGAGCTGCCCGCGCAGACCTTCCCCGTGACCCGCGCCACCCTCGTCCGGTACGCGGGCGCCTCCGGGGACTTCAACCCGATCCACTGGAACGAGAAGTTCGCCGTCGAGGTCGGGCTCCCGGACGTCATCGCCCACGGCATGTTCACCATGGCCGAGGCGATCCGCGTCGTCACCGACTGGGTCGGCGACCCCGCCGCCGTCGTCGAGTACGGCGTCCGCTTCACCAAGCCCGTCGTCGTCCCCAACGACGACGCCGGCGCCGTGATCGAGGTCTCGGCCAAGGTCGGCGCCAAGCTGGACGACGGCCTCGTCCGGGTCGACCTGACCGCGACCAGCGCGGGCCAGAAGGTGCTGGGGATGAGCCGGGCCGTCGTACGCCTGGCCTGACCGGCGCCTCCGGTCAGGAGGGCGAAGGCACTCACGTGAGTACCCTTGGGCCCGTGCAGCAGCTCAAGGACGCCCCCCTCGCCCCCCTGACCACCTTCCGGCTCGGCGGCCCCGCCACCCGGCTCGTCACGGCCACCACCGACGACGAGGTGATCGCCGCCGTCCGCGAGGCCGACGCGGCCGGGACCCCGCTGCTGATCATCGGCGGCGGCTCCAACCTGGTCATCGGCGACAAGGGCTTCGACGGCACGGCCCTGCACATCGCCACCACCGGCTTCTCCCTCGACGGGACCCGCCTGGAGCTCGCCGCCGGCGAGGTCTGGACGGACGCCGTCGCCCGCACCGTCGAGGCCGGGCTCGCCGGGATCGAATGCCTCGCCGGCATCCCCGGCTCCGCCGGCGCCACCCCGATCCAGAACGTCGGCGCCTACGGCCAGGACGTCTCCGCCACCCTCACCGAGGTCGTCGCCTACGACCGCCGGACCGACGAGACCGTCACCCTCACCAACGCCGCGTGCGCCTTCTCGTACCGGCACAGCCTCTTCAAGGACCACCCGGACCGGTACGTCGTGCTGCGCGTCCGCTTCGCGCTGGAGGACGCCGGCGGGCTCTCCGCGCCGATCGCCTACCCGGAGACCGCCCGCGCCCTCGGCGTCGAGGCCGGTGACCGGGTGCCGCTCGCCCACGCGCGGGAGACCGTCCTCAAGCTCCGGGCCGGCAAGGGCATGGTCCTCGACCCCGAGGACCACGACACCTGGTCCGCCGGCTCCTTCTTCACCAACCCGATCCTCACGGCGGAGGAGTACGAGACCTTCCTCACGCGCGTCGCCGACCGGCTCGGCCCCGACGTCACCCCGCCCGCCTTCCCGGCCGGCGACGGCCGCACCAAGACCTCCGCCGCCTGGCTCATCGACCGGGCCGGCTTCACCAAGGGGTACGGCTCCGGGCCCGCCCGGATCTCCACCAAGCACACCCTCGCCCTCACCAACCGCGGCGAGGCGACCACCGAGGACCTGCTCGCCCTCGCCCGCGAGGTCGTCGCCGGCGTCCGCGCCGCCTTCGGCGTCACCCTCGTCAACGAACCCGTGACGGTCGGCGTCAGCCTGTAGTCACCGGCACCGCACCCGGCCCCGGCACGCGCCCCGCCGCCGGCGCCGGCGCCGCCAGCCAGTCGTCCACGCCCGCCAGCAGCTTCCGGCGCACGTCCTCCGGCGCCGCCGAGGCCCGGACCGACTGGCGGGCCAGCTCCGCCAGCTCCGCGTCCGTGAAACCGTGGTGCCGGCGGGCGATCTCGTACTGGGCCGCCAGCCGGGAGCCGAAGAGCAGCGGGTCGTCGGCGCCCAGCGCCATCGGCACGCCCGCCGCGAAGAGGGTGCGCAGCGGGACGTCCTCGGGCCGCTCGTACACGCCCAGCGCCACGTTGGACGCCGGGCACACCTCGCAGGTCACGCCGCGCTCGGCGAGCTTCCGCAGCAGCCGCTCGTCCTCCGCCGCCCGCACGCCGTGCCCGACGCGGGCCGCCCGCAGGTCGTCCAGGCAGTCCCGGACCGACGCGGGACCGGTCAGCTCGCCGCCGTGCGGGGCGGCCAGCAGACCGCCGTCGCGGGCGATCGCGAAGGCCCGGTCGAAGTCCCGGGCCATGCCCCGGCGCTCGTCGTTGGACAGCCCGAAGCCCACCACGCCCCGGTCCGCGTACCGCACCGCGAGCCGGGCCAGCGTGCGCGCCTCCAGCGGGTGCTTCATGCGGTTCGCCGCGACCAGCACCCGCATCCCGAGGCCGGTCTCCCGGGAGGCCGCGTCGACCGCGTCCAGGATGACCTCCAGGGCCGGGATGAGACCGCCGAGGTGGGGCGCGTACGAGGTCGGGTCGACCTGGATCTCCAGCCACCCCGAGCCGTCCCGCACGTCCTCCTGGGCCGCCTCCCGCACCAGCCGCTGGATGTCCTCGGGGGAGCGCAGGCAGGAGCGGGCGATGTCGTACAGGCGCTGGAAGCGGAACCAGCCGCGCTCGTCGGTGGCCCGCAGCTGCGGCGGCGTACCGCCCTTCAGCGCCTCCGGGAGGTGGACCCCGTACTTGTCGGCCAGTTCGAGGAGGGTCGAGGGCCGCATCGAACCGGTGAAGTGCAGGTGCAGGTGGGCCTTGGGCAACAGGGTGAGATCGCGGGGGTGCTCCATTGGCCGATCCTGCCTTACCCGAACGGCGGTATGCACGGCGATTCCCCGATCGGTACCCGTCCGAACGCAGAAACGGGCCCCGGTTCCACTGGAACCGGGGCCCGTCCCTCGGGGCGGGGAGGCTCAGTCGCGGGCCTCGGCCAGCAGCTTCTGGATCCGGGACACGCCCTCGACCAGGTCCTCGTCGCCGAGCGCGTACGACAGGCGCAGGTAGCCGGGGGTGCCGAAGGCCTCACCGGGGACGACCGCGACCTCGGCCTCGTCCAGGATCAGCGCGGCCAGCTCGACCGAGTTCTGCGGGCGCTTGCCGCGGATCTCCTTGCCGATCAGCTCCTTCACCGACGGGTACGCGTAGAACGCGCCCTCCGGGGTCGGGCAGAAGACGCCGTCGATCTCGTTGAGCATCCGGACGATCGTCTGGCGGCGGCGGTCGAAGGCGGTGCGCATCTCGGCGACCGCGTCCAGGTTGCCGGAGACGGCGGCGAGCGCGGCGACCTGGGCCACGTTGGAGACGTTGGAGGTGGCGTGCGACTGGAGGTTCGTCGCGGCCTTCACCACGTCCTTCGGGCCCACGATCCACCCGACGCGCCAGCCGGTCATCGCGTACGTCTTGGCGACGCCGTTTACCACGATGCACTTGTCGCGCAGCTCCGGCACGATCGCCGGCAGCGAGGTGAACGTCGCGTCGCCGTAGACCAGGTGCTCGTAGATCTCGTCGGTGAGGACCCACAGGCCGTGCTCGACGGCCCAGCGGCCGATCGCCTCGGCGTCGGCCTCGCTGTAGACGGCGCCGGTCGGGTTCGACGGCGACACGAAGAGGACGACCTTGGTCCGCTCGGTGCGGGCCGCCTCCAGCTGCTCCACCGACACGCGGTAGCCGGTCGTCTCGTCGGCGACGACCTCCACCGGGACACCGCCGGCGAGGCGGATCGACTCCGGGTAGGTGGTCCAGTACGGGGCGGGGACGATGACCTCGTCGCCCGGGTCGAGGATCGCGGCGAACGCCTCGTAGATCGCCTGCTTGCCGCCGTTGGTCACCAGGACCTGGGAGGCGTCGATCTCGTAGCCGGAGTCGCGGAGCGTCTTGGCGGCGATCGCGGCCTTCAGCTCGGGCAGGCCGCCGGCCGGCGTGTACCGGTGGTACTTCGGGTTCTTGCAGGCCTCGACGGCCGCGTCGACGATGTAGTCCGGGGTCGGGAAGTCGGGCTCGCCGGCGCCGAAACCGATCACCGGGCGCCCGGCGGCCTTGAGGGCCTTGGCCTTGGCGTCGACGGCGAGGGTGGCGGACTCGGAGATCGCACCGATCCGGGCGGAGACCCGACGCTCGGTGGGAGGGGTAGCAGCGCTCATACCCGCCATCGTCCCAGACCGTTTCCCGGCCCGGCACACAGGTTTCAGGGAGCGGACAGGACCGGTCGGCAACGGTCGGGAAGACGCCCGTCGGCAGGTTGCCGCGGTTCCTGTTCGACGGGAGGCCCCCGGACCACGTACACTCTCTCCTCGTTGGCCCGCACCGATCCGATCACCGATGGGGTAGGTTGGGGGACACCGCAAAGGGTCGTAGCTCAATTGGTAGAGCACCGGTCTCCAAAACCGGCGGTTGGGGGTTCAAGTCCCTCCGGCCCTGCTACACACACCGCCAGGTTGTGTGCGCATGTACGTACTTCATTGCACCGCCGTGCGGCTCCACCCGGGCGCGGCACGGCCACGACCCGGAATCAGGTGAGAGATCGTGACGGACGCCGTTGGCTCCATCGACATGCCTGATGCCGAAGACGACGCGTCTCCGGAGTCGAAGAAGAAGGGCCGCAAGGGCGGCAAGCGCGGGAAGAAGGGCCCCCTGGGCCGTCTCGCCGTTTTCTACCGCCAGATCGTCGCGGAGCTCCGCAAGGTCGTCTGGCCCACGCGGAGCCAGCTGACGTCGTACACGACCGTCGTGATCATCTTCGTGGTCGTGATGATCGGTCTGGTCACCGTGATTGACTTTGGCTTCCAGGAAGCAGTCAAGTACGTCTTCGGCTGACTTTTTGTTCCACCCCATCTGTATCGCAGGAAGAAGCAGCCACCGTGTCTGACGCGAACCTGAACGACGCCTTCGAGTCCGAGCCCGCCGAGGACGAGCTGGACGCCATCGAGGCCGCCGACGAGGACGAGGACCAGGCCGAGGCTGCGGACGCCGCGGCGGACGAGACCGCCGAGGACTCCGCCGTCGAGGACGAGGTGTCCGAGTCCGCCGACGAGGTCGAGGAGACCGACGAGGACGAGGCGGACGAGGCTGCCGACGCGGCCGAGACCGCCGACGCCGAGGACGCGGTCGAGGACGCCGAGGAGGAGGCCGAGCCGGCCGCCCCCGTCGACCCGGTCGCCGCCCTCCGCGAGGAGCTGCGCACCCTGCCCGGCGAGTGGTACGTCATCCACACCTACGCGGGCTACGAGAAGCGCGTGAAGGCGAACCTGGAGCAGCGCGCCGTCTCGCTCAACGTCGAGGACTTCATCTACCAGGCCGAGGTGCCCGAGGAAGAGATCGTCCAGATCAAGGGCGGCGAGCGGAAGAACGTCAAGCAGAACAAGCTCCCCGGCTACGTCCTCGTCCGCATGGACCTGACGAACGAGTCCTGGGGCGTCGTCCGCAACACGCCCGGCGTCACCGGCTTCGTGGGCAACGCCTACGACCCGTACCCGCTGACCCTGGACGAGATCGTCAAGATGCTCGCCCCGGAGGCCGAGGAGAAGGCCGCCCGCGAGGCCGCCGAGGCCGAGGGCAAGCCGGCTCCGGCCCGCAAGCTGGAGGTCCAGGTCCTCGACTTCGAGGTCGGCGACTCGGTCACCGTCACCGACGGCCCCTTCGCCACCCTCCAGGCCACGATCAACGAGATCAACCCGGACTCGAAGAAGGTCAAGGGCCTCGTCGAGATCTTCGGCCGCGAGACCCCGGTCGAGCTGAGCTTCGACCAGATCCAGAAGAACTGATCGTTCTTCTCGATCCACACGAGTTTCCGAACAGGTCAGAGGGGCTGCCACAGCCCCTCTGACCTGCTCGGTTTTTGGACGCGCAGCTATACCCGTTATCGTTGTGCGGTATGCCTCCATCCGGATGACCGGATGGATCGGCTGAAAACTCTCACTAGGACCCGGAGAGAGCTATGCCTCCCAAGAAGAAGAAGGTCACGGGGCTTATCAAGCTCCAGATCAACGCCGGTGCGGCCAACCCGGCCCCGCCGGTCGGCCCCGCGCTCGGTCAGCACGGCGTCAACATCATGGAGTTCTGCAAGGCCTACAACGCCGCGACCGAGTCGCAGCGTGGCTGGGTGATCCCGGTGGAGATCACGGTCTACGAGGACCGTTCCTTCACCTTCATCACCAAGACTCCGCCGGCCGCCAAGATGATCCTCAAGGCCGCGGGTGTGGAGAAGGGCTCCGGCGAGCCGCACAAGACCAAGGTCGCCAAGATCACCGAGGCGCAGGTCCGCGAGATCGCCACCACCAAGATGCCCGACCTCAACGCGAACGACCTGGACGCCGCGTCGAAGATCATCGCCGGCACCGCCCGTTCCATGGGCATCACGGTCGAGGGCTGATCACCCCCCCTCGTGACCGCAGTGGTAGGACCAGCGCTTGGTCCGCACCACGACTCCACACCTGAGACAACACAGGAGCAGCAGTGAAGCGCAGCAAGTCCCTCCGCGCTGCGGACGCCAAGATCGACCGGGAGAAGCTCTACGCCCCGCTCGAGGCCGTCCGCCTTGCCAAGGAGACCTCCACCACGAAGTTCGACGGCACCGTCGAGGTCGCCTTCCGCCTGGGTGTCGACCCGCGCAAGGCCGACCAGATGGTCCGTGGCACCGTGAACCTCCCGCACGGCACCGGCAAGACCGCCCGGGTCCTGGTCTTCGCGACCGGTGAGCGTGCCGAGGCCGCGGTCGCCGCGGGCGCCGACATCGTCGGCTCCGACGAGCTGATCGACGAGATCGCCAAGGGCAACCGCCTGAACGAGTTCGACGCCGTGGTCGCCACCCCGGACCTCATGGGCAAGGTCGGCCGCCTCGGCCGCGTGCTCGGTCCGCGTGGTCTCATGCCGAACCCGAAGACCGGCACCGTCACCCCCGATGTCGCCAAGGCTGTCAACGACATCAAGGGCGGCAAGATCGAGTTCCGCGTCGACAAGCACTCGAACCTGCACTTCATCATCGGCAAGACGTCCTTCGACGACACGCAGCTGGTGGAGAACTACGGCGCGGCCCTGGAGGAGATCCTCCGTCTGAAGCCGTCCGCCGCCAAGGGCCGGTACATCAAGAAGGCCGCCATCAGCACCACGATGGGCCCCGGCATCCCGGTCGACTCGAACCGCACCCGCAACCTCCTCGTCGAGGAGGACCCGGCCGCGGTCTGAGCCCTTCCGGCTCGGTAGCAGTCAGTCCTGAAAGCCGCCCCCCGTTCCTCTCCGGAGGAACGGGGGGCGGCTTTTATTGCGTCTCCGCTGTCGTAGGCGTGCGTTACGGTTCAAGAGAACGCAAAGACGATGATCAAGGGGTGGGGAACACCTATGGGCAAGTCGACCTGGAAGCGCGCGGGCGTCGCGCTCACCGCCGCGGGCCTCGTGGCGGGACTCGCGGGCTGCAACGACGACGGCAAGACGGGCGCCAAGTCCGGCGGCGCCGGCGACGTGACGCAGGTCCTGAAGGCCGCTTTCGAGAAGACCTCCGAGGCCAAGGCCGCCAAGATCCACATGACGCTCACCATGCCGGCCGGCATGGAGGGCGGCGGCACCATGGAGATGACCGGTGTCCAGGGCTGGGACCCCGCCCTCATGGACATCACGGTCAAGGGCTCCATGCTCTCCGCCGCCGCCGGTGCCGGCGGGCCGGAGCAGATGCGCATGCTCATGCTCGACAACGTCATGTACATGGACATGGGCGCCGAGCAGGCCGCCAAGCTCGACGGCAAGCGCTGGATGAAGTTCGACCTCAAGGGCATCGCCGAGGCGTCCGGCGACAAGAACCTCCAGAAGTCCATGACGGGCGGCATGGAGAACATGAACCAGGACCCGGCCAAGCAGCTGGCCCTGCTCCTGGACTCGCCGAACCTCAAGCACGTCGGCGCGGAGAAGGTCGGCGGGGTCGAGGCCCAGCACTACAAGGGCACGCTCACCCTGGAGCAGATGGTCGACGCCAACACGTCCTTCGACGTCCTCTCCGAGCAGGAGCGCAAGGAGCTCGTCGACGGGGTGAAGAAGGCCGGCATCACCGCGTACGACACCGAGGTCTGGGTCGACGGGAACGGCTACCCGGTGAAGATGGACGTCGGCATGAAGATGCCGCAGGGCACCGTGAAGATGGTCGCCGAGTACTCCGACTACGGCACCAAGGCCGCGGTCCAGGCCCCGCCGGCCAAGGACACGGTCGACCTCTTCCAGATGCTCAAGGACGCCGGCCAGGCCATGAAGGACGCCGACGCCGCTCAGGGCTGATTTGCCCCGGACGGACGACGTCACGTACTCTTCCACAGAAGCCAAAGACCGCTGGTCGTTGCTGTGCCCTTACCGGGTGCGGTGGCCGAAGGATCCGTTGACAACGGACGACCCGCGCAGGTGACTGTGGAGAGTTCCCGGATGTTCCGTCCGGTCGAGCTGAGCCCCGTGCGCCTGCGCCCGGGGCGTTTTCGTTTGTTCAGCCCCTTCTGAGCGGTCCTCATCACCCGGAAGGAGGCGAACGCACTATGCCGACGCCCAACAAGGCTGCATCGGTGGCCGA
Organism: Streptomyces sp. NPDC057854; assembly: GCF_042797055.1. Lineage (NCBI taxonomy): Bacteria > Bacillati > Actinomycetota > Actinomycetes > Kitasatosporales > Streptomycetaceae > Streptomyces > Streptomyces sp. NPDC057854. Next base: position 49,626 of record NZ_JBHVMF010000031.1, read on the forward strand.
GCTCACGGACCAGTTCCGCAGCTCCAACGCCGCCGTGCTGACCGAGTACCGGGGTCTCACCGTGGCGCAGCTCAAGACGCTGCGTCGCTCGCTCGGTGAGAACGCCCAGTACGCCGTGGTGAAGAACACGCTGACCAAGATTGCGGCCAACGAGGCCGGGATCACCGCACTGGACGAGCACTTCGCTGGTCCGACCGCGGTCGCCTTCGTCACCGGTGACCCGGTGGAGTCGGCGAAGGCCCTGCGTGACTTCGCCAAGGAGAACCCGAACCTCATCATCAAGGCCGGTGTCCTTGACGGTAAGGCTCTCTCCGCCGACGACATCAAGAAGCTTGCGGACCTCGAGTCCCGCGAGGTTCTGCTCAGCAAGCTGGCCGGCGCCTTCAAGGGCAAGCAGTCTCAGGCTGCTCAGCTCTTCCAGGCTCTGCCGTCGAAGCTCGTCCGCACCGTGGACGCGCTCCGTGCCAAGCAGGCCGAGCAGGGCGGTGCCGAGTAATTCGGCTCGCGCATTGATCCGCGCCGCGTAGTGCGCGGGTCGTAGCGGGCCGTTACGCCCGCCTCTATAGACACATCGGCACCTGCCGAATTAGTGGAAGGATCGCCCATCATGGCGAAGCTCTCTCAGGACGACCTCCTCGCCCAGTTCGAGGAGATGACCCTCATCGAGCTCTCCGAGTTCGTGAAGGCCTTCGAGGAGAAGTTCGACGTCACCGCCGCCGCGGCCGTCGCCGTTGCCGCCCCCGCCGCCGGTGGTGGCGACGCTGCCGGTGCCGCCGAGGAGCAGGACGAGTTCGACGTCATCCTCGAGGGTGCCGGCGACAAGAAGATCCAGGTCATCAAGGTCGTGCGCGAGCTCACCTCCCTGGGCCTCAAGGAGGCCAAGGACCTCGTCGACGGCACCCCGAAGCCGGTCCTCGAGAAGGTCGCGAAGGAGGCCGCCGAGAAGGCTGCCGAGTCCCTCAAGGCCGCCGGCGCCACCGTCACGGTCAAGTAAGACCGTTTCGGCTCGCTGAGCTGACTCTCGCCCCCGTGTAACGCGGAGGCACCGAAAGGCGATCATCCATCTGGGTGGTCGCCTTTCGGCGTTCCCGGGACCCGCGTGGCGGGGGTCCCGCGGGCCTCCGGAAGCGGAGTATGGTGATCTTCGCCGTGCGCCGCACACCGGCGGGGGCCTTGACGAACGGCACGCCGCGCGCAATTCTCAGGACGCGTCGTCACAACGATCCGTTTCCGAGGCATGGATCGACGACCGAACGGGCAGTATCGAGGTGCGCCGCACGGCGCGAGTACCGCGGAGTTGAGAGCAACGAGGGTCGCGCAGCAGTCGCCCTGGACATCAGTGAGCCAAGTGGCTACACTGACCCTTTGCGCTGCCTGTTAGCTGCCCCCTGCCCGTCACCAGGGGCATACCTTCGCATCAGCTTCGTGGACCGACCCCGTCTGACCTGGTCTTTTGGCCACTTCAGGAAACGTCTGCCGTGAAGCGTTGCTGGGGACCGGTACGCGCGTAGTGAGTCCGAGCCCTCGGAAGGACCCCCTCTTGGCCGCCTCGCGCAACGCCTCGAACAACATGAACACCGGCGCAAGCACCGCCCCGCTGCGCATCTCCTTTGCAAAGATCAAGGAGCCCCTCGAGGTTCCGAACCTCCTCGCGCTGCAGACCGAGAGCTTTGACTGGCTGCTCGGCAACGCCGCCTGGAAGGCTCGCGTCGAGGCTGCTCTCGAGTCGGGACAGGACGTCCCCACGAAGTCCGGCCTGGAGGAGATCTTCGAGGAGATCTCCCCGATCGAGGACTTCTCCGGGTCGATGTCGCTGACCTTCCGCGACCACCGCTTCGAGCCGCCGAAGAACTCCATCGACGAGTGCAAGGACCGTGACTTCACGTACGGCGCCCCGCTCTTCGTCACCGCCGAGTTCACCAACAACGAGACCGGCGAGATCAAGTCCCAGACGGTCTTCATGGGCGACTTCCCGCTCATGACCAACAAGGGCACCTTCGTCATCAACGGCACCGAGCGTGTCGTCGTGTCGCAGCTCGTCCGCTCGCCGGGCGTCTACTTCGACTCCTCCATCGACAAGACGTCCGACAAGGACATCTTCTCCGCCAAGATCATCCCGTCCCGGGGTGCCTGGCTGGAGATGGAGATCGACAAGCGCGACCTCGTCGGCGTCCGCATCGACCGCAAGCGCAAGCAGTCGGTCACCGTCCTCCTGAAGGCCCTCGGCTGGACCACCGAGCAGATCCTCCAGGAGTTCGGCGAGTACGAGTCCATGCGCGCCACCCTGGAGAAGGACCACACCCAGGGCCAGGACGACGCGCTGCTCGACATCTACCGCAAGCTCCGTCCGGGCGAGCCGCCGACCCGCGAGGCCGCGCAGACCCTGCTGGAGAACCTGTACTTCAACCCGAAGCGCTACGACCTGGCCAAGGTCGGCCGCTACAAGGTCAACAAGAAGCTGGGCGCCGACGCCCCGCTGGACGCCGGGATCCTGACCGTCGAGGACATCATCGCGACGATCAAGTACCTGGTGAAGCTGCACGCCGGCGAGACCGAGACGGTCGGCGACAACGGTTCCTCGATCGTCGTCGAGACCGACGACATCGACCACTTCGGCAACCGCCGCCTGCGCAACGTCGGCGAGCTCATCCAGAACCAGGTCCGTACGGGTCTCGCCCGTATGGAGCGGGTCGTGCGCGAGCGCATGACCACCCAGGACGTCGAGGCGATCACGCCGCAGACCCTGATCAACATCCGGCCGGTCGTCGCCTCCATCAAGGAGTTCTTCGGCACCAGCCAGCTGTCCCAGTTCATGGACCAGAACAACCCGCTCTCGGGTCTGACGCACAAGCGTCGTCTGTCCGCGCTGGGCCCCGGTGGTCTCTCCCGTGAGCGGGCCGGCTTCGAGGTCCGAGACGTGCACCCGTCCCACTACGGACGCATGTGCCCGATCGAGACCCCCGAAGGCCCGAACATCGGTCTGATCGGTTCGCTCGCCTCGTACGGCCGCGTCAACGCGTTCGGCTTCATCGAGACGCCGTACCGCAAGGTCGTCGACGGCCAGGTCACCGACGAGGTCGACTACGTCACCGCCGACGAGGAGGACCGGTTCGTCATCGCGCAGGCCAACGCCGCGCTCGACGACGACCTCCGCTTCACCGAGAACCGCGTCCTCGTCCGCAAGCGTGGCGGCGAGGTCGACTACGTCGAGCCCGCCGACGTGGACTACATGGACGTCTCGCCGCGCCAGATGGTGTCGGTCGCGACCGCCATGATCCCGTTCCTCGAGCACGACGACGCCAACCGCGCCCTCATGGGCGCGAACATGATGCGCCAGGCCGTCCCGCTCATCAAGGCGGAGGCCCCGCTCGTCGGCACCGGCATGGAGTACCGCTGCGCCACCGACGCCGGCGACGTCCTCAAGGCCGAGAAGTCCGGTGTCATCCAGGAGCTGTCGGCCGACTACATCACGGTCGCCAACGACGACGGCACGTACAACACGTACCGCCTGCACAAGTTCTCCCGGTCGAACCAGGGCACCTCGGTCAACCAGAAGGTCGTCGTCGCCGAGGGCGACCACGTCATCGAGGGCCAGGTCCTCGCCGACGGTCCGGCCACCGAGAACGGCGAGATGGCGCTGGGCAAGAACCTGCTCGTCGCGTTCATGCCGTGGGAGGGCCACAACTACGAGGACGCGATCATCCTGTCGCAGCGCCTCGTCCAGGACGACGTCCTCTCCTCGATCCACATCGAGGAGCACGAGGTCGACGCCCGTGACACCAAGCTCGGCCCCGAGGAGATCACCCGGGACATCCCGAACGTCTCCGAGGAGGTCCTCGCCGACCTCGACGAGCGCGGCATCATCCGCATCGGTGCCGAGGTCGTCGCCGGCGACATCCTGGTCGGCAAGGTCACGCCCAAGGGCGAGACCGAGCTGACCCCGGAGGAGCGCCTGCTCCGTGCGATCTTCGGCGAGAAGGCCCGTGAGGTCCGCGACACCTCGCTGAAGGTCCCGCACGGCGAGACCGGCAAGGTCATCGGCGTCCGCGTCTTCGACCGCGAGGAGGGCGACGAGCTTCCCCCGGGCGTGAACCAGCTGGTCCGCGTCTACGTCGCCCAGAAGCGCAAGATCACCGACGGTGACAAGCTCGCCGGCCGCCACGGCAACAAGGGTGTCATCTCCAAGATCCTCCCGATCGAGGACATGCCCTTCCTCGAGGACGGCACCCCGGTCGACATCATCCTCAACCCGCTGGGTGTCCCGTCCCGAATGAACCCGGGACAGGTCCTGGAGATCCACCTCGGCTGGCTCGCCAGCCGCGGCTGGGACGTCTCCGGCCTCGCGGACGAGTGGGCGCAGCGCCTCCAGGCCATCGGCGCCGACTCCGTCGCCCCCGGCACCAACGTCGCGACCCCGGTCTTCGACGGTGCCCGTGAGGACGAGCTCGCCGGCCTGCTCCAGCACACCATCCCGAACCGCGACGGCGAGCGCATGGTGCTCCCGTCCGGCAAGGCGCGCCTGTTCGACGGCCGCTCCGGCGAGCCGTTCCCGGACCCGATCTCGGTCGGGTACATGTACATCCTCAAGCTGCACCACCTGGTCGACGACAAGCTGCACGCCCGTTCGACCGGTCCGTACTCGATGATCACCCAGCAGCCGCTGGGTGGTAAGGCCCAGTTCGGTGGTCAGCGCTTCGGTGAGATGGAGGTGTGGGCGCTGGAGGCTTATGGCGCCGCGTACGCCCTCCAGGAGCTGCTGACGATCAAGTCCGACGACGTGACCGGCCGCGTGAAGGTCTACGAGGCCATCGTCAAGGGCGAGAACATCCCTGAGCCCGGCATCCCCGAGTCCTTCAAGGTGCTCATCAAGGAGATGCAGTCCCTGTGCCTCAACGTGGAGGTGCTGTCCTCGGACGGCATGTCCATCGAGATGCGCGACACCGACGAGGACGTCTTCCGCGCAGCGGAGGAGCTCGGCATCGACCTGTCCCGGCGCGAGCCGAGCAGCGTCGAAGAGGTCTGACGGGAGTCCGGCGGGCCTTGAGCGATCAAGGCCCGCCGGCCCCAGGACCCCCGTATCAGACCCCACAGCCTTACAACCCTGAGAGGGATTGACGCATAGTGCTCGACGTCAACTTCTTCGACGAGCTCCGGATCGGTCTGGCCACCGCTGACGACATCCGTCAGTGGAGCCACGGCGAGGTCAAGAAGCCGGAGACCATCAACTACCGCACCCTGAAGCCCGAGAAGGACGGACTCTTCTGCGAGAAGATCTTCGGTCCGACCCGGGACTGGGAGTGCTACTGCGGCAAGTACAAGCGCGTCCGCTTCAAGGGCATCATCTGCGAGCGGTGTGGCGTCGAGGTCACCCGCGCCAAGGTGCGCCGTGAGCGGATGGGCCACATCGAGCTGGCCGCTCCCGTCACCCACATCTGGTACTTCAAGGGCGTTCCGTCGCGTCTGGGCTACCTGCTCGACCTCGCCCCGAAGGACCTCGAGAAGGTCATCTACTTCGCGGCGTACATGATCACGTACGTCGACGACGAGCGCCGTACCCGCGACCTGCCGTCGCTGGAGGCCCACGTCTCCGTCGAGCGCCAGCAGATCGAGCAGCGCCGCGACTCCGACCTGGAGAACCGCGCCAAGAAGCTCGAGTCCGACCTGGCCGAGCTGGAGGCCGAGGGCGCCAAGGCCGACGTGCGCCGCAAGGTGCGCGAGGGTGCCGAGCGCGAGATGAAGCAGCTGCGCGACCGCGCGCAGCGCGAGATCGACCGTCTGGACGAGGTCTGGTCCCGCTTCAAGAACCTCAAGGTCCAGGACCTGGAGGGCGACGAGCTCCTCTACCGCGAGCTGCGTGACCGCTTCGGCACGTACTTCGACGGCTCGATGGGTGCTGCGGCGCTGCAGAAGCGCCTGGAGTCCTTCGACCTGGAGGAGGAGGCGGAGAAGCTCCGCGAGATCATCCGCACCGGCAAGGGCCAGAAGAAGACCCGTGCGCTCAAGCGCCTCAAGGTCGTCTCCGCGTTCCTGCAGACCGCGAACAGCCCCAAGGGCATGGTTCTCGACTGCGTGCCGGTCATCCCGCCGGACCTCCGTCCGATGGTGCAGCTCGACGGTGGCCGCTTCGCGACCTCCGACCTGAACGACCTGTACCGCCGTGTGATCAACCGCAACAACCGTCTGAAGCGTCTGCTCGACCTCGGTGCCCCCGAGATCATCGTGAACAACGAGAAGCGGATGCTCCAGGAGGCGGTCGACGCCCTCTTCGACAACGGCCGCCGCGGTCGCCCGGTGACGGGCCCCGGCAACCGTCCGCTGAAGTCCCTCAGCGACATGCTGAAGGGCAAGCAGGGTCGTTTCCGTCAGAACCTGCTCGGCAAGCGTGTCGACTACTCGGCGCGTTCCGTCATCGTCGTCGGCCCGCAGCTCAAGCTGCACCAGTGCGGTCTGCCGAAGGCCATGGCGCTGGAGCTCTTCAAGCCGTTCGTGATGAAGCGCCTGGTCGACCTGAACCACGCGCAGAACATCAAGTCGGCGAAGCGGATGGTCGAGCGCGGCCGCACGGTCGTGTACGACGTCCTCGAAGAGGTCATCGCCGAGCACCCGGTTCTGCTGAACCGTGCGCCCACCCTGCACCGCCTCGGCATCCAGGCCTTCGAGCCGCAGCTGGTCGAGGGCAAGGCCATCCAGATCCACCCGCTCGTCTGCACCGCCTTCAACGCGGACTTCGACGGTGACCAGATGGCCGTGCACCTGCCGCTGTCCGCGGAGGCGCAGGCCGAGGCCCGCATCCTGATGCTGTCCTCGAACAACATCCTCAAGCCGGCCGACGGCCGCCCGGTGACGATGCCGACCCAGGACATGGTCCTCGGTCTGTTCTTCCTCACCACCGACGGCGAGCTGCGGGACGTCAAGGGCGAGGGCCGCGCGTTCGGCTCCACGGCCGAGGCGATCATGGCCTTCGACGCCGGCGAGCTGTCGCTGCAGTCGCAGATCGACATCCGCTTCCCGATCGGCACCGTCCCGCCGCGCGGCTGGGTCCCCCCGGTCGCGGAGGAGGGCGAGCCGGAGTGGCAGACGGGCGACTCGTTCCGTCTGAAGACCACGCTGGGCCGCGCGCTCTTCAACGAGCTGCTGCCCGAGGACTACCCGTTCGTCGACTACTCGGTGGGCAAGAAGCAGCTCTCCGAGATCGTCAACGACCTGGCGGAGCGCTACCCCAAGGTCATCGTGGCGGCGACGCTCGACAACCTGAAGGCGGCCGGCTTCCACTGGGCGACCCGTTCGGGCGTCACCGTGGCCATCTCCGACGTCGTCGTGCCCGAGGCCAAGAAGGCCATCGTCAAGGGCTACGAGGAGCAGGACGAGAAGGTCCAGAAGCAGTACGAGCGCGGTCTGATCACCAAGGAAGAGCGCACGCAGGAGCTCATCGCGATCTGGACCAAGGCGACCAACGAGGTCGCCGAGGCGATGAACGCGAACTTCCCCAAGACCAACCCCATCTTCATGATGGTCGACTCGGGTGCCCGAGGAAACATGATGCAGATGCGGCAGATCGCGGGTATGCGCGGTCTGGTGTCGAACGCGAAGAACGAGACCATCCCGCGTCCGATCAAGGCGTCCTTCCGCGAGGGTCTGTCCGTCCTCGAGTACTTCATCTCGACGCACGGTGCCCGTAAGGGTCTCGCCGACACCGCCCTGCGTACCGCCGACTCGGGTTACCTGACCCGTCGTCTGGTGGACGTCTCGCAGGACGTGATCATCCGCGAGGAGGACTGCGGCACCGAGCGCGGTCTGAAGCTGCGGATCGCGGCCAAGGACGAGGCCGGTGTCCTGCGGAAGACGGACGACGTCGAGACCTCCGTGTACGCGCGGATGCTCGCCGAGGACGTCGTCGTGGACGGCAAGGTCATCGCGCCGGCCAACGTCGACCTGGGTGACGTGCTCATCGACGCCCTGGTCAACGCGGGCGTCGAGGAGGTCAAGACCCGCTCGGTCCTGACCTGTGAGTCCGCCGTCGGCACCTGTGCCTTCTGCTACGGCCGCTCGCTGGCCACCGGCAAGCTGGTCGACATCGGTGAGGCGGTCGGCATCATCGCCGCCCAGTCCATCGGTGAGCCCGGTACCCAGCTGACGATGCGTACCTTCCACACCGGTGGTGTGGCCGGTGACGACATCACCCAGGGTCTGCCGCGTGTCGTCGAGCTCTTCGAGGCGCGTCAGCCGAAGGGTGTCGCCCCGATCTCCGAGGCGGCCGGCCGCGTCCGCATCGAGGAGACCGAGAAGACCAAGAAGATCGTCGTCACCCCGGACGACGGCACCGACGAGACGGCCTACCCGATCTCGAAGCGTGCCCGTCTGCTCGTGGGCGAGGGCGACCACGTCGAGGTGGGCCAGAAGCTCACCGTGGGTGCCACCAACCCGCACGACGTGCTCCGGATCCTCGGTCAGCGCGCGGTCCAGGTCCACCTGGTCGGCGAAGTCCAGAAGGTCTACAACTCGCAGGGCGTGTCGATCCACGACAAGCACATCGAGATCATCATCCGGCAGATGCTCCGCCGCGTGACGATCATCGAGTCCGGCGACGCGGAGCTCCTCCCGGGCGAGCTGGTCGAGCGCTCGAAGTTCGAGCAGGAGAACCGTCGTGTGGTCACCGAGGGCGGTCACCCCGCCTCCGGCCGTCCGCAGCTGATGGGTATCACCAAGGCCTCGCTGGCCACGGAGTCCTGGCTGTCGGCCGCCTCCTTCCAGGAGACGACCCGAGTCCTGACGGACGCGGCGATCAACGCCAAGTCCGACAGCCTCATCGGCCTCAAGGAGAACGTGATCATCGGTAAGCTCATCCCGGCCGGTACGGGTCTGTCCCGCTACCGCAACATCCGGGTCGAGCCGACCGAGGAGGCCAAGGCGGCGATGTACTCGTCCGTCGGCTACGACGACCTCGACTACTCGCCGTTCGGCACCGGCTCCGGCCAGGCCGTTCCGCTGGAGGACTACGACTACGGTCCGTACAACCAGTAAGAGCGCGAGACCGCAGGGCGGCACCCCTTTCCGGGGGTGCCGCCCTGCGGCGTTTCACCGGGAGGTCAGCTCCCACAGGGCGACCAGCACGCCGGCGCCGGCGGTGATCGCGGCGATGGAGCCGAGCGGCCAGCGGGCCCGCTCCAGGTCGTCGAGGCGGGCCTCGTGGTCGGCGAGCTGCTTGTCGGTCTGGTCGCTGCGCTGGACGAGCAGGGCGAGCGAGCCGTCGACGCGGGCGAAGCCGGCTTCGAGGGTGCCGCGCAGCCGCTCCAGTTCGAGCGCGACCGCGACCGGGTCGTTCGGGTCAGCCTCGGTCATCGGCACCGCCCGGTTCCGTCCGCAGCCACGCGGGCAGCAGGAGCTGGACGGCGGGGACCGCCATGGCCCGGGTCAGGCCGCCGGCGACGGCGAGGGCGGCGGCCACCCACGGCAGGGTGGCGGGGATCCCGGCGGCGTCGACGAGCGCGGGCAGGACGAGGGCGAGGGCGACGGCGGTCTGCAGCACGGTGCGGGCCGTGCGCTTCGCGGCATCGGACATGGGGTCTCTCCTTACGTCGTGTACGGGACCTTGAGCGCGTTCCAGGACGCGGCGCCCGGCCAGCCGTCGGCGTCGGCGCCGCGGAAGCCGAGCTTGCGCTGCCAGGCCGCGTACGACTGCCGGTCGGCCTCGGACCAGCGCGGCCCGGGCCCGACCCGGTACCGTCCGCAGCCCTCGGCCGTCAGCCGGCGGCCCATCGCCGTGATCACCGGGGAGCTGGGCGCGCTCCGGAAGAAGGAGGTGCCGGGGAACGGGTGGTACGCGGGGGTGGCGGGCTTCGCCGGGGGCGCCGGCCGCGGGGCCGTGCCGAGGCGCCGCTGCACCCGGTCGCGCATCCCCGGCATGCCGAAGCCCTTGGGGTCGCTCTTCCAGTCGGACCACTCCAGGTGGCCGATGACCGACCTGGCGCCCCAGCCGTGGGCGCGGCAGAGCGCGGCGGAGACCCGTTCGATCGCATCGAGCTGGGCGGCCGGCCAGGGGTCGGTGCCGTTGCCGAGGTTGACGCACTCGAAGCCGTAGAAGCGGGAGTTGCCGTCGACGGCGCCGGGGCTGCCCTGGTGTTCGCGGGGGGCCGGGGGCCGGTCGCCGTACGCCTCGGTGACGACGGCCCGGAGGACGGCCGGGTCGCCGCCGCCGGCGTGGTTGGCGCGGCCGTTGCCGACGAGGTGGACGGTGCCGTCCTTGGCGATCACGCCGTGGCAGAGCGGGCCGGGGAGGCTCTCGTAGCCGTCGAAGCACATCGCGACGGAGGACGCGGTGCCGGTGGACACGGTGTGGTGGATCATGACGCCGGCGACGGGGCCCCAGGCGCCGGCGCCGTTGCGGTGGTGGGTGCGCCAGCCGGGGTGCTCGACGACGGTGACGCCTTCGGCGCGGAGCGCGGCGACGAGCCGGTCCGCGGACAGGGGAGTGGCCATCTGTGGTCCTCCAGACATGCGGGAGCCCCGGCCGTCGGCGGCGCGGGGCGGGCGTGCGGGCGGGGAGCGGGCGTTACGGGACGGGCTCCGGCTCCGGTGCCGGGGTGGGCTCCGGCTCCGGGGTGGGATCCGGTGCGGGCTCCGGGGCGGGGGCCGGGGCCCAGGCGGCGCAGAGCGCGGCGAAGGCGGCCCGGCGGGACGCGAAGTCGGCGAGGGCGGCCGCGACCGCCCGGACGACCGCGTCCGGGTCGGGCACCGCGGGGCGCCCGCCCGCGGGCTGGACCATGGCGAGGCCGTGGCCGCGCAGCTGGGCGCCGCCCTCGCCGCTCTCGACGACCTGGGCGGTGACGTACACCGCCGGGTACTCGCCGGTCATCGGGTCGCGCTCCAGCGGGCCGCCGAGGGTGTTGTCGTACAGCCGCAGGTCGACGGTGTGGCCGTGCTCGGCGACGGTGCCGCGGCCCGCGTAGTCGATCTCGACGCCCCAGGGGTGGTGCGGATCGGGGATCACGGGGTGCTCCTTCTCGGGAGGGGTCAGGTCTGGCGGCCGTGCATCAGCACCGGCTGGGCGTAGACGGTGCCGGAGGCGCTGGTGACGACGGCCTGGACCTCGACGGTGAGGTCCTTGCCGAAGTCGGCCTGCGGGTCGGTGGTGACGGCGGCGGTGTGGTCGAAGACCGTTCCGGCGGCCACCGTCGGACCGAACGGAGCGCCGCCGACCAGCACCCGCACCTGTCCGGTGGCCCCGGAGGAGACCCGGGTGAGCATCCGCAGCCGCATCTTGGGCTGCCAGAGGGGGTTCTGGGACTGGGCGATCGTCGTCCAGGAGGTGGCGGTGGTGGCCGGCCAGTTCGCCGGGGCCAGGTCCTGCGGCGGCAGCATCGGCAGCCAGGGCCGGGCGAGGCCGCCGGTGAGGATGTCGTCGGAGAGGATCTCGTGGCCGTAGGCGTCGTTGACCCGCAGCACGGGCTTGGTGCCGCCGGGGCCGCTGGTGGTGAACTGGGCGACGAGGACGGCCGTCGCGGGGTCGTGCGGGTCGGACTGCCGCTTCAGGGTGAGCGAGCCGTTGGTGAGTTCGGTCAGCGGCGGGCGGACGTTGACCGCGGTGGACAGGGCGTTGATCCGGCGCTCCATCTGGATCAGCCGGTCGACGATGTCCTCGGGCAGCAGGGCCATCAGGCTTCCTCCAGGGCGAGATCTGCGGTGTCGGGGCGGCCCCGCTCGGCCGGCCGGACCTTCACGCCGACGATCCGGTAACGGGCGTCGAGGCCCGTCGGGTGCCATTCGTCGGTGATCCGGACGCGGGCGGTGCGGCCGAGGAGGGTCGAGGGGACGACGTCGGAGAGCCGGATGCTGAGCTCGGGGATGAGGACCGAGCCCTGGGCCTCCTTCAGGGCGGCCCGGGCCAGCGCGTCGAGCGTGGCCTTGTCGCTGATGTCGTTGTAGTCCGCCGACAGGTCCAGCCGCGGCCAGCGGTCGGGCAGGTCCGTCGCCGTGATCTCGTCCGACAGGGTCGGCCGGGAGGGGGCGGCGGCGTTGTTGTTGACGGTGGCGCCGCGGGCGAGCGAGGTGGTGCCGCCGCGGGTGGCGTCGTCCGGGAGGGAGTAGCTGAGGATCGTGCCGGGGCGGTCGAGGACGACGTCCGTGGCGCCGGCGCGGATCCTGGGGGAGCCGAGCCGGAGCCGGCGCACCCGCCGCCCGTCGGACGGGTCGCGGTAGACGAGGATCTGGTACTCGACGCCATCCTCGTACGCCGCGAGCTGGTCGAGCGCCTCCTGGTAGGCGGTCTCGTCGCCGAGCTGGTAGGAGGCGGAGCGCGGCACCTCCTGCGCGGGCACGTCGTCGCCGGGCTCGACGGCGCTCGCCCCGAGGCCGGCGCCGAGCCGCGCCCACAGGTCGCGGACGATCCCGAACTGCTCGACCTGGTGGTACTTGACCTCGGTGCGGATCCGGCGCCGGGCCGCGTACGAGTCGAAGGTGGACGCCTGGACGCCGAGGGTCACCACGCCGCGGTCGCTGCCCTGGAGGTTGGTGGTCCAGACGATGCCGCCCCACCACAGGAAGCCGCCGCGCTCCAGGTACACGGTGGTGCGGCCGGGCTTGATCTTGCGGGCCCGATCGGCCATCGCGCGGTCGGGCACGGGGACGGTGCCGGAGAGCGAGCCGGCGCGGCCGATGTAGTCCTCGAAGGAGACGTCCCGCAGCGGCAGGATGTCGAGGGTCTGGTCGGTCACCAGGTCGCAGAAGACGGCCCGGTAGGGGGTGTCGAGACTCATGGGACGGACCTCACGGAAGGATGTAGGTGGCGCTGACGCGGACGTTGCGGCCCGGGACGAGCGCGCCGTTGGAGACCCACGTGCGCAGGGTGACCTGGCCGCTCGGGGAGAGCCAGGCCGAGCCGTCGCCGAAGCCGTCCGAGGCGATCGCGTCGATGCCGAGGGCGGGACGCCAGCCGGAGGGCAGGGTGCACAGCGGCTCGTCGTTGATGTTCCCGGCGCTGTTGGCGTCGATCTGGGCGCCGCTGCGGGTGAGCGTCACCTGCGTGGTGCACAGCCCGCCGCGGGTGCGCCGGGCCTCGTAGCCGACCAGGGTCCAGCCGGTGAGCGCGACCGCGCCGGCCGTCACGGACTCGGTCTCCACCGGCGGGTGGTAGGTCGCCCAGGCGGTGCCGTTCCACCGCTGGAGGACGCCGTTGTGCTCGCGGTACTGGCCGGTGTAGCCGCCGACGGAGAGCGCCCCCTGGGGGGCGATGCCGCCGATCTCCCGGGGGTACGCGACCCAGCCGGTGCCGCTCCACCGCTGGAGGTGGTGGGCGATGTCGTTGTCCTGGTACTGGCCGGGGTAGGCGCCCGGCACGCCGGCGTTGTTGTAGACGGGCAGGATGCCGCCGACCGCGACGGTCGTGGCCCGCAGGTCGGTGAGGTCGCCGCCGGTCCAGGCGATGCCGCCGGTGCCGGCGGAGGTCCCGGCCTTGACCCGGACGGTGAAGAGCGGCAGCGAGGCGGGCGGGACGGGCGGGGCGACCGGGTCGGCCTTCGCCTGGCCGACGACGACCTCCAGGACGGCCTCGTACCGGGTGAGGCTGTCGAACTCGTCGTCGTACACCCGCAGGACGACGAGGTCGATCCGCGGGTGGAGCGGGTCGCCGTCGCCGAAGGTGAGGACGGTGTCGCCGTCGAGGGCGACGGGGTACGCGCCCTGTTCGGGGCGGCCCTGGACGAGGGCCCGGCCGGCGTGGACGGTCGCGGTCATCGGGCCGCTGCCGGCCAGGGACAGGCCGCTGACCCGGTACCTGCCGTCGGTGGAGCCCGGCAGGATGCCGGAGCGGGAGACGAGCGGGTCGACGGGGACGCCGGCCCCGAGGTCGGTGAGGCGGGTCGTCCGGCGGGTCTGGCCGCTGGGCAGCAGCCAGCCGGGGCGCAGGGGCATGGGGTTCTCCTCTCGGTGGCCGGATGGCCGGGGCGGGGCTACGGCAGCGGGTCGACCTTGATGAAGGAGTTGTCGAAGGAGGCCTTGTAGCCGAGGGTGTTGGGGACGATCCGGAAGAAGGCCGTCAGCGTGTAGGTCGCGCCCGGCGTGAGGTTCGAGATCCGGCGGGTGCTGGAGACCGAGACCGTGGTGGCGCTGGCGGCCATGGCCGCGTACTCGTCCAGGGGGGCGCTGATGACCGTCGAACCCAGGCTCAGCTCCAGCGCCATGTACGCGTAGTGGTCGTCGCGCGACCGCACGCGGGAGCCGAAGCCGACGGCGACCGCCTTCGACGGCGGGGCGACGAAGCTGACCCGGAGCGGGTTGGTGGCCCTCTTCTCCAGCGTCGGGGTGTAGGTGCCGGACCCGGTCTCGCCCGCGTCGGCGGTGTCGGCGAAGTACGGGCCGGGCACGGCCGGCACCCAGGCGGTGCCGTTCCAGCGCTGGAGGACGCCGGTGGGGGAGTCCCGGTACTGGCCGGTGTAGCTGGCGGTGAGGGAGGAGGCGGAGTTCGGGACGATGCCGCCGAGCGCGGACGGGTAGGACACCCAGGCGCCGCCGTCCCAGCGCTGGAGGGCGCCGCCGGCGTCCTGGTACTGGCCCGGGTAGGCGCCGGGCTGGACCGGGCCCTCGACCGGCAGGATGCCGCCGAGGCTCACCACCGGGGTGCGCAGGTCCTTGAGCGAGGTGTTCCACGGGATGCCGCCGTTGCCCGCGCTGACGCCGGCCGGCACCAGCACCTCGTACAGCGGCAGGCAGCGCTCGGGGACCAGCGGGACCTGCGGGTTCGGTTCGGCGGTGCCCTGGATGATCTCCAGCTTCGCCTCGTACCGCTGGTTGTCGTCGTACAGGTCGTCGTAGATCTTGAGGACGATCAGGTCGATGCGGTTGTACGCGTTTCCGGGCGCGAAGGTGAGGGTCTCGGAGGTCGGCAGGGTCACCGGGTAGGCGCCCTGGGAGATCTCGCCCTGGATGACGGCCCGGCCCTCGGAGACGGTCGCGGTCATCGGGGCGGAGCCGAAGGTCCAGAAGCCGGCGAGCCGGTACTGGCCGTCGTAGGAGCCGGGCAGGATGCCGGAGCGGACCTGGACGGGGTTGGCGAGGGTGGTGACGCCGGTCTGGGTGAGGCGGGTGTCCTCGCGGGTCTGGCCGATCTCGGCGACCCAGCTGCTGCGCAGGTTCACGGGGGTTCTCCAATCAGGGGAAGGCCGGAGGAGGGGCGGCGGGCGTCAGGACCTGAGCCACTCGGCGGTGAGGTTGCAGGCGTAGCCGGAGCCGCCGAGGGTCTTGAGCGACGCGGTGTGGCTGTGGAAGCCGGCGAGCTGGAGGGTGTCGCCGGCGACGAGCTTGAGCACGCCGCTGCCGCCCACCGAGACGGCGCCGTTGCCGGCCGGGAGGAGCCAGGTCATCCGGGACTGTCCGGCGCCGCTGACCAGGATCCGGGCGCCGCGCATGCCGGTCTGGCCGTCGCCGGCGAAGGTGGCGTGGGCGGAGACCCGCCACCAGCCGCCGCGCGGGACGGTGTAGGTGGTGGTGCCGTTCCAGCCGGCGCCGTCGTCGACCTCCACGGTGGGCAGGCTGAGCGTGGTCCAGGTGTTCACCGGGACGGTCTGCTGCTGGGTGGTCAGCCACTGGGTGGCGCTGAGCAGCAGGGTCGCGGCGCCGTCGGTGTACTGCCAGGCGGCGCCGTCCCAGCGCTGGAGGCCGCGGCCGGTGTCCCGGAACTGCCCGGCGTAGGAACCGGAGGTCGTGGTGGACGGCGCGATGCCGCCGATCGCCTTCGGGTACGAGACCCAGGTGGTGCCGTCCCAGCGCTGGAGCAGCCCGGCGGTGTCCCGGTACTGGCCGGGGTAGGCGCCCCTGAAGCCGCTGGCGGGCATGATCCCGCCGAGGGCGACGACCGGCCAGTGCTGGGTGGTGACCGCGCCGGAGTTCCAGCCGATGCCGCCGGTGCCGGCCGAGGTGCCCTTCGGCACCTTGACCGTGTAGAGCGTGAGGACGCTGCCCGTGCCGCTGGGCGGCACGACCGGGGTGGCGCTCGCCTCGCCCTTGACCAGGCGGATGACGGCCTCGGTGGTGCCGGCGCGGTCGTAGGGCTCGTCGACGACGGCCAGTTCGATCAGGTCGATCCGGTCGTACTGGGCGTCGCCGTCCGCCAGGGTCAGGGTCTCCGGCGCGGTGACGGCGACCAGGTAGGCGCCCTGGGCGGTGTCCTTGCCCTGGACGATCGCGCGGCCCGTGCCGATGGTGGCCTGCATGGGCGCGCTGCCGGTGAGCGCGAGCCCGCCCGGCAGGACGCCGGGGCGGGAGCGTAGCGGGGTCTCCGTGGTGCTCTGGCCGCTGGGGGTGAGGAGGGCGGCGAGGGCCAGCCGGGTGTCCTCGCGGGTCTGCCCGGTGGGCTGGAGCCAGGCGGCTCGTACGGTCATGGGGTCACCTCGGGTCGGGAGAGGGGAAGCGGTACGGCCGCCGGGGTCCGGGCGCCGGGGCTCACGCGGAGCGGGCCGTGCGGCACGGGTCGGGCGGCGCGGGGCGTACGGAGCGGGCCGGGGCGGCCGTCACCACTCGGCGCTGCGCCAGCGGACGGTCATGAGGGCCTGCTCGGTGCCCTCCTCGGGCCGGAAGGACAGGTCGGTGCGGCCGGGCTCCAGGACGAACAGCTCCTCCGGGGTGGAGTCGGCCATCGCCGTGTGCAGCCGGGAGGCGGAGTTGTTGAGCATGACCGTGCCCGCCCGGGTGTCGACGGTGAGCTCGTCGCCGGCGGCCAGGTCGATCGCGTACCGCAGCCGGCGCCGGCTGAGCCGCTCGGTGACGCTCGGCATCGAGCAGGGGCCGCGGAAGACGATCACCGGGTGGGTGGGCGCGGAGCCGGTGTTCTCGACGACGGCGTCGCCGGTGCTCTTGGCCTCGCCCCAGTCGAGCGGCCAGGTCAGCGGCCAGGTGATGCCGGCCTCCGGCTGCGGGGGCATGGTGGAGACGATCTGCTCGTTGACCGCGTACCGGCGCGGGTCGGCGGCGAGCCACTGCACGGACATGCGGGAGCTGCCCTGGGTGGCGAAGCCCTGGTCGGCGGGGACCACCCGCTGGGCGATCCGGGCCCGTACGGCGAGGGTCTCGCCGTGCAGCCGGACGGCGAGCCAGCGCTCCTCGTCGAGCAGGGCCAGCGCCTGCCGCAGCGCCCGGACGGCCGCGGGGGCGCCGCCGTGCTCGGGCACCAGCACGATCGTGCCGCCGGTCTTGCGCGGCTTGGCGTAGCGGGAGCCGGGCCAGGCGCCGTGGGAGGTCGGGCGGTCGGCGTCGGAGGAGTCGTACTCGGGCAGGTCCTCCCAGCCGGACAGGCCGGACTTGTCGACGGCGAAGGGGGTGCCGGGGCCGATGAGCAGCCCGGCCCACTGCATCTGCCCGTCCTGGGTGATGAGCGAGCCGGGCGCGAGGTCGGCGGTGTGGGAGTTTCCGGCGTACGGGATCGTGGTCTCGGCCATGCGGCCGTCACCTCACTTCGGATGGGCGTGCGGAAAGGACCGGGCGGCCCGGGTCCTTCGGGGGTTCGGGCCGCCGGGCCTTCGGGGGGCGGCGCGGAGGCCCGGCGGCGCGGCGCGGAGGCCGGCGGCGGCTCAGGCGCGGGCGCCGGTGAGGGCCGGCCAGTCGGCCGCGTCCTGCGGCCCGGTGTGGGCGGTCAGCAGGAAGAGCAGGTCCTCGGCGGCCGACCGGGGGCCGGCCCCGGGCTCCTCGTGGAAGTCCCGGATGCGGTGCGGCCGCGGCGGCGCCTCGGTGAGGGCCGGGACGCGGCGGTTCTCCAGCTGGGACAGCGGGTCGATGCGGTGCTCGTCCGGGGTGCCGGGCGAGACGATGCCGCCCTCGGCGAGCATCGGGAGCTTGTCGAGTTCGACGCCGAACTTCTTGCCGGTGAGCGGGATCTCGAAGGACAGCTTGTTGAGTCCGTCGATGATCCAGTTGGCGAAGGCGATGAGGCCGTTGACCGGCCCCTTGACGACGCCGAGGACGGCGCTGAGGCCGCCCTTGACCAGTTCGCCGATGCCGCGCAGGGCCTTCGAGACGGCGTCCTTCGCGGTGCGGAAGAAGCCGGGGATCTTGTCGGTGATCCAGCGGAGGACGGGCTGGACGGCGCTCTTGACGCCGCCGATGGTGCGGGAGGCGATGGAGCGCAGGGCGGTGGTCGCCGAGCGCACGGCGGAGCCGATCCTCGCGATCCCGCCGATGGCCGCGCCGACGCTCCGCAGAGCGCTCTTGAAGACCGTCAGGTACGCCTTGGCGTAGGTGGTGACGGCCTTGCCGATGAGCTTCAGGACCGGCTGGAGGAAGTTCCAGACCGCCTGGAAGCCCTTGAGGGCCTGCTGGAGGCCCTGCCGGACGATCCGCTGCCCGGTCCGCGAGCTGACGGCCAGTTCGATGAGGTACGCCGCGACGGGGACGATCAGGCCGACGAGGAAGCCGAGCGGGTTGGCCCGCATGGCGACGTTGACGCCTGTCATGGCGACCGAGGCGACGGTCATGACGGTGCCGAAGGTGCCCATCAGGCCGGCGATGACGTCGGTGACGGGGAGCAGGGGCAGCAGGACGCCGAGGACCGCGCCGGCGCCGGTGGCGATCCTCCGGGTGGCGGTGCGGGCCTTGCCGGCGGCGGTGCCGAGCCGCTTGACGCGGGCGGTGGCGGGGGAGCGGCGGAGCTTGTCGAGGGTGGTGCGGGTCCCGGCGGCGTTCTGGCCGAGGGTGCGCACGGCCGTGCCCGCGGTGCGGGCCGCGGTGCCGAGGGCGCCGGTGCCGCCGGCGGCCCGCTGGACGGCCTGCCGGAGGTTCCGGGCCGCTCCGCTCGCCCCCGCGGCCCCCTGCTGGAGGCTCCTCATGGGGGAGAGCGCCATGCGGAACCGCGGCATGGCGACGGCCGCGGCACTCATGCGCGGGCTCCCCGCGCCTTCACGAGGTACATGAGGGCGTCGGCGGTGGCCTTCGGGTTGTTGTCGCGGGCCGCGTGGTAGTGCTCGATGTGCAGTCCGCCGCCGGCGGAGGCGGCCTGGCCCTGGGCCTGGCGGGCCCGGCGGGCGGTGAGGGCGAGCAGCCGGTCGAGCTTGGAGAGCGGCAGGACGGCCTCGGCCTCGCCGGCCTCGGCGAGGATCGCGGGGACGCCGCCGGTGCGGGGCATGACGACGCCGCCGGTGGCGAGCATCGGGATGGTCGG
This sequence comes from Streptomyces sp. NPDC057854, assembly GCF_042797055.1. Classification (NCBI taxonomy): domain Bacteria; kingdom Bacillati; phylum Actinomycetota; class Actinomycetes; order Kitasatosporales; family Streptomycetaceae; genus Streptomyces; species Streptomyces sp. NPDC057854. The sequence goes on from NZ_JBHVMF010000031.1 coordinate 68,764, forward strand.
GATGGAGACGCCGAAGGTCTTGCCGCCGACGACGGGCACCCAGCCGGGGACGCTGACCTTGACCTTGTTCAGGGCGCCGATCATGCGGTTGATGAGCCCGATGACGGAGTTGATCGGGCCCTTCACGCCGTTCTTGATGCCGTCGAAGGCGCGGGACGCGATGGACTTCAGGCCGTTCCAGATCGAGGACATCTTGTCCTTGACCGCGCTGAACGCCCGGGGGATCGCGGACTTGATCCAGTTGACGACGGGGGTGATGACGCGCTTGATGCCGTTCCAGACGGTGCTGATCACCGTCTTGATCGCCTTCATCACCGTGGTGATGACCGTCTTCCAGACCTTCACATAGGTCTTGATGACGGTGGCGACCGCCTTGACGACGGTCGAGATGGCCTTCTTGATGCCGTTCCAGACGCTCTTGATCAGCGATCCGGCCTTCTTCATGATCGGCCCGATGGCCTTCATGACCGAGCTGATCACGCTCTTGATCGCGCTGAACGCCTTCTTCAGGACCGTCTGCATCGTCTTCGAGCGCAGCGCCATGTCGACGATCGCCTCGATGAGCGGCATGAAGAGTTCGAGCAGCCGGACCAGGAAGTTGCCCTTCATGGAGCGGTTGAGCTTGTCCTGGCCCTTGGCGGCCTTGCCGGCGCCCGACTCGTACCGGGCGAGCTTGCCGCCGGCCGACTGGGCGGTGGAGCCGGCCTTCCGCATGGCCCGTTCGGCCTGGTCGGACGCGGTCTTGAGGTTCTTGAGCTGGGTGCCGGCGCCCTGGGCGTTCGTACGCAGCGTCCTGAGCTGGCCGGACGCGGACCGGCCGGCGTCGCCGACCTTCCTGACCGAGGTGCCGGCGTTCGCCGCCTGGGACTTGAAACCGCTGAGGGCGGTCGACGCGTTCTTGAGGTTCCTGACGAGAGACATGGTGTACCTCCTTTCGTGGGTGGGGTCAGCGGGCGCCGGAGCCGGCGATGACGTCGTCGAGGGAGCTGATGCTGCCGCGCAGGCCCTGGAACTTCTCCCGGAGGGACTCGGTCTGGGTGACGAGGTTGCTCATCGCCTGGGCGGTGTTCCCGAGCTGGGTGTCCGTGGGCAGCTTGGCGGGCTGGAAGGTGTCCAGCTCCCTGTTGAGCTTTTCGAGGCCGTCGGCGATCTTCTTCAGCTTCGTGGTGTTGACCTTCTTGATGGCCTCGCCCACCGTTCCGAGGACGGTCGCCGCCTTGTCGGCCTTGCTCTGGTTCGGCAGCCTCTGGAACGAGTTCAGGAACGAGGGGGCTTTCGCGTCGAACCTCTCCACCTGCGGGTTCAGCTTTTCGAGCGCCCTGGCCAGCGTCTCGGCCTGCTGGGCGTTGGCCGGGTTGCTCACGAGGTCGGCGAGGCTGGTGCCGCCGTTGGCGACCCGGCGTTCCCGGTCCTCGATCGCCTGGCGGGTCTGCCGGGTGACGTCGCCGTTCGCGTCGTAGCCCCGGATGAGGCCGTCGCGACTGAAGAACTCCTGGATCGACCGCTGGATGTTGGTGAGCTTGCCCGAGATGTAGAGGGCGACGCCGCCGATGACGATGGCCGCCAGGGCGCCGGCGCCGTTCGACAGCCAGTAGTTGATGGCGGTGCCGATGCCCTCGCCCTCGTACAGCTTCTCGATGCCGGCGGCGATGCCGCCGAAGCCGGCGGCCTCCCAGTACTCCGTGACGGGGTTCTTGACGATCTCCTTGTGCATCTCGTCGACCTTCTCCTTGAGGTAGGAGAAGTTGATCGACAGCTCGCCGAGGACCTCGGCGTGCTCCAGGATCTGCCGTATGTGCCCCTGGACCACCGTGATCTTGAGGTCCGCGATCAGGTCGGGGACGTTCGTTTCTGCCATGGTTGCTCCGCTTCCGGCCCGTGCGGGCCAAGCGCCGAAAAGCCCCTGCCGGTCTCCGGCAGGGGCTCGTTCGCAGGGGCGGTGCGCTGGGGTTAGGCGTCGGGGGCCCGGCGGGGGCCGCGCCGCACCGCCGCCAGGGCGTCGTTCCAGCCGGCGGCGTACGCAAGGGCCTCGTACCGGGAGACCTCGGCGCACAGCGTGCCGAGCAGCGCTCTCCTGTCGAGGGCGACGGGGCCGTCGAGGAGCCGGCGGAGGCGGTCCTGGAGCGGGATGTGCGGTCGCGATGCCTCGCCCGGCTGAGTCATGGACGCCTGCCTTCCGTTGCTTGCCCGTGCGTGCGTGGCGGCGCCGCGGGGTGGGGAGCGGGGGCACCACGTTATCGAACTGTTGTGCGAACAGAGTGTGGGACATCTGTTCGGGGTTTGTCGAGCGGGATAGGTGTGACGGCGTGTCTTCTCGTCACGTTCCCGAACGAGTTGGCGGTGATCGAAGGGAAAGTTCGAGCAGGTAATCTGGACGACGCGTTCCCTCGGACCGACCGCTCGGGGAGCGAGGGGCGCGAGGGGCGCGCGGGGGATCCCCAGGGGGCTGGAAGGCAGCACTGACGCATGGACACGGATCCCGGAGCGAACCGGCGGGAGCGGGTGGTCGACTGGCTCGCCTCCCATCCCGATCTGCCCCACCTCTTCGCACGCCTTTCCGAGCTCGTCCACGTCCACGGGCACGCCCCCGAGGAGCTCGTGGTCATCCCCCGGTCCGAGATCGACCGCCGGGAGACCACCGCCTTCACCTCCGGCTGGGCCGAGGCCGTCTCCGACGAACTCCCCCGGATACGCCGGGAGTACGAGCGCCGGGTCGCCGACGCGTACGCCCAGGGGCAGAGCGACGCGCGGGGCATCCGGCGGCCGCAGCGCCGGACCGACGACGGCCCCCGGGACGGGGCCCGCGTCATCGCGCTGCCCTTCGCCCGGCTCCTCGAACCGCCGGCCGCCGTCGTCGAGGCGGAGGAGCGGGTGCGCCGGGAGCGCGAGCTCTTCGAACAGCGCCCCGCGCGCGAGGAGCCGTACGAGCAATCCGGCGCGTACGAGCCGGACTTCGGCGTACACGAGCCGGACTTCGGCGCGCGCGAGCCGGAGCCCGAGGACGACAAGGAGCCCGCCCCCGGCCCGGAGCCGGAGTTCCCGCCCGCGGCCCAGGAGGGCCGCACGCGCCGGAACCCGCAGCCCGTCCGGAAGGTCGTCCGCGGCAAGGGCGGCCGCCCGATCGTCCCGCCGCTCTCCCACGTCCCCGGCCAGCAGGGCGCGGGCGGCGAGCGCAGGGACCCCGACCAGCGCCCCGGCCGGGGCCGGCGCCTCTCCGAGCGGGCCAAGGCCCTGGAGGAGGACCTGGCCGCCGAGCGGACACCGGAAGCGCCCCCGGAATCCGCCCCCTGACGGGAGCCGGACCCCGGGGGCCGGGGCGCGGACCGGTCAGCCGAAGAAACGGGCCAGCTCGCCGGCGGAGACCGCCTCGGCGGGCGGTTCCGGCTCTCCGTCCCGGCTCTCCTCCCCGTCCCCTCCGCTGCCCGGCCGGGGCACCGGCTTCGGGGGTTCGGGCTGGTCGCCGTCCTCGGTCCCGTTGACGGACAGGAACATCCAGTTGGCGACGGCCAGGTGGTCCACCACCGCCGCCAGCAGGTGGTCGGTGACCGACCACCCGGCCGCCTCGCCGTGCAGCTCGTGCTGGACGGCGCTGCCCGGGGGCAGGTGCTTGATCAGCAGCAGCAGCCGGCGGCTGGAGAGCTCACCGCGGTGCCAGTCGAGGAGGTCGATCCCGTAGTGGCGGAGGAGGTCCGCTTCGAGGGCCTCGGCGTGTTCGTCGACGAACTCGACGAGGCTCAGTCTTCCCCCAGGCCGAGCCCGGTCTCCTTGCCGTACGCCTCCAGGACGGCGGCGATGTCCTGCATGGTGACGTCGTGCTCCTCGAAGCGGGCGAACTGCTCCTCGCCCATCAGGAGCGCGAGCAGGCCGTCCACGTCGTTGTCGTCGAGCGTGCGCAGGCCCTTCGCGGTCGCGCGGGACAGCTCGGTCGGAAGGGTGAAGGTGTCGCCGTCCAGCTCGAAGGACCAGGTGCGGCCGTGGGCCTCCTGGCGCTGGGCACGGGCGGCGTTGACGTCGAAACGGGCCATGGCGATGCGTACTCCTTGATCGGGTGCGTGCGGGGCGGAGAGGGGCCCGGGGCGGGACGGCGGCCGGCCGTCCCGCCCCGGAGGAGGGTCAGGCCGAGGCGCCGGTCTTGTACTGGTCGTCCTTCATGAGGAAGGTCGCCAGCGGCTGGCCGGCTCCGTTCGACATGGCGGTGAAGGTGATGCCCAGGGTGGACGCCGCCTTGCGGGCCAGCTTGATGTCGTCGGAGGCGGTGACCTGGCCGCGCGGGATGATGAAGCGGTACGTGACCGCGGTGCCGCCGACCTTGACGTCGGTGAACTCCAGGCCGAGGGCGCGGACGTCCGCGTACGGGCGCTCGGCGATCTCGTACTTGTACGTGTCGGTCGCCGCGGCCGGCTCCGCCTCGACCTTGCCGCCGCCCATGAAGAACGGCAGCGTGTCCTCGTTGAACTGGAGCATCGAGAACTTCAGCGAGAGGTCGCGGCTGGAGTAGATGAAGTGCACCGGGGAGACCGACTGCCAGGTGTCGATCGGCTCCAGCTTGTCCTTCTTGGAGAAGGTGACGCCGTCGCCGGTGGTGTAGCCGAGGTTCGTCCAGGTCGTGGCGGACCAGTCGGTCGCCGGGTCGGCGCCGAAGGACGGGGCGGCGGCGCCGGCCGCGGCCACGAAGAGCTTGCCGGTGCCGGCGACGCGGATCTCGGCGGAGTTGTTTCCTGCCATGGTGGGTTTCTCCTTGGGTGGGTGAGGGCGCCGCGCCCGGGCGAAGGGAAGGACCCGGGCACGGCAAAGGCCCCGCCGGACGGCGGGGCCTGGTCGGTGGGGCCGGACGGGACGGGGCGGGTCCGGCGGGCCGTCAGAAGACGGTGAGGGAGAGGCGCAGCACGCAGAGGTAGCGGTTGGCGCCGCGGTAGAGGTAGTCGGGCAGCCAGCGCGGCCCGTCCTGCTCCTCCACGTCGTGGACGGTGTTGACGCCGATCTGCTTGCCCAGGGTCGCGAGCAGGGCGCGCCGGGCGGCGTTGGCGAGGACGTGGGCCTCGTTCTTGGTGGGGCCGTACACCTCGAACTCGATCAGCGGCATGTCGACGTGCAGGTCGCCGATCCAGGCGCCGCCGCGGCGGTTGACCAGGACGGCGCGCTGGGTGCCGTCGAAACCGGCGGGCGCCTGCACGGCGATCACCGCCCCGGCCAGCGCCGGGTCGGCCTTGAGGACGTCGACGACCAGCTTCTCGACGTCCGGGAACGCACTCGGGGGAGTGGTCATCGCGGTTCTCCTCGGGAGGGGCGGTGGGAAGGGAGGGGGCCGTCCGGGGGCGCCGGCGGGGAGGGGAGGGGCGCGGCGCCGCTCCCGGACGGCCGACGGCGGAGCCGCGCCCCGTCCGGGCACAGCTCCGCCGCTGCACCAACTGTGACAGAGAGCGTGCGCGCACGCAACTAAAACGGCGAGGTGCTGGGTCCGCGCTGCGTCCGTGCCGGGTCGGTACGGCTCTGACCTGCGGCGCGACCCCGGCGGATACCGGTTCCGGCGGGAGGCGGGGGACCGGTAGGTTGACCGTTCCCGGCCCGCGGGCCGGGCCGTACCCCTGAGGAGCCGCCCGTGTCCGCCGTCGCCCGCCCCCGGCTGCTGTACGTCACCGACCTCGCCTATCCCGCGCGCGGGCGCCGCTACGGCGACGAGGACATCGCGCTCACCGCCCGGCTCCGCGAGGCGTTCGACCTCGCGCTGTGCCACCCGGGCGACGCCGCCGCGCTGATGGACGCCTTCGACGGCGTCGTCGTCCGCAACAGCGGGCCCGTGCTCCACCATCAGGAGGCGTACGACCGGTTCCGCGAGCGGGCCGCCACCCTCGGCACGCGCGTCTACAACCCGCTGCACGGGCGCGGCGACATGGCCGGCAAGCAGTACCTGCTCGACCTCACCGCCGCCGGGTTCCCCGTCATCCCCACGGTCGACCGCGCCGAGGACCTCGACCGGCTCCCCGACGCCGCGCTCTACGCGGTCAAGCCGAAGGCGGGCGCCGACTCCATAGGGCTGCGCTTCCTGCCGTACGAGGAACTGACCGGACTGGCCCTCGACGGCGGACTGCTCGTCCAGCCGCGGATCGACTTCGTGTACGAGGTCTCCTTCGTCTTCGTGGACGACCTCTTCCAGTACGCCGTCCACGCCCCCGACCCCGAGCGCCGCTGGGTCCTGGAGCCGTACGAGCCCACCCCGGACGACCTCGCCTTCGCCCGCCGCTTCATCGACTGGAACACGCTCCGGCACGGCGTCCAGCGCGTCGACGCCTGCCGCACCCGGGACGGCGGGCTGCTCCTCGTGGAGCTGGAGGACCTCAACCCGTACCTCTCCCTCGACCGCGTCGGCGAGCCCGTCCGCGCCCGCTTCGCCGACGCCCTCACCCGCTCCCTCCACGCCTTCCTGGAGGCGTGACGGCGGCATGACGAAACGGCGGAGCGCCCCGTGTCCGGACCGGACAC
>NZ_JBHVMF010000032.1:0-72381 GCF_042797055.1 Streptomyces sp. NPDC057854
ATGCCGGGCGGGGGGAGGGGGCACTCCCTAACGGGCGCCGCGCCCCGTGTCCGGACCGGACACGGGGCGCTCCGCCGTTCCCGCGCGGGCGCGCGGTCGAGGGGCTGGATCAGGTCGTACGGGGCCGGGCCCGCCGCCGGGCCGCCCGCTCCGCCGCGAAGACGTCCTCCAGGCGGAAGAGCTGGGCGCGGCCCGCGCGGCCCGCGGCCCGCAGGTGGCCCAGCTGGACCCACTTGCGGATGGTCGCGGGCGCGACCCCGGCCTCGGCGGCGGCCAGCGGCCCCGGGATCAGGGCCGGCAGGTGGGGCGTGCTCAGCATGGGGTCTCCTCCGTGTCGTCCATCGCCGCCTCGATCTCCTCCGCGCGGGCGCCGGACGCCGCCGCCAGCTCCCGCCACGCGTCCTCCCGCCACAGGTGCCGGTAGGCCGGGTCGTCCTGGCAGCCGCACACCGGATCGGCGCACACACAGGCCGGGTTGACGCACAGCACCGCCCGGCGGTCCGGGAACGCGCGCAGCGAGACCGAGTCGCACCACGGGCAGCGGCCGGCCACCCGCACCACCGGCTCCGTCGCGCCGAGCGTCCGCGCGCACCGGCGGGCCATCCGCCGCAGCTCGTCCCGCACGTGGCGGGCCAGGTCGGGGTGGGCGGCGACGGCGTCGAGGAGCCCGACGACCCGGCGGACCCGGTCGGTGACCCCGGCGCGCGGCGGCCGCGGCAGCCCGAGCCGCGCGCACACGGCCTCCTCCAGCTCCACCACGCCGTCGGTCACGTCCCGGATGCAGTCGGAGACGTGCAGCCGGATCGGGGCGGCGCCGTGGCCGGGGACGGCGAGCCCGTGCCGCTGCTCCATGAGCAGCGCCTCGCGCCGTTCCTGGCGCAGGAGTTCGGCGTCGCCGGGGCGGGGGACGGCCGGCGCGGCGCCGGCGGGGGAGCGGCGGACGGGGGCCAGCTCCTCGGCGAGTTCGGGGAACTGCCGGACGAGCGCGGCGGCCCAGAGCGTCACGTCCCGCAGGACGGCCTCGGCGGCGGCCCGCCCGGTCACGCGGTCCCCCCGGCGCGGCCGCCGCCCGCGACGGCGGCGAGCGCGGCGTCGAGCTGCGCGGCGACGGCACGGGGGTCGAGGGGACCGGCGGTGCCCGGTGTCGTGTGACGGGTGGCCGAACGGGGCTGCACCGGGCGGCCGTTGCGCCACAGGCGGCCGGCGCAGACGCCGTCGAACCAGCTCTCGGCGGGGGCGACGGCGGCCTCGCACTCACGGGGGACGGGACAGGCGGCGCAGGCCCGCAGGGCGGGGGCTGCCTGCCGCTCGCGGCGGGCGAAGACGACGGCCGGGGAGAGGCCGGCGCACGCGGCGGCGGCCTGCCAGGGGGTCGGGTCGGGCTGGGACAAGACGTTCTCTCCACGGTCCGGGGCCGCGGGGCGCGGGCCACGAGGGCCGGCGTCCGGGGCCGGCGAGTGCGGCGGACAGCAGACTGACATGTTGCGTGCGAGCTCGCAACTAACGCCCAGGCGGTCATCTTGCCGCTCCGGTGGTGGTCTTCATCGTTTCGACACGATTGCGTGCCCGAAAGCACGTAATTCCGTGCGCGCAAGCACGCTAGAGTGAGGGGCCCGGAGGGTGGGGATGATGAGGGAGCGGTAGAGCATGAACAGTCATGGGCTCGACGAGTTCGCCGGCTGGGTCGAAGGCCTGATGAGACGGCGCGGGTACGACATCGACAGCCCGCGTGGCGGCGGCAAGTCCCGGATCGCGGACGAGGCCGGGGTCCACCGGGCCGCGGTGACCCGCCTGCTCCAGCGGCAGAGCATGCCCGACCTGGAGACCATGCGCCGGATCGCCCCGCTGCTCGGGGTCTCCGTCCGGGACATGCTGATCCGCTCCGGCCGGGTCACCCCCGAGGAACTCCCGCTCGCGGCGGACCTGCTCCCGCCGACCGACTGGCAGCCCACCATGGAGGACTTCGCGCGCTGGCTCGGCGTCCCCGACGAGCGCATGGGCGTCTTCGTCAAGGTGGTCAGCCAGTTCCTGGAGCCCGACGCCGCCCCCGAGGCCGAGGACGTCCGCCCCGAATCCCGCCGCACCGCCCGCGACTGACCCCGCCCCGCCGGGCGCCGCGCGGTGCCGGCCGGGCGCTGGTGCGGTGCCGCCGGGGGCCGCCGGGGCGGGTCGTATCAAGATCGGCCCCGGCCGTCCCCGGGCCGCCGGGTTCCTTTTCTTTTGACCGCAGTCCGTGCGGTAGGTACGCTCATGCCTTGTGCCTGGGGTGTGCCTGGGCTCCTGTGCGTGTCCACAACCGCACGTGAGTCCCTAGACCGGCCGCCGTGATCCGCGCCCTTTCCGCGCTCTGTGGAAGTACGCCGGGTCCGACACGCCCGACCGCGTGGGTCGGTGAATGTTCCAGGTTAGTAGTACTTACGGCACACAGAAACCGGAGAAGTAGTGCCTACGATCCAGCAGCTGGTCCGGAAGGGCCGGCAGGACAAGGTCGAGAAGAACAAGACGCCCGCTCTCGAGGGTTCGCCCCAGCGCCGTGGCGTCTGCACGCGTGTGTTCACGACCACCCCGAAGAAGCCGAACTCGGCCCTCCGTAAGGTCGCGCGTGTGCGTCTGACCAGCGGCATCGAGGTCACGGCCTACATCCCGGGTGAGGGACACAACCTGCAGGAGCACTCCATCGTGCTCGTGCGTGGTGGCCGTGTGAAGGACCTGCCTGGTGTTCGTTACAAGATCATCCGCGGTTCCCTCGACACCCAGGGTGTCAAGAACCGCAAGCAGGCCCGCAGCCGCTACGGCGCCAAGAAGGAGAAGTAAGAATGCCTCGTAAGGGCCCCGCCCCGAAGCGCCCGGTCATCATCGACCCGGTCTACGGTTCTCCTCTTGTCACGTCGCTGATCAACAAGATCCTGCTCGACGGCAAGCGCTCCACCGCCGAGCGCATCGTCTACGGCGCCATGGAGGGCCTGCGCGAGAAGACCGGTGCTGACCCGGTCGTCACGCTGAAGCGCGCCCTCGAGAACGTCAAGCCGGCTCTCGAGGTCAAGTCCCGTCGTGTCGGTGGCGCCACCTACCAGGTGCCGATCGAGGTCAAGCCCGGTCGTGCCTCCACCCTCGCGCTGCGCTGGCTCGTCGGTTACTCCCGCGCCCGTCGCGAGAAGACCATGACCGAGCGCCTCATGAACGAGCTCCTGGACGCCTCCAACGGCCTGGGCGCTTCGGTCAAGAAGCGTGAGGACACGCACAAGATGGCCGAGTCCAACAAGGCCTTCGCGCACTACCGCTGGTAGTCGCAACCCCCATCGAGACCGAGAGAAGACTGAAGCCTTATGGCTACCACTTCGCTTGACCTGGCCAAGGTGCGCAACATCGGCATCATGGCCCACATCGACGCGGGCAAGACGACCACCACCGAGCGGATCCTGTTCTACACCGGCGTTTCGTACAAGATCGGTGAGGTCCACGACGGCGCTGCCACGATGGACTGGATGGAGCAGGAGCAGGAGCGTGGCATCACGATCACGTCCGCTGCCACCACCTGCCACTGGCCGCTCGAGAACGTCGACCACACGATCAACATCATCGACACGCCGGGTCACGTCGACTTCACCGTCGAGGTGGAGCGTTCGCTGCGCGTGCTCGACGGTGCTGTCACCGTGTTCGACGGCGTGGCCGGTGTCGAGCCCCAGTCCGAGACCGTCTGGCGTCAGGCGGACCGCTACGGCGTTCCGCGCATCTGCTTCGTCAACAAGCTCGACCGCACGGGTGCCGACTTCTTCCGCTGTGTCGACATGATCGTGAGCCGCCTCGGCGCGACCCCGATCGTCATGCAGCTCCCGATCGGTGCCGAGGCCGACTTCCAGGGCGTCATCGACCTCGTGCGGATGAAGGCCCTCGTCTGGTCCGCCGAGGCGACCAAGGGCGAGATGTACGACGTCGTCGACATCCCGGCCGACATGCAGGAGCTCGCCGACGAGTGGCGCGCCAAGCTCGTCGAGGCCGTCGCCGAGAACGACGAGGAGCTCATGGAGCTCTTCCTCGAGGGCCAGGAGCCCACCGAGGAGCAGCTCTACACCGCGATCCGTCGCATCACCATCGCCTCCGGCAAGGGCGGCGACACCACGGTCACCCCGGTGTTCTGTGGCACCGCGTTCAAGAACAAGGGCGTCCAGCCCCTGCTCGACGCCGTCGTCCGCTACCTGCCGTCGCCCCTCGACGTCGAGGCCATCGAGGGCCAGGACGTCAAGGACGCCGAGGTCGTCGTCCGGCGCAAGCCGTCCGACGAGGAGCCGCTGGCCGCCCTCGCGTTCAAGATCGCGAGCGACCCGCACCTCGGCAAGCTCACCTTCGTCCGGATCTACTCCGGTCGCCTGGACGCCGGCACCGCGGTGCTGAACTCCGTCAAGGGCAAGAAGGAGCGCATCGGCAAGATCTACCGCATGCACGCGAACAAGCGTGAGGAGATCGACTCGGTGGGCGCCGGCGACATCGTCGCCGTCATGGGCCTGAAGCAGACCACCACCGGTGAGACGCTGTGCGACGAGAAGAACCCGGTCATCCTGGAGTCCATGGACTTCCCGGCGCCGGTCATCCAGGTCGCGATCGAGCCCAAGTCCAAGGGTGACCAGGAGAAGCTGGGTGTCGCCATCCAGCGTCTCGCGGAGGAGGACCCCTCCTTCCAGGTGCACTCGGACGAGGAGACCGGCCAGACCATCATCGGTGGCATGGGCGAGCTCCACCTCGACATCCTCGTCGACCGCATGCGTCGCGAGTTCAAGGTCGAGGCGAACGTCGGCAAGCCGCAGGTGGCGTACCGCGAGACGATCCGCAAGGCCGTCGAGCGCGTCGACTTCACGCACAAGAAGCAGACCGGTGGTACGGGTCAGTTCGCCAAGGTCCAGATCGGCATCGAGCCGATCGAGGGCGGCGAGGCGTCGTACGAGTTCGTGAACAAGGTCACCGGTGGCCGCATCCCCAAGGAGTACATCCCCTCGGTGGACGCGGGTGCGCAGGAGGCCATGCAGTTCGGCATCCTCGCCGGCTACGAGATGACCGGCGTCCGCGTCATCCTGCACGACGGTGCGTACCACGAGGTCGACTCCTCCGAGCTCGCCTTCAAGATCGCCGGCTCGCAGGCCTTCAAGGAGGCCGCGCGCAAGGCTTCGCCCGTGCTCCTCGAGCCGATGATGGCCGTCGAGGTCACCACGCCCGAGGACTACATGGGTGAGGTCATCGGCGACATCAACTCCCGCCGTGGCCAGATCCAGGCCATGGAGGAGCGGGCCGGTGCCCGCGTCGTGAAGGGCCTCGTGCCCCTCTCGGAGATGTTCGGCTACGTCGGCGACCTGCGCAGCAAGACGTCCGGCCGTGCCAGCTACTCCATGCAGTTCGACTCCTACGCCGAGGTTCCGCGGAACGTCGCCGAGGAGATCATCGCGAAGGCCAAGGGCGAGTAACGCACCGCGTTCAACGCACCGCGTCCACACGCTTTAGGCTTGTCACCGACCGATGGGGGCTGTCCCGAGAGGGACACCCCCTGTCGGACGGCACCCCAGCAAAGATCACCTGGCGCCGATGAAGCAAGGCGTTCAGAACCACTCCAGGAGGACCCCAGTGGCGAAGGCGAAGTTCGAGCGGACTAAGCCGCACGTCAACATCGGCACCATCGGTCACATCGACCACGGTAAGACGACCCTCACGGCCGCCATTACCAAGGTGCTGCACGACGCGTACCCGGACCTGAACGAGGCCTCGGCCTTCGACCAGATCGACAAGGCTCCCGAGGAGCGCCAGCGCGGTATCACCATCTCCATCGCGCACGTCGAGTACCAGACCGAGTCGCGTCACTACGCCCACGTCGACTGCCCCGGTCACGCGGACTACATCAAGAACATGATCACGGGTGCCGCGCAGATGGACGGCGCCATCCTCGTGGTCGCCGCCACCGACGGCCCGATGCCGCAGACCAAGGAGCACGTGCTCCTGGCCCGCCAGGTCGGCGTTCCGTACATCGTCGTCGCCCTGAACAAGGCCGACATGGTGGACGACGAGGAGATCCTGGAGCTCGTCGAGCTCGAGGTCCGTGAGCTCCTCTCCGAGTACGAGTTCCCGGGCGACGACCTGCCGGTCGTCCGCGTCTCCGCGCTCAAGGCCCTCGAGGGCGACAAGGAGTGGGGCGAGAAGCTCCTCGGCCTCATGAAGGCCGTGGACGAGTCCATCCCGCAGCCCGAGCGCGACGTCGACAAGCCGTTCCTGATGCCGATCGAGGACGTCTTCACGATCACCGGTCGTGGCACCGTCGTCACCGGCCGCATCGAGCGTGGTGTCCTCAAGGTCAACGAGACCGTCGACATCATCGGCATCAAGCCGGAGAAGACCACCACCACGGTCACCGGCATCGAGATGTTCCGCAAGCTCCTCGACGAGGGCCAGGCCGGTGAGAACGTCGGTCTGCTCCTCCGTGGCATCAAGCGCGAGGACGTCGAGCGCGGCCAGGTCATCATCAAGCCGGGCTCGGTCACGCCGCACACCTCCTTCGAGGCCCAGGCGTACATCCTGTCGAAGGACGAGGGTGGCCGTCACACCCCGTTCTTCAACAACTACCGCCCGCAGTTCTACTTCCGTACCACGGACGTGACCGGCGTCGTGACCCTCCCCGAGGGCACCGAGATGGTCATGCCGGGCGACAACACCTCCATGTCCGTCGAGCTGATCCAGCCCGTCGCCATGGAGGAGGGCCTCAAGTTCGCCATCCGTGAGGGTGGCCGGACCGTCGGCGCCGGCCAGGTCGTCAAGATCAACGCCTGATCTTGAACTGACCTGGTGGCTCGCAGGAGCCGCTGAGCAGTAGGGGAAGGCCCCGCACCGGAAGGTGCGGGGCCTTCTCGCGTTCCCGGCCGTACGCCGCCGCTACGGCCGCCAGGACCAGGGCCGCCCGTCCGGGCCGAGCCCCACCACCGTCACCCCGCGCGCGCCCACGTGCAGCGCGGGCGTCCCCACCGCCGGCGGCCCCTCCGTCCGGGTCCGCAGCCGCCCGCCGGCCCGCGCGCACACCCGCCCCGCGGCGTCCGCGCCCACCAGCACCGTGCCCCCGCCGGCGTCGACCGCCGCCCGCACCTCCCCGAAGCCGTCCAGACCCGCGTCCGTGCCGTCCGGACCGGTCAGCCGCGCCGACGCCGGCGCCCGGAGGTAGAGCAGGCCGCCCGCGCTCGCCACCGTCGAACCCGACGGCGGCAGGGCCCCCGGCGCCTCCCGGCCGTCCACCCAGTGCCGTACGGACCGCTCGCCCGCCGCGTACACGTGCGTCCGGCCGGCCGCGTCCGGCGAGACCGCCAGGCCGTCCTGCACCACCGCGTCCCCCGGCAGCGCCCGCCACGGCCCCCAGGTGCCGTCCGGCTCGCGGACCCGCTCGGCGACGCCCCGCGCCGCGTTCCGCACGTACAGCCGCACCCGGCCGTCCGGGGCCGCCACCGCGACCGGGGCGCCCAGCCGGCGGCTGCGGTCCGCGCCCCGGTCCGGGGTGCCGAGACCGCGCCAGGCGAGGAACGGGCCGCCGGGGGACCGCTGTTCGAGCAGGACGACCTCGCGCCGGTTCGGGCCGCCGCGCCCCGCCAGGGCCGCGAACCGCACCCCGAAGAGCAGCACCCGCCCGTCCGGCAGCACCGCCGACCCCAGCACGGGCGCCAGCGGCCCGCCGCCCAGGTCCTCCGGCGCGCTCCACACCCCGGGGGAGGTCTCCCGCCGGCGCACCGCCCGCAGCCCCAGCACCCCGTACGCGGCGAGCCGCCCGTCCGGCTCCTCGGCGAGCGCGAGCGCCGGGCCCGGCCAGCGGCGGTGGGTGGAGCGGACCCAGCCCTTGCGGTTGGTCAGCGGCCGGTCGCCGCCGACCCCGTAGTCGCCGCACCCCGACGGATTGCCGCACGCCCAGGACGGGTCCCCGCCGTACGGCACCAGCCGGGCCGCCTTCGCCGCCAGCACGGCCGGCGGCAGGTTCTTCGGCCAGTGCCGGTTGTAGTAGCCGCGGAAGGCGGTCGCCGTGAACACCGGGACCGGCGCCCCGGCCCGTACCTCCTCCGCCACCCAGCGGACCAGCGCCGCCCACGCGAAGCAGGCCGCCGCCGTGTGGTCGCCGTGGTCCGAGAAGCCCGGCTGCTCGGAGTTCCGGCGGCGGGTCGCCTCGTCGCCGGGCTGGACGTCCGGGTCCGGGTCGAGGGTGTGCACCACCGTCGGCCGGTAGCGGCGCAGCAGCCCGGTCAGCGCCGCCACCAGACCCTCGTGGTCGTACGGCCCCGGGCGGGTCACCGGCGAGCCCGCCGAGCGGTGCGGCGCCAGCTCCAGCGCCCGGTCCTCCCAGAGCGCGGGCAGCGCCATGTAGCGGCGCGGGGTGTGCATCGGCAGGTCCAGGAAGACCAGCTCCACCCGGCGCCCGCCGTGCGCCAGCACCGCGCGCTCGGCGGTCCGGCCGCCGCCGAGCGCCGCCGCCTCCCGCCGCCACGGCGTGAACAGCGGCAGGCCCAGCGCCTCCGCGTAGCTCTGCCGCAGGCCCTGGCGGCGGGCCGAGGAGTACGCGGCCCGGTCCGGCCGCGCCTCCGGCATGCCCGCGACCCGGTTGACGCCGGTGTGCTCGCCGGCCGTCACGTACACACAGACCAGCGGCACCCCGGCGGCGAGCAGCCGCTGCGCGTCCGGGTTCATGAAGTACAGGTCGTCGTCCGGGTGCGCCACGATCTGGAGCAGCAGCGCCCGGCGCGGCTCCCCGCCCGCGAACGGCTTGCCCGGGGCCGGGTCGGCGGCCGGGACGGCGCGGCGCGGAGCGGGTACGGAACAGCCCGCGGCCAGGGCCGTGGTCACGGCGGTGGCCAGGAGCGTACGGCGGGACGGTCGGTGCACGGCGGATGGCCCTTCCCCCAAGGTCGGTCCCTGGCTAGACGGCCCGCGCGGGCCCCGGGTTGCCCCTCCGGCGTGGACCGGCCGCCGTCTTGCATGCCGGGACGGACCGGATCGCTTACTGGTGCGTGCATTCACCTGGATGTCACACTGCGGCAGGCGGCGGTCCCACAGGTGCGGGGGCGCGCGAGGACGCCGCCCGTCAACGCTCGGCAACGGCGCCGAGCTCCGCACCGCTTCCCTGGCGCGCACCGGCGTGCCAGAAGGGGGTACTCCGTGCCGTCCCGTCCCACCGCCGAGACCACCGCCGCCCGGTCCGCGCTCGACGCGCTGCGCGCCGAGATCGAACAGCGCAACCCGGCCCAGCCCGAGTTCCACCAGGCCGTCCACGAGGTGCTCGACAGCCTCGCGCCGGTGCTCGCCGCGCGCCCCGAGTACGCCGAACCCGGCCTCCTGGAGCGGCTGGTCGAGCCCGAGCGGCAGATCGTGTTCCGGGTCCCGTGGCAGGACGACCGGGGCCGCGTGCACGTCAACCGCGGCTTCCGCGTCGAGTTCAACAGCGCCCTCGGCCCCTACAAGGGCGGCCTGCGCTTCCACCCGTCGGTGAACCTCGGCATCGTCAAGTTCCTCGGCTTCGAGCAGATCTTCAAGAACGCCCTCACCGGCCTCGGCATCGGCGGCGGCAAGGGCGGCAGCGACTTCGACCCGCACGGCCGCAGCGACGCCGAGGTCATGCGCTTCTGCCAGTCCTTCATGACCGAGCTGTACCGGCACCTCGGCGAGCACACGGACGTCCCCGCCGGCGACATCGGCGTCGGCGGGCGCGAGATCGGCTACCTCTTCGGCCAGTACCGGCGCATCACCAACCGCTGGGAGGCCGGCGTCCTCACCGGCAAGGGCACCGGCTGGGGCGGCTCCGCGATCCGCCCCGAGGCCACCGGCTACGGCAGCGTCCTCTTCGCCGCCGCCATGCTCCGCGAGCGCGGCGAGGACCTGGAGGGGCAGAGCGCCGTCGTCTCCGGCTCCGGCAACGTGGCGCTGTACACGATCGAGAAGCTGCTCGCCCTCGGCGCCAACCCGCTGACCTGCTCCGACTCCAGCGGTTACGTCTACGACGACAAGGGCATCGACCTCGACCTGCTCAAGCAGGTCAAGGAGGTCGAGCGCGGCCGGGTCGCCGACTACGCCGAGCGGCGCGGCGGCTCCGCCCGCTTCGTGCCCGGCGGCCGGGTCTGGGAGGTCCCCGCGGACGTGGCCCTGCCGTCCGCGACCCAGAACGAGCTGGACGCGGACGACGCCGCCGCGCTGGTCCGCAACGGCGTGAAGGCGGTCGCCGAGGGCGCCAACATGCCCACCACCGCCGCCGCCGTGCACCTCCTCCAGGAGGCCGGCGTCGCCTTCGGCCCCGGCAAGGCGGCCAACGCGGGCGGCGTCGCCGTCAGCGCCCTGGAGATGGCCCAGAACCACTCCCGGACGTCCTGGTCCGCGGCCCGCGTCGAGGAGGAACTGGCCGCGATCATGACCGGCATCCACCGCACCTGCCACGAGACCGCCGAGCGGTACGGCGCCCCCGGCGACTACGTCACCGGCGCCAACATCGCCGGCTTCGAGCGGGTCGCCGACGCGATGCTGGCGCAGGGCGTGATCTGACCCGGTCCCCGTACGGCCTCTCCCCCCGGAAAGAATTCTTCGGAAGATCTTTCCGGAGGATGTCGAGGACCCGGACACCGGCTCCGACCGTAGGGTGACAGCGCGCCGACGGGGCGCGCGGGACGGGGAGGGACCCGGCATGAAGTACGTCGCGATGATCTACGGCAACCAGGCCAAGTGGGACGCGTTCCCGGCCGAGGCGTGGCCGGAGGCGATCGCCCGCCAGGAGGCGTTCAACCGGAAGTACCGGGAGACCGGCGAGCTGATCGGCGCGTACGGACTCGCCGACGCCGCCTCCGCGATGCTGGTCCGCCGCGAGGCCGGCGCCCCCGCCGTCACCGACGGCCCCTACCTGGAGACCAAGGAGTACCTGGCCAGCTTCTACCTGCTGGACTGCGAGTCCCTGGAGCGCGCCCAGGCCATCGCCGCCGACATGCCCTTCGCGGACGTCGACCCGGTGGAGCTGTGGCCGGTGCTGCACGAGTCCGCGGCGGACGTGTGAGCGAGCCGGCCGGCGTCGAGGACCTGCTGCGGGCGAGCGCCCCGCGGGTCCTCGGCGCGCTCGTCCGCCGCCACGGCGACTTCTACGGCTGCGAGGACGCCGTCCAGGAGGCGCTGATCGCGGCGGCCCGGCAGTGGCCGGAGCAGGGCGTCCCCGAGCGCCCCGGCAGCTGGCTGCTGACCGTCGCCCAGCGCAAGTACGTCGACCAGGTGCGCAGCGAGGCCGCGCGCCGGCGCCGCGAGGACACCGTCGCGCTCGCCACCCCGGCGGCCGAGCTGCTCGCGCCGCCCGCCGACCGGGCGGGGGAGGGGGACGCGGACGACTCGCTCGCGCTGCTGTTCCTCTGCTGCCACCGGGACCTGTCGCCGCCGAGCCGGATCGCGCTGACCCTGCGCGCCGTCGGCGGCCTCACCACGGCGCAGATCGCGGCGGCCTTCCTGGTGCCGGAGGCGACGATGGCGCAGCGGATCAGCCGCGCCAAGCAGACCGTCCGGGCCGCCGGGGACGACTCCCTCGCGCTGCCGGAGGGCGAGGACCGCACCGCCCGGCTCGCCGAGGTGCGGCACGTGCTCTACCTGGTCTTCAACGAGGGGTACACGGCGAGCGGCGGCGAGGCGCTGACGGCGCCCGAGCTGTCGTCGGAGGCGATCCGGCTGGCCCGGCTGCTGCACCAGCTGGTCCCGGACGACACCGAGACGGCCGGCCTGCTGGCGCTGATGCTGCTCACCGACGCCCGCCGCCCGGCGCGCACCGGTCCGCACGGCGAGCTGGTGCCGCTGGCGGAGCAGGACCGCGGCCGGTGGGACGCGGCGCTGGTCGCCGAGGGCGTGGCGCTGATCAGCCGGACGCTGCCTAAGGGGCGGGTGGGGCCGTACCAGATCCAGGCGGCGATCGCGGCGGTGCACGACGAGGCGGAGACGGCGGAGGCGACCGACTGGCCGCAGATCCTCGCCCTGTACGACCTGCTGGAGCAGGCCGGCCCGAACCCGATGGTGTCCCTGAACCGGGCGGTGGCGGTGGCCATGGTGGACGGCCCCCGGGCCGGTCTCGCGCTGCTGGACGAGCTGGCCGCCGACAAGCGGCTGGCCCGTCACCACCGGCTGCTCGCCACCCGGGCCCACCTGCTGGAGCTGGCCGGCGAGCCGGAGGCCGCGGCGGCGGCGTACCGGGAGGCGGCGCGGCGGACGACGAGCGCGCCGGAGCGGCGGCACCTGTCGGAGCGGGGCCGGCGGCTGGGCTGAGCGGGAAGGGCGCGTACGGGAATCCGCGCGCCCCCTGCGTGTACCCGGACGTGACGTGGGGTACAGTCTTCGACCCCGATTGGCGGCCCGCCGGGGCCGTATGGCAGACTAGCGGGGTTGCTCGGTTGAGTGCCGATGCTGCGCGCCTCCCGCCGGGAGGACCGGAAGCGAGTCCCACAGTACTCGTCGCCCCTTCTCAGGGGCGGACGTACGGGAATCTTCCGGGAAGCGTCAGCGGGGTACCGGCCAGGCACCCGGTGGGTGTTCTGCCCCCGTTCCGCGGTCCACGGCCCGCACCCCCTTGGTTGGGAAATCCTTCGGGACTTCTTCGTAGAGGGAGTGCGACACGCCCGACCGCGTGGGTCGGAGGAAGAACGCGAACCCCCCGGGTTCCGGAGCGTTACGAAGAGACAGGACTACGAAGTAGCCATGGCGGGACAGAAGATCCGCATCCGGCTCAAGGCCTACGACCACGAGGTCATCGACTCCTCGGCGAAGAAGATCGTCGAGACGGTGACCCGCACTGGTGCGTCGGTCGCGGGCCCGGTGCCGCTGCCCACTGAGAAGAACGTGTACTGCGTCATCAAGTCGCCGCACAAGTACAAGGACTCGCGCGAGCACTTCGAGATGCGCACGCACAAGCGCCTCATCGACATCCTCGACCCCACGCCGAAGACGGTTGACTCGCTGATGCGTCTCGACCTGCCGGCGGGCGTCGACATCGAGATCAAGCTCTGAGGTGACGCGCGAGATGGCTAAGAACATCAAGGGCATCCTGGGCGAGAAGCTCGGCATGACGCAGGTCTGGGACGAGAACAACCGGGTCGTCCCGGTGACCGTCGTCAAGGCCGGCCCGAATGTCGTGACCCAGGTGCGTACGAACGACGTCGACGGCTACGAGTCGGTCCAGATCGCCTTCGGCGAGATCGACCCGCGCAAGGTGAACAAGCCCCTCAAGGGCCACTTCGCCAAGGCCGACGTCACCCCGCGCCGTCACCTTGTCGAGATCCGTACCGCCGACGCCGGCGAGTACACCCTCGGCCAGGAGATCACCGCCGAGGTCTTCGAGGCGGGCATCAAGGTCGACGTGACCGGCAAGAGCAAGGGCAAGGGCTTCGCCGGTGCCATGAAGCGCCACAACTTCCGTGGTGGCAAGGCTTCCCACGGTGCCCACCGCGTGCACCGCAAGCCCGGTTCGATCGGTGGCTGCGCCACCCCGGGCCGCGTCTTCAAGGGCATGCGCATGGCCGGCCGCATGGGCAACGAGCGCGTGACCACCCAGAACCTGACCGTTCACGCCGTTGACGCGGAGAAGGGCCTGCTGCTCATCAAGGGCGCGGTTCCTGGTCCGAACGGCGGCCTCGTCCTGGTCCGCACCGCGGCCAAGGGGGCCTGAGGATATGAGCACCATTGACATTCTGTCGCCCTCCGGCGACAAGGCGGGGACCATCGAGCTCCCGGCCGAGATCTTCGACGCCAAGATCAGCGTCCCGCTGATCCACCAGGTCGTCGTCGCGCAGCTTGCGGCTGCCCGCCAGGGCACCCACAAGACCAAGACGCGCGGCGAGGTCCGCGGTGGTGGCAAGAAGCCGTACCGCCAGAAGGGCACCGGCCGCGCCCGTCAGGGTTCGACCCGCGCCCCGCAGTTCGCCGGTGGTGGCGTCGTGCACGGTCCCGTGCCGCGTGACTACTCGCAGCGGACCCCCAAGAAGATGAAGGCCGCCGCCCTCCGCGGTGCCCTCTCCGACCGGGCGAACCACTCCCGCATCCACGTCGTCTCCGGCGTGGTCGAGGGTGACGTCTCCACCAAGGCCGCCAAGGTCCTGTTCGGCAAGATCTCGGAGCGCAAGAACCTGCTCCTGGTCGCCGAGCGCACCGACGAGGCCGCGTGGCTGTCCGCCCGCAACCTGCCCCAGGTCCACATCCTGGAGCCGGGCCAGCTGAACACGTACGACGTGATGCGATCCGACGACGTGGTCTTCACCCAGGCCGCCTTCGAGTCCTTCGTGTCTGGCCCCAAGGCCGACGACAACGAGGGGAACGACGCCTGATGGCCGAGATCACCAGCAAGACCTTCACGGACCCGCGCGACGTCCTCGTCAAGCCGGTTGTCTCCGAGAAGAGCTACGCGCTGCTCGACGAGAACAAGTACACGTTCATCGTCGCGCCGGGCGCCAACAAGACGCAGATCAAGCAGGCCGTCGAGGCGGTCTTCTCGGTCAAGGTCACCGGGGTCAACACGATCAACCGCCAGGGCAAGCGCAAGCGCACCCGCACCGGTTTCGGCAAGCGCGCCAACACCAAGCGCGCCATCGTGACCCTCGCCGAGGGCAACCGAATCGACATCTTCGGCGGCCCGACCGCCTGACGGCGGTCGAGTCGTCCGATATCGGACGAGGACTGAGAAATGGGTATCCGCAAGTACAAGCCGACTACGCCGGGCCGCCGTGGCTCCTCCGTAGCCGACTTCGTCGAGATCACGCGGTCCACGCCGGAGAAGTCGCTGGTCCGCCCCCTGCACAGCAAGGGCGGCCGTAACAACACCGGTCGTGTGACCGTCCGTCACCAGGGCGGTGGCCACAAGCGCGCCTACCGCGTGATCGACTTCCGTCGTCACGACAAGGACGGCGTGCCGGCCAAGGTCGCTCACATCGAGTACGACCCCAACCGCACCGCGCGCATCGCGCTGCTCCACTACGCGGACGGCGAGAAGCGCTACATCATCGCTCCCAAGGGTCTGACGCAGGGTGACCGCGTCGAGAACGGCCCGGGCGCGGACATCAAGCCCGGCAACAACCTGGCCCTCCGCAACATCCCGGTCGGTACCACGATCCACGCGATCGAGCTCCGTCCCGGCGGTGGCGCCAAGTTCGCCCGCTCCGCGGGTGCCTCCGTGCAGCTGCTGGCGAAGGAGGGCACCATGGCCCACCTCCGCATGCCCTCCGGTGAGATCCGTCTCGTCGACGCCCGCTGCCGCGCCACCATCGGCGAGGTCGGCAACGCCGAGCAGTCGAACATCAACTGGGGTAAGGCCGGCCGCAAGCGCTGGCTGGGCGTTCGCCCGACCGTTCGCGGTGTGGCGATGAACCCGGTTGACCACCCGCACGGTGGTGGTGAGGGCAAGACCTCCGGTGGTCGCCACCCGGTCTCCCCGTGGGGTCAGAAGGAGGGTCGTACTCGTTCGCCGAAGAAGGCTTCGAACAAGTACATCGTCCGCCGCCGCAAGACGAACAAGAAGCGCTAGGAGCGGGTTTAGATGCCGCGCAGTCTCAAGAAGGGGCCCTTCGTCGACGACCACCTGATCAAGAAGGTGGACGCCCAGAACGAAGCCGGCACCAAGAACGTCATCAAGACCTGGTCCCGTCGCTCCATGATCATCCCGGCGATGCTCGGGCACACGATCGCGGTGCACAACGGCAAGACCCACGTCCCGGTGTTCGTCACCGAGTCGATGGTCGGGCACAAGCTCGGCGAGTTCTCGCCGACGCGTACCTTCCGGGGTCACGTCAAGGAAGACCGGAAGTCGAAGCGCCGCTAGTAGCGGATCGCATTCAGACACGTAAGTAACTGAAGGGACAACCATGGAAGCCAGGGCCCAGGCGCGGTACATCCGCGTCACGCCCATGAAGGCCCGCCGCGTGGTGGACCTGATCCGTGGCATGGATGCCACGGAGGCTCAGGCTGTTCTGCGATTCGCTCCGCAGGCAGCCTCCGTGCCGGTCGGCAAGGTGCTCGACAGCGCCATCGCCAACGCCGCGCACAACTACGACCACACGGACGCCTCTTCGCTGTTCATCAGCGAGGCGTACGTCGACGAGGGCCCGACCCTGAAGCGGTTCCGTCCGCGCGCCCAGGGCCGTGCCTACCGGATCCGCAAGCGGACCAGCCACATCACCGTGGTCGTCAGCAGCAAGGAAGGAACCCGGTAATGGGCCAGAAGGTTAACCCGCATGGGTTCCGGCTCGGCATCACCACGGACTTCAAGTCCCGCTGGTACGCCGACAAGCTGTACAAGGACTACGTCAAGGAAGACGTCGCCATCCGCCGGATGCTGACGTCCGGCATGGAGCGCGCCGGCATCTCGAAGGTGGAGATCGAGCGCACCCGTGACCGTGTCCGCGTGGACATCCACACCGCTCGTCCGGGCATCGTCATCGGTCGCCGCGGCGCCGAGGCCGACAAGATCCGCGGCCAGCTGGAGAAGCTGACCGGCAAGCAGGTCCAGCTGAACATCCTCGAGGTCAAGAACCCCGAGGTCGACGCTCAGCTCGTGGCCCAGGCCGTCGCCGAGCAGCTCTCCTCCCGCGTCTCCTTCCGTCGGGCCATGCGCAAGAGCATGCAGTCCGCCATGAAGGCCGGCGCCAAGGGCATCAAGATCCAGTGCGGTGGCCGCCTCGGCGGCGCCGAGATGTCCCGCTCGGAGTTCTACCGCGAGGGCCGTGTGCCGCTGCACACGCTCCGCGCGAACGTCGAGTACGGCTTCTTCGAGGCCAAGACGACCTTCGGCCGCATCGGCGTGAAGGTCTGGATCTACAAGGGCGACGTCAAGAACATCGCCGAGGTCCGCGCCGAGAACGCCGCCGCCCGCGCCGGCAACCGTCCGGCCCGTGGCGGTGCTGACCGCCCGGCCGGCCGCGGTGGCCGCGGTGGCGAGCGTGGCGGTCGCGGTCGCAAGCCGCAGTCGGCTCCCGCTGCCGAGGCCCCCAAGGCCGAGGCCGCCGCCGCTCCGGCTGCCGAGAGCACCGGAACGGAGGCCTGACCGAAATGCTGATCCCCCGTAGGGTCAAGCACCGCAAGCAGCACCACCCGAAGCGCAATGGCATGTCCAAGGGTGGCACGCAGGTTGCGTTCGGCGAGTACGGCATTCAGGCCCTCACCCCGGCCTACGTGACCAACCGCCAGATCGAGGCCGCGCGTATCGCGATGACCCGCCACATCAAGCGTGGCGGCAAGGTCTGGATCAACATCTACCCGGACCGCCCGCTCACGAAGAAGCCTGCCGAGACCCGCATGGGTTCCGGTAAGGGTTCCCCGGAGTGGTGGATCGCGAACGTCAAGCCCGGTCGGGTGATGTTCGAGCTGTCCTACCCGAACGAGAAGATCGCGCGTGAGGCTCTGACTCGTGCGGCTCACAAGCTGCCGATGAAGTGCAAGATCGTTAAGCGCGAGGCAGGTGAGCTGTGATGTCGGCCGGTACCAAGGCGTCCGAGCTGCGCGAGCTGGGCAACGAGGAGCTTGTCGCCAAGCTCCGCGAGGCCAAGGAAGAGCTGTTCAACCTCCGCTTCCAGGCGGCGACGGGTCAGCTCGAGAACCACGGCCGTCTGCGGGCGGTCCGTAAGGACATCGCCCGGATCTACACCCTCATGCGTGAGCGTGAGCTCGGCATTGAGACGGTGGAGAACGCCTGATGAGCGAGAGCAACGTGACTGAGAAGACGGAGCGCAACGCCCGCAAGGTCCGCGAGGGCCTGGTCGTCAGCGACAAGATGGACAAGACCGTCGTCGTCGCCGTCGAGGACCGCGTCAAGCACGCGCTGTACGGCAAGGTCATCCGCCGTACCAACAAGCTCAAGGCTCACGACGAGCAGAACGCCGCCGGCATCGGTGACCGTGTCCTCCTGATGGAGACCCGGAAGCTGTCGGCGACGAAGCACTGGCGCGTCGTCGAGATCCTCGAGAAGGCCAAGTAATCCCTCCTAGGGGGACCCCCTAGGAACAGTTCCGCCAGGCTCGGCAGGGGCACTCCGGTGCCCCTGCCGGGAACCGGCAGACAATCAGGAGATAGACGTGATCCAGCAGGAGTCGCGACTTCGCGTCGCCGACAACACTGGTGCCAAGGAGATCCTTTGCATCCGTGTTCTCGGTGGCTCGGGTCGCCGCTACGCGGGCATCGGTGACGTCATCGTCGCCACCGTCAAGGACGCGATCCCCGGTGGCAACGTGAAGAAGGGTGACGTCGTCAAGGCGGTCATCGTTCGCACCGTCAAGGAGCGCCGCCGCCAGGACGGCTCGTACATCCGCTTCGACGAGAACGCCGCCGTCATTCTGAAGAACGACGGCGACCCTCGCGGCACCCGTATCTTCGGCCCCGTCGGCCGTGAGCTGCGCGAGAAGAAGTTCATGAAGATCATCTCGCTCGCGCCGGAGGTGCTGTAAGCATGAAGATCAAGAAGGGCGACCTGGTTCAGGTCATCACCGGCAAGGACAAGGGCAAGCAGGGCAAGGTCATCGCGGCCATGCCGGCGGAGAACCGTGTCCTCGTCGAGGGTGTCAACCGGGTCAAGAAGCACACGAAGGCCGGCCCGAACCAGGCCGGCGGCATCGTGACCACCGAGGCGCCGGTCCACGTCTCCAACGTCCAGCTGGTCGTGGAGAAGGACGGCAAGAAGGTCGTCACGCGTGTCGGTTACCGCTTCGACGACGAGGGCAACAAGATCCGCGTTGCCAAGCGGACGGGTGAGGACATCTGATGGCTACCACCACTCCGCGTCTCAAGACGAAGTACCGCGAGGAGATCGCGGGCAAGCTGCGTGACGAGTTCCAGTACGAGAACGTCATGCAGATCCCCGGCCTCGTGAAGATCGTGGTCAACATGGGTGTCGGCGACGCCGCCCGTGACTCGAAGCTGATCGAGGGCGCCATCCGCGACCTCACCACGATCACCGGTCAGAAGCCGGCCGTCACCAAGGCCCGCAAGTCCATCGCGCAGTTCAAGCTGCGCGAGGGTCAGCCGATCGGTGCCCACGTCACGCTCCGTGGCGACCGCATGTGGGAGTTCCTGGACCGCACCCTGTCGCTCGCGCTGCCGCGCATCCGCGACTTCCGCGGCCTGTCCCCGAAGCAGTTCGACGGCCGTGGCAACTACACCTTCGGTCTCACGGAGCAGGTCATGTTCCACGAGATCGACCAGGACAAGATCGACCGTGTCCGGGGTATGGACATCACCGTGGTCACCACGGCGACCAACGACGACGAGGGCCGTGCCCTTCTGCGTCACCTCGGCTTCCCGTTCAAGGAGGCGTAAGCGAGATGGCGAAGAAGGCTCTCATCGCGAAGGCTGCCCGTAAGCCCAAGTTCGGTGTGCGTGCGTACACCCGCTGCCAGCGCTGCGGTCGCCCCCACTCCGTGTACCGCAAGTTCGGCCTGTGCCGCGTGTGCCTCCGTGAGATGGCTCACCGTGGCGAGCTGCCGGGCGTGACCAAGAGCTCCTGGTAATTCCCCCTCGCCCTCTGGGCGTTGGGAACGACAGGAGTCTCTCGGTAGGCATTGGGCCGGCGGAGGCCCGACCCGGCATGCCGTAGGCTTGAAGGGTTGGGCGTCCGCCGCCCGTACGACTTACTACGCCGTAGGTCCACCGCACCGCACCCGCCCCGTCTCGGATCGGGGAGAGGGATGGTGCACCAGGAAACCCCGGCGAGAGAGGCCGAAGGCCAATTCATGACCATGACTGATCCGATCGCAGACATGCTCACGCGTCTGCGTAACGCGAACTCGGCGTACCACGACTCCGTGACGATGCCGCACAGCAAGATCAAGTCTCACATCGCGGAAATCCTCCAGCAGGAGGGCTTCATCACGGGCTGGAAGGTCGAGGACGCCGAGGTCGGCAAGAACCTCGTCATCGACCTCAAGTTCGGTCCGAACCGTGAGCGCTCCATCGCGGGCATCAAGCGGATCTCGAAGCCGGGCCTCCGGGTTTACGCGAAGTCCACCAACCTGCCGAAGGTCCTCGGCGGCCTGGGCGTGGCGATCATCTCCACGTCCCACGGTCTCCTGACCGGCCAGCAGGCGCAGAAGAAGGGCGTGGGTGGGGAAGTCCTCGCCTACGTCTGGTAGTCGGGAACGGAGGAATAGCAATGTCGCGAATCGGCAAGCTCCCCATCACGGTTCCCGCCGGCGTGGACGTCACCATCGAGGGCCGCACGGTCACGGTGAAGGGTTCCAAGGGCACCCTGAGCCACACCGTCGCCGCGCCGATCGAGATCGTTAAGGGCGAGGACGGCGTTCTGAACGTCACCCGTCCGAACGACGAGCGTCAGAACAAGGCCCTCCACGGCCTGTCCCGCACGCTGGTGGCCAACATGATCACCGGTGTGACCACGGGATACACGAAGGCGCTCGAGATCAGCGGTGTCGGTTACCGCGTGGCCGCGAAGGGCTCCAGCCTGGAGTTCCAGCTCGGCTACAGCCACCCGATCCTGGTGGAGGCCCCCGAGGGCATCTCCTTCAAGGTCGAGTCGCCGACCAAGTTCTCGGTCGAGGGCATCGACAAGCAGAAGGTCGGCGAGGTCGCCGCGAACATCCGCAAGCTGCGGAAGCCCGACCCGTACAAGGCCAAGGGCGTCAAGTACGCGGGCGAGGTCATCCGCCGCAAGGTCGGAAAGGCTGGTAAGTAAGCCATGGCATACG
Organism: Streptomyces sp. NPDC057854; assembly: GCF_042797055.1. Classification (NCBI taxonomy): domain Bacteria; kingdom Bacillati; phylum Actinomycetota; class Actinomycetes; order Kitasatosporales; family Streptomycetaceae; genus Streptomyces; species Streptomyces sp. NPDC057854. The sequence continues at coordinate 20,685 of NZ_JBHVMF010000032.1, forward strand.
GTGTCAAGATCGCCAAGGGCGACGCTTACAAGCGCGCCGCGAAGGCGCGCCGTCACCTGCGCATCCGTAAGAACGTGTCGGGTACGGCGGAGCGTCCGCGTCTCGTCGTGACGCGCACGAACCGCGGTATCACCGCGCAGGTCATCGACGACCTCAAGGGTCACACCGTGGCGTCGGCCTCCCACCTGGACGCTTCCGTCCGCGGTGGCGAGGGCGACAAGTCCTCGGTGGCCCAGAAGGTCGGCGCCCTGGTCGCCGAGCGCGCCAAGGCCGCCGGTGTCGAGGCCGTCGTGTTCGACCGTGGTGGCAACAGGTACGCCGGGCGCATTGCCGCTCTGGCTGACGCCGCCCGCGAAGCCGGGCTGAAGTTCTAAGCCCCGGTTCCGGGACTAACGGACGTAACAGAGAGAGGTATTCCAATGGCTGGACCCCAGCGCCGCGGCAGCGGTGCCGGTGGCGGCGAGCGGCGGGACCGGAAGGGCCGCGACGGTGGCGCTGCCGCCGCCGAGAAGACCGCGTACGTTGAGCGCGTAGTCGCGATCAACCGCGTCGCCAAGGTTGTCAAGGGTGGTCGTCGTTTCAGCTTCACCGCGCTGGTCGTGGTGGGCGACGGTGACGGCACCGTGGGTGTCGGTTACGGCAAGGCCAAGGAGGTGCCGGCCGCCATCGCCAAGGGTGTGGAGGAGGCCAAGAAGCACTTCTTCAAGGTCCCCCGTATCCAGGGCACCATCCCGCACCCCATCCAGGGTGAGAAGGCCGCGGGCGTCGTCCTGCTCAAGCCTGCTTCCCCCGGTACCGGTGTGATCGCCGGTGGCCCGGTGCGCGCGGTTCTCGAGTGCGCCGGCGTCCACGACATCCTGTCGAAGTCGCTCGGCTCCGACAACGCGATCAACATCGTGCACGCGACCGTGGAGGCCCTGAAGGGCCTGCAGCGTCCCGAGGAGATCGCGGCCCGCCGCGGTCTGCCGCTCGAGGACGTCGCCCCCGCGGCTCTGCTTCGTGCGCGTGCTGGGGCGGGTGCGTAATGGCTCGCCTCAAGATCACGCAGACGAAGTCGTACATCGGCAGCAAGCAGAACCACCGCGACACGCTGCGTTCGCTCGGGCTCAAGCGCCTGAACGACGTGGTCGTCAAGGAGGACCGTCCCGAGTTCCGCGGCATGGTGCACACCGTCCGCCACCTCGTGACGGTTGAGGAGGTCGACTGATCATGGCGGAGAACAACCCGCTCAAGATCCACAACCTCCGTCCCGCCCCGGGCGCCAAGACCGCCAAGACCCGTGTGGGTCGTGGTGAGGCGTCGAAGGGTAAGACGGCCGGTCGTGGTACCAAGGGCACCAAGGCCCGCTACCAGGTTCCGGAGCGCTTCGAGGGTGGGCAGATGCCCCTCCACATGCGCCTCCCGAAGCTCAAGGGCTTCAAGAACCCGTTCCGCACCGAGTACCAGGTCGTGAACCTGGACAAGCTGGCCGCGCTCTACCCGCAGGGTGGCGAGGTCACGGTGGCCGACCTGGTCGCCAAGGGTGCGGTTCGTAAGAACCAGCTCGTCAAGGTGCTCGGCACCGGCGAGGTCTCCGTGGCGCTGCAGGTGACGGTCGACGCCGTCTCCGGCTCCGCCAAGGAGAAGATCGCCGCCGCCGGCGGCACCGTCACCGAGCTCGTCTGAGACGACTCGATGGCATGAACATCCGACCGGGGATGCCTCCCAAAAGGGGCATCCCCGGTTGGTCGTTCCTAGGGGGGCATGGTCGCCGGTAAGGTGGCGTGCACCGTCCATGCTCATGCGGTATAGACCGCGAGGGCCGGGACCGATCTCTCTCAGTCCTTATCGAATCTCAAGACCGTCACCTCTGACGCTTAGCGCGGGGGTCGCAGGAGGCACCGTGCTCACCGGCTTCGCCCGGGCGTTCAAGACGCCCGACCTGCGCAAGAAGCTGCTCTTCACGCTGGCGATCATCGTGCTGTACCGCCTCGGGGCCCACGTCCCCGTCCCCGGCGTCAGCTACGAGGCCGTCCAGATGTGCGTGGACCAGGCGAGCGAGGGCAACAACAGCCTGTTCGGCCTGGTGAACATGTTCAGTGGCGGCGCACTGCTGCAGATCACCATCTTCGCGCTCGGCATCATGCCGTACATCACGGCGAGCATCATCCTGCAGCTGCTGACCGTCGTGATCCCGCGTCTGGAAGCCCTCAAGAAGGAGGGCCAGAGCGGCACCGCGAAGATCACGCAGTACACCCGCTACCTGACGATCGCGCTGGCGATCCTCCAGGGCACCGGTCTCGTGGCCACCGCGAAGAGCGGCGCGCTCTTCAGCGGCTGCAGCGTCGCGGACCAGGTCGTCCCGGACCCGTCGATCTTCACCATCGCCACCATGGTCATCACCATGACCGCGGGCACCGCCCTCGTCATGTGGCTCGGTGAGCTCATCACCGACCGCGGCATCGGCAACGGCATGTCGATCCTGATGTTCATCTCGATCGCCGCCGGCTTCCCGGGCGCGCTGTGGGCCATCAAGGAGAGCGGCAAGCTCGCCCAGGGCTGGATCGAGTTCGGCACCGTCATCCTCATCGGCTTCGTGATGGTGGCCCTCGTCGTCTTCGTCGAGCAGGCCCAGCGCCGCATCCCGGTGCAGTACGCGAAGCGCATGATCGGCCGCAGGTCGTACGGCGGTACGTCCACTTACATCCCGTTGAAGGTGAACCAGGCAGGTGTGATTCCTGTCATCTTCGCCTCGTCGCTGCTCTACATCCCCGCGCTGATCGCGCAGTTCTCCAGCAGCACCGCCGGCTGGAAGACCTGGATCGAAGCCCACTTCGTCAAGGGTGACCACCCCTACTACATCGCGACGTACTTCCTCCTGATCGTGTTCTTCGCCTTCTTCTACGTGGCGATCTCGTTCAACCCCGAGGAAGTCGCCGACAACATGAAGAAGTATGGTGGCTTCATCCCGGGTATCCGGGCTGGTCGACCTACTGCCGAGTACCTGAGCTACGTGCTCAACCGGATCACTTGGCCGGGCTCGCTGTACTTGGGTCTGATCGCTCTTGTGCCGACGATGGCGTTGGCAGGCTTCGGCGGTGCCAATGCCAACTTCCCGTTCGGCGGGACGAGCATCCTCATCATCGTGGGTGTCGGGCTGGAGACCGTGAAGCAGATCGAGAGCCAGCTCCAGCAGCGCAATTACGAAGGGTTCCTCCGCTGATGCGAATCGTCCTCGTCGGACCGCCCGGGGCCGGCAAGGGAACGCAGGCCGCGTTTCTTGCCAAGAACCTGGCCATCCCGCACATCTCCACGGGTGACCTGTTCCGTGCCAACATCTCGCAGGGCACGGCGCTGGGCCTGGAGGCGAAGGGTTACATGGACCGGGGCGAGCTCGTCCCGGACGAGGTGACCATCGGGATGGCCAAGGACCGCATGAAGCAGGCGGACGCCGCGAACGGCTTCCTGCTCGACGGGTTCCCGCGCAACGTGGCCCAGGCCGAGGCCCTGGATGTCGTGCTGAAGGCCGACGACATGCAGCTGGACGCGGTCCTGGACCTGGAGGTCCCCGAGGACGAGGTCGTGAAGCGGATCGCGGGTCGCCGCATCTGCCGCAACGACTCCTCGCACGTCTTCCACGTGACGTACAACGCCCCGAAGACCGAGGGTGTCTGCGACGTCTGCGGAGGCGAGCTCTACCAGCGCGCGGACGACTCCGAGGAGACGGTCCGCACCCGCCTGGAGGTCTACCACACGCAGACCGAGCCGATCATCGACTACTACCGGGCGCAGAACCTGGTCGTGACGATCTCCGCGCTCGGCAAGGTGGACGAGGTCACGGCGCGTGCGATGGACGCGCTGAAGAAGTAACCCCACGCTCACGCGGTACGGCCGCGGTGCCCCTGACGGGCGCCGCGGCCGTATCGTTGTTCTGTCCCGTACTCCCCTGGAAAGGCCCCCGTCACGATGGTGCAGATCAAGACCCCCGAGCAGATCGCGAAGATGCGCGAGGCGGGGCTGGTCGTCGCCGCCATCCACGCGGCGACCCGCGAGGCGGCCGTGCCGGGCGCCACGACCAAGGACCTGGACGAGGTCGCGCGGAAGGTGATCGCCGACCACGGGGCGAAGTCGAACTTCCTCGGGTACGGCGGCTTCCCCGCGACCATCTGCACCTCGGTCAACGAGGTCGTCGTCCACGGCATCCCGGACGAGAAGACGGTCCTCAAGGACGGCGACATCATCTCCATCGACGCCGGCGCGATCGTGGACGGCTGGCACGGCGACGCCGCGTACACGGCGTTCGTCGGCACCGGCCACGCGCCGGAGCTGATCGAGCTGTCCCGGGTGACCGAGGAGTCGATGTGGGCCGGCATCGCCGCGATGCGGGTGGGCGCCCGGCTGGTCGACATCTCGAAGGCGGTCGAGACGTACATCAAGCGCCAGCCGCGGCCGGCCGTCGGCGAGCACAGCCTCGGCCGGTACGGCATCGTCGAGGACTACGGCGGCCACGGCATCGGCACCGAGATGCACATGGACCCGCACCTGTTGAACTACGTCTCCCGCAAGCGCGGCAAGGGCCCCAAGCTGGTCCCCGGCTTCTGCCTGGCGATCGAGCCGATGGTGTCCCTCGGCACCCCGCGCACGGAGGTCCTGGAGGACGACTGGACCGTCGTCTCCACGGACGGCACCTGGTCCTCGCACTGGGAGCACAGCGTCGCCCTGACGGAGGAGGGCCCGCTGGTCCTGACCGCCGTCGACGGCGGCAGGGCGAAGCTGGCGGAACTGGGCGTCACCGCGGCCCCGGACCCGCTGGCGTAGTCCGGAGTAAGGATCTTCCGCGCTGGGCACACTCCCCGGATTCGTTTTTTCCTGGGGCCTGGCGTAGACTGATGCGTCGGCTCTCGTGTACCCGTGTGTCCGCACCGGAGAACGAGAGTCGATCAAGGTAGCCGATTCGAAGGGCGAAGCGTGGCCAAGAAGCAAGGTGCCATCGAGATCGAGGGCACCGTGATCGAGTCCCTGCCGAACGCCATGTTCAAGGTGGAGCTCCAGAACGGTCACAAGGTCCTCGCGCACATCTCCGGCAAGATGCGGATGCACTACATCCGTATCCTCCCGGACGACCGGGTCGTCGTGGAGCTGTCTCCGTACGACCTGACGCGTGGCCGGATCGTCTACCGGTACAAGTAGATCTTGCCCGCACCCCCGCCTCCGCGCGCGGGTGGTGGCACTGACCCGGAGAACCTCACATCCCATGAAGGTCAAGCCGAGCGTCAAGAAGATCTGCGACAAGTGCAAGGTGATCCGCCGTCACGGCCGGGTCATGGTCATCTGCGACAACCTGCGCCACAAGCAGCGCCAGGGCTGACGCACGCCGACCGAACCTGCATCTCGCAGTTCTTCGCGCGACGCATAGCAACACGTACATACGCAGAGCCCGCCCAGCCCATCAAGGGTCGGCGACACCTCCGGCGGGGGCCGGGGACCCGATCCGTACCTCATACGGCGGTCGGGACCGGTTCTGCGGCAGACCCCCGAGAACACAGGAGCCATTGAATGGCACGCGTTTCCGGTGTTGACATCCCGCGCGAAAAGCGTGTGGTGGTCGCACTCACCTACGTCTTCGGCATCGGGCGCACCCGGTCCGAGGAGATTCTCGCCGCGACCGGCGTGAACCCGTCCACCCGTGTCCGCGACCTTGCCGAGGAAGACCTCGTCAAGATCCGCGAGTACGTGGACGCCAACCTCCAGACCGAGGGTGACCTCCGCCGCGAGATCGCCGCCGACATCCGCCGCAAGGTCGAGATCGGCTGCTACCAGGGTCTGCGCCACCGTCGTGGCCTGCCCGTCCGCGGTCAGCGCACCAGCACGAACGCTCGTACCCGCAAGGGCCCGCGTCGCGCCATCGCCGGCAAGAAGAAGCCGGGCAAGAAGTAGTCCTCAGCGGACGCTTGACCAAGCGGTCTTCGCTGTAGGACCGACCACCTCCCGTAGGAGTAAGAGATGCCCCCCAAGGGTCGTCAGGGCGCTGCCAAGAAGGTGCGCCGCAAGGAAAAGAAGAACGTCGCTCACGGCCACGCGCACATCAAGAGCACGTTCAACAACACGATCGTCTCGATCACGGACCCGTCCGGCAACGTGATCTCCTGGGCCTCCGCCGGCCACGTCGGCTTCAAGGGCTCGCGCAAGTCCACCCCCTTCGCCGCGCAGATGGCCGCCGAGTCGGCCGCCCGCCGCGCGCAGGAGCACGGCATGCGCAAGGTCGACGTCTTCGTCAAGGGTCCCGGCTCCGGCCGTGAGACCGCGATCCGCTCCCTCCAGGCCACCGGCCTCGAGGTCGGCTCGATCCAGGACGTCACCCCCACGCCGCACAACGGCTGCCGTCCCCCCAAGCGCCGCCGCGTCTGACGCGTCGCCTGCTTGACCTGGGCATTCGGGCGGTGCGTCCCCCTCGGGGGGCGTACCGCCCGTACCCTTGCAGTACGCAGTACCCGCAGTACCGCAAGACCCCCGTCGGGCGTCAAATAGTGGGCGTCCACGACTGAAGGAACACACATGCTTATCGCTCAGCGTCCGTCGCTGACCGAAGAGGTCGTCGACGAGTTCCGCTCGCGGTTCGTGATCGAGCCGCTGGAGCCGGGCTTCGGCTACACCCTCGGCAACAGCCTCCGCCGTACCCTCCTGTCCTCGATCCCGGGTGCCGCCGTCACCAGCATCCGCATCGACGGCGTCCTGCACGAGTTCACCACCGTGCCGGGCGTCAAGGAGGACGTCACCGACCTCATCCTCAACATCAAGCAGCTGGTCGTCTCCTCGGAGCACGACGAGCCGGTCGTGATGTACCTGCGCAAGCAGGGCCCGGGTCTGGTCACCGCCGCCGACATCGCGCCCCCGGCCGGTGTCGAGGTGCACAACCCCGACCTCGTCCTGGCGACCCTGAACGCCAAGGGCAAGCTGGAGATGGAGCTGACCGTCGAGCGCGGTCGCGGCTACGTCTCCGCCGTCCAGAACAAGCAGGTGGGCCAGGAGATCGGCCGCATCCCGGTCGACTCCATCTACTCGCCCGTCCTCAAGGTCACCTACAAGGTCGAGGCGACCCGAGTCGAGCAGCGCACCGACTTCGACAAGCTCATCGTCGACGTCGAGACCAAGCAGGCCATGCGCCCGCGCGACGCCATGGCGTCCGCCGGCAAGACCCTGGTCGAGCTGTTCGGTCTCGCCCGCGAGCTGAACATCGACGCCGAGGGCATCGACATGGGCCCGTCCCCGACGGACGCCGCCCTGGCCGCCGACCTCGCGCTGCCGATCGAGGAGCTGGAGCTCACCGTCCGCTCCTACAACTGCCTCAAGCGTGAGGGCATCCACTCCGTGGGTGAGCTCGTGGCGCGCTCCGAGGCCGACCTGCTCGACATCCGCAACTTCGGTGCGAAGTCGATCGACGAGGTCAAGGCGAAGCTGGCCGGCATGGGCCTCGCGCTCAAGGACAGCCCGCCCGGATTCGACCCGACCGCCGCGGCCGACGCCTTCGGCGCCGACGACGACGCGGACGCCGGGTTCGTCGAGACCGAGCAGTACTAAGGGCTCGGGCCTTCGGGTCCGTACTCGGGTGCGGGTGGACTGTGGCTGTTCGCGCAGTTCCCCGCGCCCCTTTCCGGGGCGTACGCCCCGGTCTCCGACAGGTATCCGCCTGCTCGGACACTGACTCCGGTACCTGACACGGCCGGGGCAGACACTAGGAGAAACACCAATGCCGCGTCCCACCAAGGGTGCCCGCCTCGGCGGTTCCGCCGCGCACGAGAAGCTGCTCCTCGCCAACCTGGCGAAGTCGCTCTTCGAGCACGGCCGCATCACGACGACCGAGGCCAAGGCCCGCCGCCTGCGTCCGGTCGCCGAGCGCCTGATCACCAAGGCGAAGAAGGGCGACATCCACAACCGTCGCCTGGTGCTGCAGACGATCACCGACAAGGGCATCGTCCACACCCTCTTCACCGAGATCGCCCCGCGCTACGCGGAGCGTCCGGGTGGTTACACCCGCATCACGAAGATCGGCAACCGTCGTGGCGACAACGCCCCGATGGCCGTGATCGAGCTGGTCGAGGGCGAGATCGCCAAGAAGGCGACCGTCGCCGAGGCCGAGGCCGCCACCAAGCGCGCCGTCAAGGAGGCCGACGAGGCCGCCGCCGTCGAGGCGACCGAGGACGAGGCGAAGGACGCGTAAGCGTTCCGCCGACGTTTCTCACGGAACGGGCCCGTACCCCCTGGGGTGCGGGCCCGTTCCCGTGCGTCTGAGAGGATTCCCCGGTGAGTGATGACGTGCAGCCCGGGTTCGTACGGGTACGGCTGGACCTTTCGTACGACGGCCGGGACTTCTCCGGCTGGGCCAAGCAGGCCCGTGGGCAGCGGACCGTGCAGGGCGAGATCGAGGACGCGCTGAGGACCGTGACGCGGTCCCCGGAGACGTACGAGCTGACCGTCGCCGGCCGGACCGACGCCGGGGTGCACGCGCGCGGGCAGGTCGCGCACGTGGACCTGCCGGCGGAGCTGTGGGAGGAGCACCGCGAGAAGCTGCTGCGGCGGCTCGCGGGACGGCTCCCGCACGACGTGCGGGTGTGGCGCGTCGCGGAGGCCCCCGAGGGCTTCAACGCCCGCTTCTCGGCGATCTGGCGCCGGTACGCGTACCGGGTCACCGACCACCCGGGCGGCGTCGACCCGCTGCTGCGCGGGCACGTGCTGTGGCACGACTGGACGCTCGACATGGACGCCATGAACGAGGCCGCCGCCGCGCTGATCGGCGAGCACGACTTCGCCGCGTACTGCAAGAAGCGCGAGGGCGCCACCACCATCCGCACGCTCCAGGCGCTGCGCTGGGAGCGGCGGCCGGACGGCATCCTGGAGGCCACGGTCAAGGCCGACGCCTTCTGCCACAACATGGTCCGCTCGCTGGTCGGCGCGCTGCTCTTCGTCGGCGACGGGCACCGGCCGGTCGACTGGCCGGGCAAGGTGCTGGCCGCGGGCGTCCGCGACTCCGCCGTGCACGTCGTCCGCCCGCACGGCCTCACCCTCGAAGAGGTCGGCTACCCGGCCGACGACCAGCTCGCCGCCCGCAGCCGCGAGGCCCGCAACAAGCGCACCCTCCCGGGCGTCGCGGGCTGCTGCTGAGCCGGCGGCGACCCGGTCAGCGCGGCGGGGCCGAGGCCGCCGCCGCGGCGTTCGCCTGGCTCTTGCCGCGGGCGTAGATCTGGTTGAAGACGAAGGTGCCGAGGTCGTCGCTGGCCTGGAAGACGGGCTTGTCCTTCGTGGTGACCTTGGTGCCGTCGGTGAAGCCGGCCTGGGTGAAGTAGGCGTAGCGGCCGACGGAGTTGGCGCGGCGGAGGCAGACGGTGGCGTGGCAGAAGGTGTTCACGCCCTGGCCGGCGAGGACCGCGATGCCGCCGGTCGCCTGCTTCTTCGCGGCCAGGGCCGCCTTCCCGGAGGGGAAGACGGCGACGCCGACGGTGATCGCCACCCCGTCCTTGACGTAGGTGGCGCGCAGCACGCGCTCGCAGCCGTTCTTCTGGAGGACCGGGCCGAGGCCGCCCTGGGTGACGGCGGCGCAGTTCTTCGTCGCGGCGGTCGCGCCCTTCTTGTAGGGGCGGCCGAACATGGTGAGCTTCTTGCCGGGGAAGAGCCCTTCGGCGGTCAGCGGCGCCTTGTCCTTCTTCGGGTCGGTGATGTAGTCCTTCGGGTCCGGCGGGGGCGGCGGGGCCACGGAGGAGAAGGTCGGCGCGGGGGTGGGGGTGGTCGCCGTGAGGACCGGGCTGGTCGGGGTCGGGCCGCCGGTCTTGGCCTCGTCGTTCTTCTTGTTCGTCGCCACGACGGCGGTGGCGACGAGCGCGCCCACCGCGACGGTGGCGAGGACGCCGCCCGCGACGAGCAGGCGGCGCTTGCGGCGGCTGCCGGCCTCGGATGCCGCGGCGAGGGCGCTCCAGTCAGGGGTGCCGTCGCCGGGCGCGCCGCCGAAGGGGTCCTGCGGCGGCGGGTAGCCGTACCCGTGCCGCGGCTGCTGCGGCGGCTGCTGCTGTCCGTACGGCCCCGGCTGCGGCGGGTAGCCGTACCCGGGCTGCTGTCCGTACCCCGGCTGCCCCTGCCCCTGCTGCTGCGGCTCCTGCGGCCACTGCGGTCCCCCAAAGCTCATGCCGCGCATCCTAAACCGCTTGGGGGAAGCGGACGTGGGCGGTGACAATGCACCTCATGGGACATGTCGAGGCCGCGCATCTGGAGTACTACCTTCCCGACGGGAGGGTCCTCCTCGGGGACGCCTCCTTCCGGGTCGGGGAGGGCGCGGTCGTCGCGCTGGTCGGCGCCAACGGCGCCGGCAAGACCACCCTGCTGCGGATGATCGCCGGGGACCTCCAGCCGCACGGCGGGACCGTCACCGTGAGCGGCGGACTCGGTGTGATGCCGCAGTTCATCGGCTCCGTACGGGACGAGTCGACCGTCCGCGACCTCCTCGTCTCCGTGGCGCACCCGAGGATCCGGGAGGCGGCGAAGGCGGTCGACGAGGCCGAGCACCTGATCATGACCGTCGACGACGAGGCCGCGCAGATGCGGTACGCGCAGGCCCTCGCCGACTGGGCGGAGGTGCAGGGGTACGAGGCCGAGACGCTGTGGGACATCTGCACCATGGCGGCGCTGGGCGTGCCGTACGAGAAGGCGCAGTTCCGTCAGGTGCGGACGCTGTCCGGCGGCGAGCAGAAGCGGCTCGTCCTGGAGTCGCTGCTGCGCGGCACCGACGAGGTGCTGCTCCTGGACGAGCCGGACAACTATCTGGACGTGCCCGGCAAGCGGTGGCTGGAGGAGCGGCTGCGGGAGACCCGCAAGACCGTGCTCTTCATCTCCCACGACCGGGAGCTGCTGGCCCGGGCCGCGCAGAAGATCATCGCGGTGGAGCCCGGCGCGGCCGGCTCGGACGTGTGGGTGCACGGCGGCGGCTTCGACACCTTCCACGAGGCGCGGCGGGAGCGGTTCGCCCGCTTCGAGGAGCTGAAGCGGCGCTGGGAGGAGAAGCACGCGCAGCTGAAGAAGCTGGTCGTCAACCTGCGGCAGGCGGCGGCGGTCAGCCACGAGATGGCGTCCCGGTACGCGGCGGCGCAGACGCGGCTGCGGAAGTTCGAGGAGGCCGGGCCGCCGCCGGAGCCGCCGCGCGAGCAGGACATCCGGATGCGGCTGCGCGGCGGCCGGACCGGTGTCCGCGCCGTGACCTGCGAGAACCTTGAGCTGACCGGGCTGATGAAGCCGTTCTCGCTGGAGATCTTCTACGGGGAGCGGGTCGCCGTCCTCGGCTCGAACGGCTCCGGCAAGTCGCACTTCCTGCGGCTGCTGGCCGGCGACGAGTCGGTCGCCCACACCGGTGCGTGGAAGCTGGGCGCGCGGGTCGTCCCCGGGCACTTCGCGCAGACCCACGCCCACCCCGAGCTGGCCGGCCGCCCGCTGGTGGACATCCTGTGGACCGAGCACGCCAAGGACCGCGGCGCGGCCATGTCCATGCTGCGCCGGTACGAGCTGGAGCGGCAGGGCGACCAGTCCTTCGACAAGCTGTCCGGCGGCCAGCAGGCGCGCTTCCAGATCCTGCTGCTGGAGCTGGCCGGCACCACGGCGCTGCTGCTGGACGAGCCGACGGACAACCTGGACCTGGAGTCCGCCGAGGCCCTGCAGGACGGCCTGGAGTCGTACGAGGGCACGGTCCTCGCGGTCACCCACGACCGCTGGTTCGCGAAGAGCTTCGACCGCTACCTGGTCTTCGGCTCGGACGGCGTCGTCCGCGAGACGAGCGAGCCGGTGTGGGACGAGCGGCGGGTCGAGCGGGCGCGCTGACCCCGGGCGGCGTACGGCGGGGGCGGCCCGGGCGCGTTTTGACCCGCCCGGGGGCGCCCGGGTACGCTTCTGGTTTGTTATGCGTATTGGCTTCTTCGTTCTCACGCGGAGGGGCCTTACGCGGTTCCCTGGAGCAGTTACCAGTGGCTCGCATACGGGCGGTGTCCCGGCAGTGTGTGCCCCAGCTGCATGATCGCTTCAGGTGTGTCTGGACTCCATCCACTGAAGAAGCGAAGGCTACGAAGTGCGTACGTACAGCCCCAAGCCCGGCGATGTCACTCGCCAGTGGCACATCATCGACGCGCAGGACATCGTCCTGGGCCGTCTGGCGACGACGGCTGCGAACCTCCTGCGAGGCAAGCACAAGCCGGTCTACGCCCCCCACATGGACATGGGCGACTTCGTCATCATCATCAACGCCGACAAGGTTCACCTGTCCGGCAACAAGAAGACCCAGAAGATGGCGTACCGCCACTCCGGCTACCCGGGTGGTCTGCGCTCCGTCCGTTACGACGAGCTTCTGGAGAAGAACCCCGAGAAGGCCGTCGAGAAGGCCATCAAGGGCATGATCCCCAAGAACTCCCTGGGCCGTCAGATGCTCTCGAAGCTGAAGGTCTACGCGGGCGAGAACCACCCGCACGCTGCCCAGCAGCCGGTCCCGTTCGAGATCACCCAGGTCGCGCAGTAGTTCCGGCCACACCCCCTAAGAACGAAAGAAATCTGAGGAGCATCGTGGCCGAGACCACCCCTGAGACCCCCGTCGACGAGTTCGAGGGCGTCGAGGAGTACACCACCGAGACCGAGGTCGTCGAGGGTGACTACACCTCCGAGTCCCTCGCGTCGCGCTTCGGCGACCCGCAGCCGGCCGCCGGCCTGGGCCGTCGCAAGAACGCCATTGCCCGCGTCCGGATCGTCCCGGGCACCGGCAAGTGGAAGATCAACGGGCGTACGCTCGAGGACTACTTCCCGAACAAGGTCCACCAGCAGGAAGTCAACGAGCCCTTCAAGGTGCTCGAGCTCGACAACCGCTACGACGTGATCGCCCGCATCGCGGGTGGCGGCGTCTCCGGCCAGGCCGGTGCCCTGCGCCTCGGTGTCGCCCGCGCCCTGAACGAGGCCGACGTCGAGAACAACCGCCCGGCGCTGAAGAAGGCCGGCTTCCTCTCCCGTGACGACCGTGCGGTCGAGCGGAAGAAGGCCGGTCTCAAGAAGGCCCGCAAGGCTCCGCAGTACAGCAAGCGCTAATCGCCTGCTCGCACTGCTTGTACGTACGCCCCGGCGCACTGCGCGTGCCGTCGGGGCGTACGTTTTTTCGTAACCTCTTCACCTTCCCGTCTTCGGACACGCAATTTCGGAGGACAGCTGTGGGACGACTCTTCGGCACCGACGGCGTACGCGGCGTCGCCAACGCCGACCTGACGGCGGAGCTCGCGCTCGGCCTGTCGGTCGCGGCGGCGCACGTGCTCGCCGAGGCGGGGACCTTCGAGGGCCATCGGCCGACCGCCGTGGTCGGGCGGGACCCGCGCGCGTCCGGAGAGTTCCTGGAGGCGGCCGTCGTCGCCGGCCTCGCCAGCGCCGGCGTCGACGTGCTCCGCGTCGGCGTCCTGCCGACCCCGGCCGTCGCCCACCTCACCGGCGTCCTCGGCGCCGACCTCGGCGTGATGCTCTCCGCCAGCCACAACGCCATGCCCGACAACGGCATCAAGTTCTTCGCCCGCGGCGGCCACAAGCTCGCCGACGAGCTGGAGGACAAGATCGAGGCCGTGTACGAGGAGCACCGCACCGGCGCCCCCTGGGACCGCCCGACCGGTGCCGGCGTCGGCCGCGTCCGCGACTACGACGAGGGCTTCGAGACGTACGTCTCCCACCTCCTCGACGTGCTGCCCAACCGCCTCGACGGCCTGAAGATCGTCCTCGACGAGGCCCACGGCGCCGCCTCCCGCGTCTCGCCCGAGGCGTTCACCCGGGCCGGCGCCCAGGTCGTCACCATCGGCGCCGCCCCCGACGGCCTCAACATCAACGACGGCTGCGGCTCCACCCACCTGGAGCTGCTGAAGGCCGCCGTGGTCGAGCACGGCGCCGACTTCGGCATCGCGCACGACGGCGACGCCGACCGCTGCCTCGCCGTCGACCACACCGGCGCGGAGGTGGACGGCGACCAGATCCTCGCCGTGCTGTCCCTCGCCATGCGCGAGGCCGGCACCCTGCGCGGCGACACCGTCGTCGCCACCGTCATGTCCAACCTGGGCTTCAAGCTCGCCATGGAGCGCGAGGGCCTCACCCTCGTCCAGACCGCGGTCGGCGACCGCTACGTCCTGGAGTCCATGAAGGAGCACGGCTACGCCCTCGGCGGCGAGCAGTCCGGGCACGTCATCGTGCTCGACCACGCCACCACCGGCGACGGCACCCTCACCGGCCTCATGCTGGCCGCCCGGGTCGCCGCCACCGGCAAGCCGCTCGCGGAGCTGGCCTCCGTGATGGAGCGGCTGCCGCAGATCCTCATCAACGTGAAGGACGTCGACAAGTCCCGCGTCGCCACCTCCGGCGAGCTGGCCGCCGCCGTCGCCGACGCCGAGCGCGAGCTCGGCAGCACCGGCCGCGTGCTGCTCCGCCCCTCCGGCACCGAGCCGCTGGTCCGCGTCATGGTCGAGGCCGCCGACATCGAGCAGGCCCGCTCGGTCGCGCAGCGCCTCGCCGACGCGGTGAAGTCCGCGCTGGGCTGAACCCCCTGAGCGGTACGGGACGGGCCCCGCGCACTCCGGTGCGGCGGGGCCCGTCCCGTACCCGGCTCAGCTCCTGCGCAGCCGGCGCTTCAGCTTGCCCCGCTGGGTGTCCCACAGCCACTTCTGCGCCAGCAGCGTCGCCGTGCCCGCCAGCATGATGCCCAGCAGGTTCAGCAGCAGCTGCTCGACCGAGCCCCAGGTCTGGCCGACCTCGCCGTAGCTCAGCGCCACCGCCGCGTTCGCCGCCGCCGGGACCGTCGTCACCGAGATCGCCACGCCCACCAGCGCGCCCGCCTTCGACGAGGTCAGCGACAGGGTGCCGGCCGCGCCCGCGAGCAGCGCCACCACGAAGGAGAACGGGTCCGGCTGCCAGATGAACGACGTCTGCGGCCGTTCCGCGTCCAGCTGCGCCCTGCTGAACAGTCCCAGCGCGTCCATCACCAGGCTGAACAGCGCCGTCACCGCGATCGCCGCCAGGAAGCCGACGAGCAGCGCCACCAGACAGCGGACCGCCAGCCGCGGCACCCGCTTCACGATCGCCGTGCACACCCCGGCGAGCGGCCCGAACTCCGGGCCGACGGCCATCGCGCCGACGATCAGGATCGCGTTGTCGAGGACCACACCGCAGGCTGCGATCATCGTCGCCAGCAGCATGAAGGCGAGATACGTGAGGGAGAGCGTCGACTCCTCGTGGGTCGACTCCGCCAGCTGCTCCCAGATCACCGCGTCCGCGCCCTCGCCCGGGGCCTCCTCCTCGGCGGCGTCCGCCCGCTCCGACATCGACAGGTCGATGTTCTCGACGGCGATCGAACCGTCCTGATCGAGCTTCAGCTCCCGCAGCCCGTGCAGCAGTTCGTCACCCGCCTCGCGGGCCACGTCGCACAGCACGAGGTCCCCGGACGGGTCCCGGGCCGCCCCGGTGAGCACCACCAGGTGGGTGGTGCCGACCGTGGCGCCGATCAGCTCGGTCACCGCCTCCGTGCGGTCCGGGGGCACGATCATCCGCAGATGCAACATCCCCCGAGCTTACGGAGGTCAGAGCTTGCGCAGGCTCAGGCGCTGCACCTTGTGGTCCGGGCCCTTGCGGACGACGAGCGTCGCCCGGCCGCGCGTCGGCGCCACGTTCTCCAGCAGGTTCACCTTGTTGACGGTCCGCCACATCGTGCGGGCGTATTCCAGCGCCTCCTCCTCGGACACCTGCGTCCACCGGCGGAAGTACGACGACGGGTCCTGGAAGGCGGTCTCGCGCAGCTTGCGGAAGCGGTTGAGGTACCAGCCCTCGATGTCCTCCGGCCGCGCGTCCACGTACACCGAGAAGTCGAAGTAGTCCGCCAGACCGACCCGGGTCCGGCCGTCCTTGCCGGGCAGCGCCGGCTGGAGCACGTTCAGCCCCTCGACGATCAGGATGTCGGGGCGGCGGACGACGAGCTGCTCGCCCGGCACCCGGTCGTAGATGAGGTGCGAGTAGACCGGGGCGGTGACCTCCTCCTTGCCCGCCTTCACGTCGGCGACGAACCGGGTCAGCGCCCGCCGGTCGTACGACTCGGGGAAGCCCTTCCGGGACATCAGGCCGCGCGCCTTCAGCTCCGCCATCGGGTACAGGAAGCCGTCCGTGGTGATCCGCTCCACCCGGGGGTGCTCGGGCCAGCGGGCGAGGAGCGCCTGGAGGAGGCGCGCCACCGTCGACTTGCCGACCGCGACCGACCCGGCCACCCCTATGACGAACGGGGTGCCGCGCTGCTCGCCGCTCTCCCCGAGGAAGGTGTTCAGCGCCCCCCGCAGACCGCTGGTGGCCTGCACGTACAGGTTGAGCAGCCGGGACAGCGGCAGGTAGATGTCCCGGACCTCGTCGAGGTCGATGACGTCCCCGAGGCCCTGGAGCCGCTCGACCTCCTCGGCGGTGAGGGGGAGCGGGGTCTTGTCGCGCAGGGCGCTCCACTCGGCGCGGGTGAGGTCGACGTACGGGGTCGGCTCGGCGGCCCTGCGGGGGCCTCCGCTTCCGGCTCCGTTGCCGTTGGCGCTTCGTGGCGGCGAAGTGATCACCCCGCCATTGTCCCGGCTCTCCGGGCCGCGTGGGTCGTGGGGTGGGTCACGTGCCGCGCGGTTGACGCCGGGCGGACCCGTGCCGTGCGGGCTACGGGCCCGGCGCGGGGTTCGGCCGTAGGCTGCCGCCATGTGCGGAATCGTGGGATACGTCGGCGGGCAGTCGGCGCTTGATGTGGTCGTCGCGGGGCTGAAGCGGCTGGAGTACCGGGGGTACGACTCGGCCGGCGTCGCCGTGCTGGCGGACGGCGGGCTCGCCGCCGCGAAGAAGGCGGGCAAGCTCGTCAACCTGGAGAAGGAACTCGTCGAGCGGCCGCTGGCCGGCGGCTCCGTCGGCATCGGGCACACCCGGTGGGCCACCCACGGCGGCCCCACCGACGCCAACGCCCACCCGCACCTCGACAACGCGGGCCGGGTCGCCGTCGTCCACAACGGCATCATCGAGAACTTCGCCGCCCTGCGCGAGGAGCTGACCGAACGCGGCCACGACCTGCTGTCCGAGACCGACACCGAGGTCGTCGCCCATCTGCTGGCGGAGGAGTTCTCGTCGGTCGGCGACCTCGCCGAGGCGATGCGGCTGGTCTGCCGGCGGCTCGACGGGGCGTTCACCCTGGTCGCCGTGCACGCCGACCAGCCGGACGTGGTCGTCGGCGCCCGCCGCAACTCGCCGCTCGTCGTCGGCGTCGGCGAGGGCGAGAACTTCCTCGCCTCCGACGTCTCCGCGTTCATCGCCCACACCCGGTCCGCGATCGAGCTCGGCCAGGACCAGGTCGTCGAGCTGACCCGGGACGGCGTCACCGTCACCGACTTCGAGGGCGCGCCCGCCGACGTCCGCGCCTTCCACGTCGACTGGGACGCGTCCGCCGCCGAGAAGGGCGGCTACGACCACTTCATGCTGAAGGAGATCGCCGAGCAGCCCAAGGCGGTCGCCGACACCCTGCTCGGGCGGATCGACGCGAACGGGCGGCTCACCCTCGACGAGGTGCGGATCGCCGACGCGGTGCTCCGCGAGGCCGACAAGGTCGTCATCGTGGCCTGCGGCACCGCCTTCCATGCCGGGCTCATCGCCAAGTACGCCATCGAGCACTGGACCCGGATCCCGTGCGAGGTGGAGCTGGCCAGCGAGTTCCGCTACCGCGACCCGATCCTCGGGCAGCGGACCCTCGTCATCGCGATCTCGCAGTCCGGCGAGACCATGGACACCCTGATGGCGCTGCGGCACGCCCGCGAGCAGGGCGCGAAGGTCCTCGCGATCTGCAACACCAACGGGTCGACGATCCCGCGCGAGTCGGACGCCGTGCTGTACACGCACGCCGGGCCGGAGGTCGCCGTCGCCTCCACGAAGGCGTTCCTGACCCAGCTGGTGGCCTGCTACCTGCTGGCGCTGTACCTGGGGCAGGTCCGCGGCACCAAGTGGGGCGACGAGATCCACGCCGTCGTCCGCGAGCTGGCCCGGATCGGCGAGGAGGTCGAGCGGGTCCTGGAGACGATGGAGCCCGTGCGGGCCCTCGCCCGCTCCCTCGCCCACAAGGACACGATCCTGTTCCTCGGCCGGCACGTCGGCTACCCGGTGGCCCTGGAGGGCGCGCTGAAGCTGAAGGAGCTGGCGTACATGCACGCCGAGGGCTTCGCGGCCGGCGAGCTGAAGCACGGGCCGATCGCGCTCATCGAGGAGGACCTGCCGGTCGTCGTCGTGGTGCCCTCGCCGAAGGGCCGCTCGGTGCTCCACGACAAGATCGTCTCGAACATCCAGGAGATCCGGGCCCGGGGTGCCCGGACGATCGTGATCGCGGAGGAGGGCGACGAGGCCGTCGTCCCCTTCGCCGACCACCTGGTCCGCGTCCCGGCCACGCCCACGCTGCTCCAGCCGCTGGTCTCGACGGTGCCGCTCCAGGTCTTCGCCTGCGAGCTGGCCACCGCCCGGGGCAACGAGGTGGACCAGCCGCGCAACCTGGCCAAGTCCGTGACGGTGGAGTGAGGACGACAGATGATCATCGGGGTGGGGATCGACGTGGCGGAGATCGACCGCTTCGCCGCGTCGCTGGAGCGGACGCCGGCGCTGGTCGAGCGCCTCTTCGTGGACGCCGAGCTGCTGCTGCCGAGCGGTGAGCGCCGCGGCCCGGCGTCCCTCGCGGTGCGGTTCGCCGCGAAGGAGGCGCTGGCGAAGGCGCTCGGCTCGCCGGGGAACCTGCACTGGACGGACGCGGAGGTGTACGCCGAGTCCACCGGCCAGCCGCGCATCCGCGTCCGCGGCACGGTCGCGGCCCGCGCGGCCGAACTGGGCGTGAAGCACTGGCACGTGTCCCTCAGCCACGACGCCGGTGTCGCGTCCGCGGTGGTGATCGCGGAGGGCTGACCCGTACGGGGGCGGGCGCGGCGTCCGTCCTTCCGGCGGCGGGCGCGCGGCTGGGGCAGACTGCTGGGCATGCGTACCGCTCATCGCGTGGAGACCGTCCGGGCCGCCGAGGCCGTGGAGCTGGCGCGGGTGCCGGAGGGCGGGCTGATGCTGCGGGCCGCCGCCGGGCTCGCCGCCGCCTGCTGCTCGCTGCTCGGGAAGGGCCGGGTGTACGGGGCCCGGGTGGTGCTGCTCGTCGGAAGCGGCGACAACGGCGGCGACGCCCTGTACGCCGGCGCCCGGCTCGCCCGGCGCGGCGCCGGCGTCACCGCCGTGCTGCTCGGCGGCCGGGTGCACGAGGCCGGGCTGGGCGCGCTGCGGGCGGCCGGCGGGCGCGTCGCCGACGACCCGTACGAGGCGCTGGCCGCCGCCGACCTGGTCCTGGACGGCATCACCGGCATCGGCGGGCGCGGCGGGCTGCGCCCCGAGGCCGTGCCGGTCGCCCGGGCCGCCCGCGGCTCGGACGCGGTCGTGGTCGCCGTCGACCTGCCCAGCGGCGTCGACGCGGACACCGGCGAGGTCACGGGCGAGGCGCTGCGCGCCGACGCCACCGTCACCTTCGGCACGTACAAGCCCGGGCTGCTCGTCGACCCCGGCCGGGAGTACGCGGGCGCCCTGCGGCTCGTCGACATCGGCATCGGCCCGCACCTGCCGTCGGTGCCGGACCTGGAGGCGCTCCAGCACGAGGACGTGGCCCGGCTGCTGCCCGTGCCGTCCGCCGAGAGCGACAAGTACCGGCGCGGGGTCCTCGGGATCGTCGCCGGCTCCGCGCGCTACCCCGGCGCCGCCGTCCTCGCCGTCGCGGGCGCGCTGCGCGGCGGCGCCGGCGCCGTGCGGTACGTCGGCCCCGCGGGCGAGGCGGTGATCGCCGCCCATCCGGAGACCCTGGTGCACTCCGGGCCGCCGGAGAAGGCCGGGCGGGTCCAGGCGTGGGCGGTCGGGCCGGGGCTCGGCGACGGGCCGGACGCCGAGGCCGCGGTCGCCGGGGTGCTCGCCTCGGCGGTGCCGGTCCTGGTCGACGCCGACGGCCTGCGCCAGGTCACCCCGGAGGCCGTTCGCGCGCGGTCCGCGCCCACGCTGCTGACCCCGCACGCGGGCGAGGCGGCGGCGCTGCTCGGCACCGACCGGGCCGCCGTGGAGGCCGGGCGGCTCGCCGCCGTCCGCGAGCTCGCCGCCCGCTACGGCGCCACCGTCCTGCTCAAGGGCTCCACCACGCTGGTGTGCGGCGCCGGCGGCACCGGCCCGGTCCGGGTCAACCCCACCGGCACCCCGTGGCTCGCCACCGCCGGCTCCGGTGACGTGCTGTCCGGTCTGGCGGGCTCGCTCCTCGCCGGCGGCCTCGGCCCCGTCGACGCCGCCTCCTGCGCCGCGTACCTGCACGGGCTCGCCGCCCGCCGGGCCGCCTCCGGGACCGGCCCGATCACCGCCACCGAGGTCGCCGGCGCGCTGCGCGCCGCCTGGCGGGACGTCCGCGAGCCCTGACCGGCGGCACGCCCACGGTCGGCCCAACTCCGCTGCTCCGGGCGGGGGTCAGCGCGCGCCGGGCCGGCCGGCGGCGGGTTCGGATGGACCGGTGACCCGATGGAGAAGCCGCATCCTGCCGCCGTTGCTCGCCGCCGCCCTCCTGGCCGGCGCCGCCCCCACGCACGCGGACGAGCCCGGCCCCGCGCCCGACGCGCTCGTCCCCGGCATCGCCGGCGCCGGGCGCCCCGCGTACCCGATGGACACCCCCGACCAGGTGCTGCCGCCGACCGCGCCCGACGGCGAGGTCCCGGTGCCCGAGCCGGCGGAGGAGGTCGACGAACTCGTCGAGTACCTGCCGCGCCGCGCCGTGAAGGCCGCCTGCACCGCCGAGACCGGGCTCTACCAGCGGCAGGTCGAACGGCTGCTGAAGCTCAGGGTGGACGGGAAGCAGTCGGCCGCCGACTGCCGGGCCATCCGCGCCTTCCAGGTCCGGGAGAAGATCAAGCCCGCCAACGGCTACGCGGGCCCGGTCACCTGGGGCCGCGCCGAACTCCTCGCCGCCCGCAAGAACCCCAACGCCGCCGGGAAGTGCCCGGTCCGCTCCCACCCGGTCGCCTGCGTCGACCTGAACCGCGAGCTGATGTGGGTGCAGAAGGGCCGGAAGGTCACGTACGCCGTGGTCAACATCCGCAGCGGCCGGCCCGGCTACCGCACCCGCACCGGCTGGCACACCGTCTACTGGCGCAACAAGGACCACTGGTCGACCCTCTACGACACGCCGATGCCGTTCGCCCAGTTCTTCGACGGCGGGCAGGCGTTCCACGGCGTGTACGGGCCGATCGCCACCCCCACCGGAAGCCGCGGCTGCGTGAACCTGAGCTATCGCAACGCCGAGAAGCTGTGGTCCGTCCTCCGCAAGGGTGACCGGGTCTACATCTGGGGCAAGCGGCCGGGGCGGTGACCACCTGAGAGACTGGGCGCGATGACTGACACAGCACTGCCGCCCCGCCGAGTCCGCGCCGAGATCGACCTCGGGGCGCTGCGCGCGAACGTCCGCGCGCTGCGCGCCCGCGTCGCCCCCCACGCCCGGGTCATGGCCGTGGTCAAGGCCGACGCGTACGGGCACGGCGCGGTGCGCTGCGCCCGCGCCGCCCTGGAGGCGGGCGCGGAGTGGCTGGGCACGGCCACCCCGCAGGAGGCGCTGGCGCTGCGGGCCGCCGGGATCACCGGCGTCCCCGTCATGTGCTGGCTGTGGACGCCCGGCGACCCGTGGGACGAGGGCATCGAGGCCGGGCTGGACATGGCGGTCAGCGGCCGGTGGGCCCTGGACGAGGTCACCGCCGCGGCCCGCCGCACCGGCGGCACGGCCCGTATCCAGCTCAAGGCCGACACCGGTCTCGGCCGCAACGGCTGCCAGCCCGCCGACTGGCCGGAGCTGGTCGCCGCCGCGCTGGACGCCGAGAAGGAGGGCCTGGTCAAGGTGACGGGCCTGTGGTCCCACTTCGCGTGCGCGGACGAACCGGGCCACCCGTCGATCGCCGCCCAGCTCGACGTCTTCCGCGCGATGCTCGACCACGCGGAGAAGGCCGGCGTCGAGCCGGAGGTCCGGCACATCGCCAACTCGCCCGCCACCCTGACCCTGCCCGAGGCCCACTTCGACCTGGTCCGGACGGGCATCGCGATGTACGGCGTGTCGCCCGCGCCCGAGCTGGGCACCCCCGCCGAGCTGGGGCTGCGGCCGGTGATGTCGCTGAAGGCGGGTGTCGCCCTGGTGAAGGAGGTGCCGCCCGGCCACGGCGTGTCGTACGGCCACCACTACGTCACCGGCGGCGAGACCACCCTCGGCCTGATCCCGGCCGGCTACGCCGACGGCATCCCCCGGCACGCCTCGGGCCGCGGCCCGGTCCTGGTCGGCGGCAGGGTCCGGACGGTCGCCGGGCGGGTCGCCATGGACCAGTTCGTGGTGGACCTCGGCGGCGACCGGCCCGCGCCCGGCAGCGAGGCCGTCCTCTTCGGCCCCGGCGACCACGGCGAGCCGACGGCCCAGGACTGGGCGGACGCCGCCGGCACGATCGCGTACGAGATCGTCACCCGGATCGGCGCGCGGGTGCCGCGCGTGTACGTGGGGGAGTAGCCCGGCGTGGGGGAGACGAGCGGCGGCGGGGGCTGGCGGCGCGCGGGGATCGCGGGGGCCGCGATAGGCGTGCTCGCCGCGGGCGCGGCGGCCGGCGTGGCGATCGAGCGCCTGACGGTGGGCCGCTCCGTACGCCGGAAGGCGCGGCTCGCGCTGGACGCCACCGGTCCGTACGGCACCCTCCGCGGCACGCCGGGCCGGGCGCTCGCCGACGACGGCACCGCCCTCGCGTACGAGACCGAGGAGGCGGCCGGCGGCGCGGACGTGACGGTGGTCTTCTCGCACGGCTTCTGTCTGAGCCAGGACTCCTGGCACTACCAGCGGGCCGCCCTGCGCGGCCGGGTCCGGGCCGTCTACTGGGACCAGCGCGGGCACGGCCGCTCGGCCCGCGGCCCCGAGGAGCCCGTCACCATCGACCGGCTCGGCCGCGACCTGAAGGCGGTCGTCGACGCCGCCGCGCCCGAGGGGCCGCTCGTGCTCGTCGGGCACTCGATGGGCGGCATGACCGTGATGGCGCTGGCCGACCGGTACCCGGAGCTGATCCGGGACCGGGTCGTCGCCGTCGCCTTCGTCGGCACCTCCCCGGGGCGCCTGGAGGAGGTCTCGTACGGGCTGCCGCTCGCCGGCGTCAACGCCGTCCGGCGGGTCCTGCCGGGGATGCTGCGGGCCCTCGGCTCCCAGGCGGAGCTGGTCGAGAAGGGGCGCCGGGCCACCGCCGACCTGTTCGCCGGGCTGGTGAAGAAGTACTCCTTCGCCTCGGCGGACGTGGACCCGGCCGTGGTCCGCTTCGCCGAGCGGATGATCGAGTCGGTGCCGGTCGACGTGGTCGCGGACTTCTACCCGGCCTTCGGCGTCCACGACAAGCTGGCCGCGCTCGCCGCGTTCCGCGGGCTGCCCGCGCTGGCCCTGGCCGGCGAGCAGGACCTCGTCACCCCCGCCTCGCACACCGAGGCCATCGCCGCCGAACTGCCGGGCAGCGCGCTGCTCGTCGTCCCGGACGCCGGCCACCTGGTGATGCTGGAGCGGCCCGGCACCGTCACCGACGCGCTCACCGCCCTGCTGGCCCGGGCCGGGGAGGGTCCGGACAACGGATAGGTTGGCGGGTATGGAAGCAGCGCACCCGCCCGTCTCCGGCGCCACCCTCTCCGTCGACTCCCCCGAGCGCATGCAGGAGCTCGGCCGCCGGCTCGCGAAGATCCTCCGTCCCGGCGACCTCGTCATGCTCACCGGCGAGCTGGGCGCCGGCAAGACCACGCTGACCCGCGGCCTCGGCGAGGGCCTGGGCGTGCGCGGCGCGGTCACCTCGCCGACGTTCGTGATCGCCCGCGTCCACCCGTCGCTGACCGGCGGCCCGGCCCTGGTGCACGTGGACGCCTACCGGCTCGGCGGCGGGCTCGACGAGATGGAGGACCTGGACCTCGACGTGTCGCTGCCCGACTCCGTGATCGTCGTGGAGTGGGGCGACGGCAAGGTGGAGGAGCTGACCGACGACCGGCTGCACGTGCTGATCCACCGGGTCACCGGCGACACCGACGACGACCGGCGCACGGTGGTGCTGCGGGGGATCGGGGAGCGCTGGGCCGGGGAGGACCTGGCGCTGCTCTGAGCCGTGCGCCCGGGAGGCACGTCCGTAGGTTCCGACAGATTCCGACAGCATGTCGGGAAAATGTTGCGCCGCAGCTCCGCGCCGTGGTCACATGGAGGCAGGAGCTGGTTAGGTGTACCTAACCTACGGGAGGCATGCATGGCGACGCAGAGGCCGGAGCGCGACGACCAGGGCGCCGAGGAGCGCGTCTCGATGAGCGAGCTGCTGGCCTCCTGCGCCGCGGCCAGCGCCGTCTCGACCCCGCCCAGGACCACCCCCGCAGAGGACTCCGAGGACTCCGAGGCCGCCGAGGAACGCCGGGACCGGGCGGCCTGACCGCGCGACGGGCGCGGCGGCCGGCGGATCCGTCAGGGGACGACCACGACCTTCGCGCCGATCGACGCGAAGGTCCACATCGCGTCGCCGTCCGCCCGCTTCATCCGGATGCCGCCGGTCCGCTTCGTCGGGTCCGCCGCCGGCATCGAGCCGTCCACCGCCGCGCTGAAGCCGACCGTCACCCCGTCCACGCTCGCGAAGCGCACCACGTGCTCGATCTGCACCCCGTCGGAGCCGGTCACCGAACCCGACCGGGACGTCACCGCGTACGCCCCCGGCGCCGGGGAGACCGAGCTCGGCGCCACCACGAAGGTGCGCACCGCCTTGTTCTTCCCGTCGACCAGCCACACCCGGCGGTCCCGCAGCGCGTACACCACCCGCTCGCCCGTGCCGGAGGCCGCCGGCACCGCCAGCGGGTCCGCGGCCGGCTTCGTCGCGCCGGCCGACGCCGACGCCGACGGCGCCACCGTGCCCGGCGTCCGCGGCTGCTCCGCGAGGTCCGCCGGCACGCTCGCCGACGCCTGGTAGGCGAGGAAGGCGACCACGGCGACGGCCGCCGCGGTGAGCCCGGCCACGAATCCCGAGCTGCTCCTTGCCACCGTCTCCACCTCTTCGTACGTACGTGCCGAGCCTGACGAGCTGTCGCGCCCGACGGTAGCAGCCGGGCCCCCGGACGGCCGCGCGCCGCATCGCCCGCTCGTGGCGCCGTAGGCTGTTCGCGTGCTGTTGCTCGCCATGGATACCGCCACCCCCGCCGTCACCGTCGCCCTCCACGACGGCACGGACGTCGTCGCCGAGTCGACCGGAGTCGACGCCCGCCGCCACGGGGAGCTGCTGCTGCCCGCCGTCGACCGGGTCCTCAAGGAGGCCGGGACCGCTCTCGACGCGGTCACCGGGATCGTCGTCGGCGTCGGCCCCGGCCCGTACACCGGCCTCCGGGTCGGCCTCGTCACCGCCACGACCTTCGCGTCCGCCCTCGGCGGGGTGCCCGTGCACGGCCTGTGCACCCTCGACGGCCTCGCCTACGCCTCCGGCATCGAGGGACCCTTCGCGGTGGCGACCGACGCCCGCCGCAAGGAGGTCTACTGGGCGCGCTACGCCGACGCCCGCACCCGCGTCACCGACGCCTCCGTCGACCGGCCCGTCGACATCGCCGCCGAGCTCGCCGGCCTTCCCGTCGTCGGCGCGGGCGCGCTGCTCTACCCGGACGCCTTCCCCGACGCCCGCGGCCCCGAGCACCAGTCCGCCGCCGCGCTCGCCGCCCTCGCGGCCGAGCGGATCGCGGCCGGCGGCGACGGCTTCCTCGACCCGCTGCCGATGTACCTGCGGCGACCCGACGCGCAGGTGCCGAAGAACTACAAGGTGGTCACCCCCCAGTGAGCGGGGCAGCGGTGACCGGCGGTGCCGTCCTGCGCGAGATGCGCTGGTGGGACCTGCCGGAGGTGCTCGCCCTGGAGGCCGACCTCTTCCCCGAGGACGCCTGGTCGGAGGGGATGTTCTGGTCCGAGCTGGCGCACGCGCGCGGCCCCGCCGCCACCCGGCGGTACGTCGTCGCCGAGACCCCGGACGGGAAGCTGGCCGGGTACGCGGGGCTGGCGGCGGCCGGCGGCCTCGGCGACGTGCAGACCATCGCCGTCGCCCGCGAGCAGTGGGGCACCGGGCTCGGCGCCCGGCTCCTCACCGACCTCCTCCAGCACGCCACCGCCTTCGAGTGCGACGAGGTCCTGCTCGAAGTGCGGGTGGACAACACCCGGGCTCAGAAGCTGTACGAGCGCTTCGGCTTCGAGCCCATCGGCTTCCGGCGCGCCTACTACCAGCCGGGCAATGTCGACGCGCTCGTGATGCGACTGATCGTTCAAGGAACTGGGACCGATATCTGATGGCTGCTGACGAACCCCTCGTGCTCGGCATCGAGACCTCCTGCGACGAGACCGGCGTCGGCATCGTGCACGGCACCACCCTGCTCGCCGACGCCGTGGCCTCCAGCGTGGACACCCACGCCCGCTACGGCGGCGTCGTGCCCGAGATCGCCTCCCGGGCCCACCTGGAGGCCATGGTCCCGACGATCGAGCGGGCCCTGAAGACCGCCGGCGTCTCCCCGAAGGACCTCGACGGCATCGCCGTCACCGCCGGTCCCGGTCTCGCGGGCGCCCTGCTCGTCGGCGTCTCCGCCGCCAAGGCGTACGCCTACGCCCTCGGCAAGCCGCTCTACGGCGTCAACCACCTGGCCTCGCACATCTGCGTCGACCAGCTGGAGCACGGCCGGCTGCCCGAGCCGACGATGGCGCTGCTGGTCTCCGGCGGGCACTCCTCGCTGCTGCTCTCCACCGACATCACCTCCGACGTGCGGCCGATGGGCGCCACCATCGACGACGCCGCCGGAGAGGCGTTCGACAAGATCGCCCGCGTCCTCGACCTGGGCTTCCCCGGCGGTCCGGTCATCGACCGGCTCGCCAGGGAGGGCGACCCGGCCGCCATCGCGTTCCCGCGCGGCCTGAGCGGTGCCAAGGACCCCGCGTACGACTTCTCCTTCTCCGGCCTGAAGACCGCGGTGGCCCGCTGGATCGAGGCGAAGAAGGCGGCCGGCGAGGAGGTGCCGGTCCGCGACGTGGCCGCGTCCTTCCAGGAGGCCGTCGTCGACGTGCTCACCCGCAAGGCCGTCCGGGCCTGCAAGGACGAGGGCGTCGACCACCTGATGATCGGCGGCGGCGTCGCCGCGAACTCGCGGCTGCGGGCGCTCGCCGAGGAGCGCTGCGCGCGCGCGGGCATCCGGCTCCGGGTGCCCCGGCCGGGCCTGTGCACCGACAACGGCGCCATGGTCGCCGCGCTCGGCTCCGAGATGGTCGCCCGCGGCCGGGCCGCCTCCGACCTGGAGCTGTCGGCGGACTCGTCCCTGCCGGTGACCGACCCGCACGTCCCCGGGGCGCACGCCCACGACCACGACCACGTGCACGAGATCAGCAAGGAGAACCTGTACTCGTGAGGGTCGCGCTGATGTGGGAGGCCCGGGCCGTCCAGGGCCGCGGCGCCGAGCTCCTGGAGTGGGCCCGGGCCTCGGTCCTGGCCCGTGAGCCGCTGCGCCGGGAGCACCTCCGGGCCCCGCAGGACCGGGTCCTCGTGCTCACCTGGTGGGAGGCGGACGCCCTCGACGCGGAGCTGCCCGAGCTGCCCGAACCGGATGCCGAGCTGATCACCCGTCCGGTGCACCGCTGGCGCTTCGAATCGGTCGAATAGGCGAACCGTCCCGCTTTCGGGGCAACCTTTCGGCGCGAACGGGCATCCCACAGCCCGTGAAGAAGCAGATCGCGGTGTGGGCGGCGCTGACCGCGGTGACCCTCCTCATGACGGGCTGTACGGCCGAGACCCCGCCGCCGGCGGTCGCGCAGACCCCGGCGGCGCCGGCGACGACCGCCGCCGCTCCGGAACCGGCGCCCGCCCCGGAGGCCGCCCGGGCCGCCGCGTACCGCGCCTGGGGCCTGAAGCCGCTCGCCGCGCCGCCCGCCCCGCCCGCCGTCAAGCCGGTGCGGCGGACGCCCGGCGGCCCGGTGCCCGTCATCAGCGACGTCCCGACCACCGACAAGGTCGTCTTCCTCACCATCGACGACGGCGCCGAGAAGGACCCCGAGTTCACCCGCATGATGGACGAGCTCGGCGTCCCCTTCACGATGTTCCTCACCGACTCCGCGATCCGCGGCGACTACGCGTACTTCGCGCCGCTCGTCGCCCAGGGCCACGGCCTCGCCAACCACACCCTCACCCACCCGAACCTGCGCACCCTCTCCCCGGAGGCCCAGCGCCGCGAGATCTGCGGGCAGCAGGAGAAGCTGAAGCAGCGGTACGGCACCGCCCCGCGCCTCTTCCGCCCGCCCTACGGCAACTGGAACGAGGCCACCCGCGCCGCCGCCGGCGCCTGCGGCATCGACGCGATCGTCCTGTGGCGCGAGTCCATGCAGATCAAGAACATGCAGTACCAGCGCGGCGACCGGAAGCTGCACCCCGGCGACATCGTCCTCGCCCACTTCCGCGGCCCCGCCGAACTCAAGGGCCGCACGATGACCGAGATGACGGCGACCATGCTCCGCAGGATCCAGGAACAGGGCTTCACGGTGGCCCGCCTGGAGGACTACGTCTGAGAACGTCCGAGAAAAATCCGGCGCGGTGTCGATGCGGGCCCGGCCCGTTCGACGTACGAGTGGAAGGCGGGGAACGGCCCCGCCACCGCACCCCAGGAGTCACCATGCCCCGCTTCCTCTCCCTCGTCCGCATCGAGGAGAACACCATCGACATGGAGAGCGCCGACCCCGGCTTCGAGGAGCGGATGGGCGCCCTCTTCGAGGAGATCACCAAGGCCGGCGCCATGGTGGACACCGCCGGGCTGAAGCCGACCGCCGAGGCCACCCGGATCACCTGGTCGGACGGGAAGCTGTCCTTCACCGACGGCCCCTTCACCGAGACCAAGGAGGTCGTCGGCGGCTACGCGATGCTCCAGTGCAAGGACATGGCCGAGGCCGTCGAGTGGGGCAAGCGGTTCCTCGCCGTCCACCCGCCGCACTGGAAGGTCGGCCTGGAGGTCCGCGAGGTCGAGGAGATGCCCGAGGGCTGACCCGCGCCGTGCTGTCATAGGGGCGTGACGGTGGAGAGCACGCTGGAGACGGTCTTCCGGATGGAGTCGGCGCGGATCATCGCCACGGTGACGCGGATCGTCCGGGACGTCGGCATCGCCGAGGAGATCGCCCAGGACGCCCTCGTCGCCGCCCTGGAGCAGTGGCCCGAGGCGGGCGTCCCGGACCGGCCGGGCGCCTGGCTGACGGCCACCGCCAAGCACCGCGCCGTCGACCTCGTGCGGCGCCGCGAGACGTACGCGCGCAAGCTCGCCGAGGTCGGCCGGACGCTCCCGGAGGAGGCGTACGACCCCGAGCCCTCCGGGCCCGGCGACATCGACGACGACGTGCTCCGGCTGGTCTTCACCACCTGCCACCCGGTGCTCTCCGCCGAGGCCCGCGCCGCCCTCACCCTCCGGCTCGTCGGCGGGCTGCGGACGGACGAGATCGCCCGCGCCTTCCTCGTCCCCGAGGCGACCGTCGCGGCCCGGATCACCCGGGCCAAGCGGGCGCTCGCGAAGGCGGGCGTGGAGTTCGAGGTGCCGTACGGGGCGGACCGGGCCGCCCGGCTCGGCTCCGTCCTGGAGGTCGTCTACCTGATCTTCAACGAGGGGTACGCGGCCACCGCCGGCGACGACCTGCTGCGGCCCGCGCTCTGTGAGGACGCGCTCCGGCTCGCCCGCGGCCTCGCCGCCCTGATGCCCGGCGAGAGCGAGGCGCACGGCCTCGCCGCCCTCCTCGAACTCCAGGCGTCCCGCATCCCCGCCCGCACCGGGCCCGGCGGCCGGCCGGTGCTCCTCGCCGAGCAGGACCGGCGGCGCTGGAACCGGCTGCTCGTCCGGCGCGGCTACGCCGCCCTCGCCCGGGCCTGGGAGTCCCCCCGGACGGAGTCCGGGGGAGGGCGCGGCTACGGCCCGTACGCCCTCCAGGCCGCGATCGCCGCCTGCCACGCGCGGGCCGCCTCGTACGAGGAGACCGACTGGGCGGTGATCGCCGGCCTCTACGGGCGGCTCATGGAGCTGGCCCCCTCGCCGGTGGTCGAACTCAACCGGGCCGTGGCCGTCTCGATGGCCGAGGGCCCGGCCGCAGCCCTCCCGCTGGTCGACGCGCTCGCCGCCGAACCGGCCCTGGCCCGCTACCACCTGCTGCCGAGCGTCCGCGGCGACCTGCTCGCCCGGCTGGGGCGGGACGCGGAGGCGCGGGCGGAGTTCGCGCGGGCCGCGGAACTGACCCGGAACGAGCGGGAACGGGCGCTGCTGCGGGCCCGAGCCCGGCATGATCCGGAAGAGACGGCCTAGGGTGCTGGGCATGTCGTCGCGCATACCGCTGCCCCCGCCGCCCCCGCCCGCCGAACTCCGCAGCTGGCCCGACCGGGACGCGCTGCTCGCCGACCGGGCGATGGCCCTGGAGGAGTTGACGCGGCGTCTGCTCGGGGGCGGGCGGTTCGGGCTGTTCGCGGGCGCGGTCCTGGTGCTCCAGGTGGGCTGGGGCATGACCGGCATGCTGCTCGTCGAGCTGGGCCACGGGTCGGCCTTCGACCCGATCGCGTTCTTCGTCGGGCTGTTCGCCGCCCTCCTGGGCCTCGGCGTGATGGTGCCGGGCGTGTGGCTCGTGGTGCGCGGGGTGCGCCGGGACCGGGTGGCGGGCGAGCGGCTGCTGCTGTGGGCGGCCCTGGACCGGCACGGGCCGACGGACGCGCGGCTGCGCAGGCCGGTGCTGAGCGCCTGCTGGATGGTGGTCTCCAGCCTGCTGTGCGGGCTCGGGCTGTGGCTGGGCTTCGCCGTGCCCGCCGCGGCGAGCCCGTCGGAGGGCTACGGCCTCGTCGCGTACGGCATGGGCGTCGCCCTGATCTTCTGGATCAACGGCCTGATCGGGCTCTTCAAGGCCGTCGGGCACTTCCGGACGGCGCTCAGGCTCGCGCCGGCCGGCCGATCAGCATCGTCGGGGCGCCCGCGACACGTGTGAGCAGCACCGTCGCCGCGTTCGGGCCCTTGGGCCGCACCTTGCGGCGGATCTCCTCGGGCTCGACGGCCGAGCCGCGCTTCTTCACCGTCAGGTTGCCCACCTCCCGCTCGCGCAGCAGGGCCTTCAGCTTCTTGAGGTTGAAGGGGAGTTCGTCGGTGATCTCGTAGGCGGAGGCGTACGGGGTGGGGACCAGGGCGTCGGCGGTGACGTAGGCGATCGTCGCGTCGATCAGGCCGCCGTCCAGCTCCTCGGCGACCTCGGCGACCAGGTGGGCGCGGATGACGGCGCCGTCCGGCTCGTACAGGTAGCGGCCGACCGGGCGGACCGGCGGGTCGGGCAGGCCGCGGCCGGTGAGGCTCGCGCCGGAGGGCAGCAGGGTGGCGCGGCGCGCGCCCGGCTCCGTACCGAACCAGAGCACGGCCTCCTTCACGTCGCCGCCGTCCGAGATCCACTCGGCCTCGGCCTCGTCCGGGACGGTCTCGTGGGGGATGCCGGGCGCGATCTTCAGGGCCGCGTGCGGGGCCTTCCGGGCGGCGTCCATGGCCCAGGAGAGCGGCGGCGAGTAGGCCTCGGGGTCGAAGATCCGGCCACGGCCGCCGCGCCGTGCCGGGTCGACGAAGACGGCGTCGTACGGGCGGGTGTCGATCTCGGTGACGTCGGCGCAGCGGACCTCGATGAGGCCGTCGAGGCCGAGCGCGGCGGCGTTGGCGCGGGCGACCTCGGCGGTGAGCGGGTCGCGGTCGACGGCGAGGACGGAGATGCCGGCGCGGGCGAGCGCGAGCGCGTCGCCGCCGACGCCGGAGCAGAGGTCGGCGACCGAGCCGACGCCGAGGGCCTTGAGGCGGGCCGCGCGGTAGGTGCCGACGGTCGCGCGGGTGGACTGCTCGACGCCGTTCGGCGTGAAGTACATGCGGTACGCGTCCTCGGCGCCGAACTTCGCCACCGCGCGCTGCCGCAGCCGGGCCTGCCCGAGGGCCGCCGAGACCAGCTCGGCGGGGTGGTCGCGGCGCAGCCGGGAGGCGACGGCCAGCTCCTGGGCGGGGTCGTAGTCGCGCAGGGCGGCGAGGAGGGTCTGGCCCTCGGGGGCGAGCAGCGCGGTGAAGGCGGCGAGGTCGGTCACCGTCCCATTCTCCCCGGGGGCGCGGTGTGGGCCGGGCGGGGGACGGTGGGGCCGGTACGGCGGTGTCGCGGCCGGGCGGGCGGGTCGCGCTGACAGGATGCGGCGCCATACGGCCCGTACGACAAAAGGAACAAATGATGATTAAGGGTGGCTCGCGCCGCGTCCTGGGGGCCGCGCTCCTCGTCGCCGCGCTCACCTCCACCGCCGCCTGCTCCGGCGGCCCCGACGGCCCCGCCGCCGGCTCCGGCGGCGCCCCCGCCCCCGCCGCCGGACAGCAGGCCCCGGCGAAGACCGCCGCCCAGGTCGCCCGGGAGAAGAAGGCCGCGCTGGCGAAGCGGCAGGCCGCCCGGGCCGCCGCCGCCAGGAAGTGGGGCCTCAAGCTGACGCCGCTGGAGGCGCCCGCCCCGCCGAGGACGAAGCCGAGGATCACCACCCGGAAGGGCTTCGAGACCGACGGCGAGGGCCTGCCGCCCGTCTTCACCACCGTCCCCACCAAGGAGAAGGTCGTCTTCCTGACGATCGACGACGGCGCCGAGAAGGACCCCGAGCTCATCCGGATGATGGCCGAACTGGACATCCCGTACAGCGCGTTCCTCAGCGACTACGTGGTCAGCGACGACTACGCCTACTTCGCGAAGATGCAGAAGTCGCAGCCCCGCGGCGTCGCCCTCCACAACCACACCCTCAACCACAAGTACCTGCCCGCCCTCTCCTACGCCCGCCAGAAGCGCGAGATCTGCGGCATGCAGGACGTCATCGAGAAGCGGTACGGCAAGCGGCCCGAGCTGTTCCGCCCGCCCTACGGCAACTACAACGAGGACACCCTGCGCGCCGCGAAGGCGTGCGGCGTCAAGGCCGTCCCGCTGTGGGCCTCCGAGGCGTTCCCCGACCACATGGAGTGGCGCGAGTGGGACCGCGACCTCCACCCCGGCGACATCGTCCTCACCCACTTCCGCGGCGAGGAGGACTGGAAGGGCAGCATGCCGGACATGATCCGCAGGGCGATGAACGTGATCACGGCGAAGGGGTACGCGGTCGCCCGGCTGGAGGACTACGTATGAGCGGGCCCGGAGGACCGCGTACGACCCCGCTCCGCGCGCTGGTCGCCGCCGCGCTCCTCGTCGCCCTCACCGGCTGCGCCTCCGCCGTCGACCCGCTGGAACGGCTCGGCCGGAAGGCGGTCGAGCGGGTCGGCGAGCGGGGTCCCGCCGGGGACGCCGTCCGCGCGGACGCCGCCACGGAGTGAGGAATTGGCACTCCGCTTGACCGAGTGCTAATCGCGGTCATAGTCTCGGCTCTGGCACTCCCCACCGGAGAGTGCCAGGACAGCGACGGGCAGGTCCGGCACCCGCGACGACGGATCCGGCTGGTCGCGGCCCCAGACAGTTAACCCCGCGAGATCTCCGAAGGGGGAGGTCGGATCGTGACGACCGCCAGCTCCAAGGTTGCCATCAAGCCGCTTGAGGACCGCATCGTGGTCCAGCCGCTCGACGCCGAGCAGACCACGGCCTCCGGCCTGGTCATCCCGGACACCGCGAAGGAGAAGCCCCAGGAGGGCGCCGTCCTCGCCGTGGGCCCGGGCCGCTTCGAGAACGGCGAGCGCCTGCCGCTCGACGTCAAGGTCGGCGACGTCGTGCTCTACAGCAAGTACGGCGGCACCGAGGTGAAGTACAACGGCGACGAGTACCTCGTCCTCTCGGCCCGCGACGTGCTCGCGATCATCGAGAAGTAAGAGACGACGTATCTGCTTCGCACCGCGCCCCTGACCCCTTGATCCCATGGGCGTCCAGGGGCGCGGTTCTTTCTCCACACGATTTCCGAGAGGGCTGAATCGCTCCCATGGCGAAGATCCTGAAGTTCGACGAGGACGCCCGTCGCGCCCTTGAGCGCGGCGTCAACAAGCTGGCCGACACGGTGAAGGTGACGATCGGCCCCAAGGGCCGCAACGTCGTCATCGACAAGAAGTTCGGCGCCCCCACCATCACCAACGACGGTGTCACGATCGCCCGCGAGGTCGAGATCGAGGACCCGTACGAGAACCTCGGCGCCCAGCTCGTCAAGGAGGTGGCGACCAAGACCAACGACATCGCGGGTGACGGCACCACCACCGCCACCGTGCTCGCCCAGGCGCTCGTCCGCGAGGGTCTGCGCAACGTCGCCGCCGGCGCCTCCCCGGCCGCCCTGAAGAAGGGCATCGACGCCGCCGTCAAGGCCGTCTCCGAGGAGCTGCTCGCCACCGCGCGCCCGATCGACGACAAGTCGGACATCGCCGCCGTCGCCGCCCTCTCCGCCCAGGACCAGCAGGTCGGCGAGCTCATCGCCGAGGCCATGGACAAGGTCGGCAAGGACGGTGTCATCACCGTCGAGGAGTCCAACACCTTCGGCCTGGAGCTGGAGTTCACCGAGGGCATGGCCTTCGACAAGGGCTACCTCTCCCCGTACATGGTGTCCGACCAGGAGCGTATGGAGGCCGTCCTCGACGACCCGTACATCCTGATCAACCAGGGCAAGATCTCCTCCATCCAGGACCTGCTGCCGCTCCTGGAGAAGGTCATCCAGGCCGGTGCCTCCAAGCCGCTGCTGATCATCGCCGAGGACGTCGAGGGCGAGGCCCTCTCCACCCTCGTCGTCAACAAGATCCGCGGCACGTTCAACGCCGTGGCCGTCAAGGCCCCCGGCTTCGGTGACCGCCGCAAGGCGATGCTCCAGGACATGGCCACCCTCACCGGTGCCACCGTCATCGCCGAGGAGGTCGGCCTCAAGCTCGACCAGGCCGGTCTGGACGTGCTGGGCACCGCCCGCCGCGTGACCGTCACCAAGGACGACACCACGATCGTCGACGGCGGCGGCAAGGCCGAGGACGTCGCGGGCCGCGTCGCCCAGATCAAGGCCGAGATCGAGGCCACGGACTCCGACTGGGACCGCGAGAAGCTCCAGGAGCGCCTCGCGAAGCTGGCCGGCGGCGTGTGCGTCATCAAGGTCGGCGCCGCCACCGAGGTGGAGCTGAAGGAGAAGAAGCACCGTCTGGAGGACGCCATCTCCGCGACCCGCGCCGCGGTCGAGGAGGGCATCGTCTCCGGTGGTGGCTCCGCGCTCGTCCACGCCGTGAAGGTCCTGGACGACAACCTCGGCAAGACCGGCGACGAGGCCACGGGTGTCGCCGTGGTCCGCCGCGCCGCCGTCGAGCCGCTGCGCTGGATCGCCGAGAACGCCGGCCTGGAGGGCTACGTCATCACCTCCAAGGTCGCCGAGCTCGACAAGGGCCAGGGCTTCAACGCCGCCACCGGCGAGTACGGCGACCTGGTCAAGGCCGGCGTCATCGACCCGGTCAAGGTCACCCGCTCCGCCCTGGAGAACGCCGCCTCCATCGCCTCCCTGCTCCTCACCACCGAGACCCTCGTGGTGGAGAAGAAGGAGGAGGAGCCGGCGGACCACGGCCACGGCCACGGTCACGGCCACTCCCACTGACGTCCTGACGTCCTGAGGCCCGGTGCCCCCGTCGCGGGGGCACCGGGCCTCGTCGTCCGCCGCCTCAGACCTCGACCGCGCCGAGCTGGCCCATCAGGCCGAGCTGGTCGTACTGCCACCAGCCCTCGGTGATCTTCCCGTCGTCGCCGAAGCGGTGGATGGTGGTGCCGGTCATGGTCACCTCCATGCCGGTCGGCTGGAGGCCCCGGAAGTCGCCGACGTGGGTGCCGCGCCAGGACCACCGGGTGCACACCCGGTCGCCGTCGGCGATCTGGTCCTCGACGGTGAACACGAAGTCGAAGCCCGCGCGCCACTCCTCCACCTCGCGCCGGACCGCGTCCATCCCGATCACGTCCTGCGGGTTCGCCGGATCGTGGTCGTGGTAGCCCTCGGCGAGCAGGACGTCGAGCAGCGCCACGTCCGTGCTGTCCGCGATCCGCTCGAACAGCTGCCGCGCGTTCGCCTTGTACAGGGCCTCGTCCCGGATCACGTCCAGGTCGGTGAAGACCGGCATCTCGTCGCAGAGGGCGACCATCTCGTGGAAGATCCGGTCGGTCTCCGGCAGCTGCGAGTTGCGCATGGCCACGTCGTACGAGGGGAACTCGACGATCTCCACGACGTGCGTGGCGTCGGACCGGTCGGTCCCGACGATGCTGTGGGTGGCGGTCCGTTTCCCCCGGGTCTGCTCGACCCACCGGTCCATGAGCCGGTTGAGCTCGTCGACCTGGCTCGTCCTGCAATCGATGATCTGCACGAAGGTCATGGCCGCCTCCGACCGGGCGAAGCCGCGGATGGACCCTTCCAGTCTAGGCCGGTCTAGGCCGAGCGGCCGAGGTCGGCGGCCCGGACCTCCTCGGCGAAGGGCTCGCCGCGGGTGTAGCGGGCGATCTCGTCCAGGGCCTGGTCGGCCATCCGGTGCAGCTCGTTGCCGAGCGAGCCGGCGATGTGCGGGGTGAGCAGCACGTTGGGCAGGCGGTAGAGGGGGGAGTCGGCGGGCGGGACCTCCGGGTCGGTCACGTCGAGGACCGCGTGGAGGCGGCCCGCGACGAGGTGGGGCAGGAGGGCGTCCTCGTCGACCAGGGAGCCGCGGGAGGTGTTGACCAGGGTGGCGCCGTCGGGCAGGGCGGCGAGCTGGCGGGCCCCGATCATGCGGTACGTGGACGGGAGCTGGGGCGCGTGCACGGAGACCACCGAGCTGCGGGCGCACAGCTCGTCCAGGCCGGCCAGGGTGGCGCCGGGCGGCGGGTCCGTCAGGTACGGGTCGTACAGCAGCACCTCCAGGTCGAAGGGGCGGAGCAGTTCGACGACCCGGCGGCCGATGCGGGAGGCGCCGACGACGCCGACCGTGCGGCGGTAGTTGCCCCAGGCGGCGGACTCGGCGAGCCAGGCGTGGCCGGTGCGCAGTTCGGCGTACCGCTGGGCCGAGCGCAGCACGCCCTTCCCGGCGAAGAGGATCGCGGCGAGGGTGTACTCGGCGACCGGCAGCGCGTTGGCGGCGGCGGCGCTGGTGACCCGCAGGCCGCGCTCCCAGCAGGCGTCGGTGACGTGGTGCTTGACCGAACCGGCGGCGTGCACCACGGCCTGGAGGCGGGGCGCGCGGGCCAGTACCTCGGGGGTGAGCGGGGTGGCGCCCCAGCAGGTGAGGAGGAGTTCGGCCTCGGCGAGGGCGGCGGCGGCGCGCGGGCCGGGGTCGGCGAGGTCGTGGGCGACCAGGTCCGGGTCGGTGCGGGTGAGTTCGGCGAGGCGGGCGCGGTGGGCGCCGGTGAGGAGCCGGCCGGCGACGCCGGGGCCCATCGCGAGGAGGAGGGCGGGGCGGTGGTCGGTGGTGGGGCGCATGGCGGGGCGGGTGCTCCTCACTTGACGCTGCCGGCGGTCAGTCCGGCCTTCCAGTGGCGCTGGAGCGAGACGAAGGCGACGACGAGGGGGACGACGGCGAGCAGCGAACCGGTGACGACGAGGGGGTAGTAGTCGGGTTCGGCGTGGGCGTTGCTGTTCCACGCGTAGAGGCCGAGGCTCAGCGGGAAGAGCTTCTGGTCCGAGAGCATCACCAGGGGCAGGAAGAAGTTGTTCCAGACGGCCGTGAACTGGAAGAGGAAGACGGTCACGAAGCCCGGCATGACCGTGCGCAGCCCGATCGACCAGAAGACCCGCATCTCGCCGGCGCCGTCGATCCGGGCGGCCTCCAGGGCCTCGTCGGGCACGTACGCGGCGCAGAGCACCCGGGAGAGGTAGACCCCGAAGGGGTTGACGAGGACCGGCAGGAGGACGGCGGCGTAGGTGTTGACGATGCCGATCTCGCTGGCGAGCAGGTACATCGGCAGGGCGAGCGCGGTGGTGGGGACGAGGACGCCGAGGAGGACGAGGCCGAAGAGCTTCTCCTTGCCGCGGAAGTCGTAGACGTGGAAGGCGTATCCGGCGGCGACGCTGATCAGCGCGCAGGCGGCGGCGCCGACTCCGGCGTAGAGCAGGCTGTTGAGGTACCAGCGGAAGTAGAGGCCGTCGTGGTAGTCGGCGAGCCGGGCGAGGTTGCCGCCGAGGTCGAAGCCCTCGAAGGAGAAGGCGTTCCCGGCGAGGAGGCCTCCGGCGTCCTTGGTGGCGGCGGTGACCAGCCAGACCAGCGGGAAGAGCATGTAGCAGGTGGCGAGGAGGAGCACGCCGTTGACGGCGGTCTTCGACAGCCAGCGGGAGCGGGGGGTGCTCATGCGGTCTTCTCCTTCCGGTCCCGGGTGAGGCGGGTGACGGCGAAGGAGAGCAGCGCGGCCGTGAGGGCGAGCAGGATCGAGGCGGCGGCGGCCAGTCCGTAGTCGTTGCGGTCGAAGGCGGCGGAGTACGCGTACATGTTCGGCGTCCAGGTGGAGGTGACGGCGGAGCCCGTGCCCCTGCTGAGGATCAGCGGTTCGGTGAAGAGCTGGAGGGAGCCGATGACGGTGAAGAGGCCGACCATCGCCAGGGAGCCGCGCAGCAGCGGGATCTTGACGGAGAAGGCGGTGCGCCAGGCGCCGGCGCCGTCGACGGTGGCGGCTTCGAGGACGGAGCGGTCGATGGCCTGGAGGGCGGCGTAGAAGATGATCAGGTTGTAGCCGAGCCATTCCCACAGGGCGATGTTGACGACGGACGGCAGGGCGCCTTCGGGGGAGAAGAAGTCGAAGCCGATCCCGCCGGCCTCCATCGCCTGGACGACCGGGCTGAGCTGAGGCGTGTAGAGGTAGACCCAGATCAGGGCGGCGATGATGCCGGGGACGGCGTGCGGCAGGAAGAGCGCGAGCTGGAAGAAGCGGCGGGCGCGGGCGAGCGCGGTGTCGAGGAGCAGGGCGAGGCCGAGGGCTCCGGCGAGCAGCAGCGGCAGGTAGAGCAGGCAGTAGCCGAGCAGCACGCCGAAGCCGTCGCGGAAGGCCCGGTCGCCCAGTGCCGCGGCGTAGTTGCCGAGTCCGGTGAAGACGGTCTCGGAGCCGCCGAAGCCGAGTCCCGACTGCTTCTCGGTGAAGAGGCTCAGCCAGACCGCGTAGCCGATCGGCACCACCAGCACCGCGGTGAAGAGCAGGAAGAACGGGGTCAGCAGGAGTGCCGCGGCACGGGTGCGGGCCTTCACGTGCTCAGCCCTCGACCTTCAGGCCGCGCTTGGTGAGTTCGGCGACGGTGGCGTCGTGGCCGGCCTTCACCGCGTCGGCGAGGGTGGGGCCGCCGGGGGCGACGGCGCCGAAGCGGTCCTTGATGGCGGTGTTGGTGGTGCCGGTGGTGGGGCCCCAGGACCACTGGGGGCGGATGGAGGCGCCGGCGGCCTCGAAGAGGGCGTAGATGTCCTGGCCGCCGTAGAAGCTCGCGTCGAACGCCTTCTTGGCGGCGGGGCGCAGCGCGGTGGCGGCGGGGAAGGCGCTGGAGGTGCCGGAGGCGATGCGGGCCTTCACGCCCTCCTCGGTGGTGGCCATCCAGGTGGCGAACGCGACGGCGGCCTTCTTCTTGGTGCTGTTCTTCGGCACGGCGAAGGTGGAGCCGCCGAGCATGCCGGAGGCGGGCTTGCCGTCCCAGGTGGGTATCGGGGCGACGGCCCACTTGCCGGCCTGTTCGGGGAGGGTGCCCTTGAGGACGCCGGCGCCCCAGGAGGCGCCGAGATAGGCGTAGGTGGTGCCGTTCTTGAGGGAGCCGGTCCACTCGGGGCTGAAGGAGGCGTTCTTGTGGACGAGCCCGGCGTCGAGGAGGCCCTGCCAGTAGGCGGTGACCTTGGTGGTGGCGGGGTCGGTGGTGTCGATCTTCCAGGTGTCGTCCTCGGCCTTGAACCACTGGGCGCCGGCCTGCCAGGCCATGGCTTCGAACGTGGTGGGGTCGTCGGGGAAGAAGGTGGCGATGCGGGCCTTCGCGTCGGCCTTCTTCACCTGCTCGGCGGCCTTCCGGAAGGCGTCCCAGGTGGCGGGGACCTCGATCCGGTGCTTCGCGAAGAGGTCCTTGCGGTAGTAGAGGGCCTGCGGGGCGGCGTCGAAGGGGACGGCCCAGTTCTTGCCGCCGAGGGTGGTGAGCTCGACGGCCTGGGGGAGGAGTCCGGCGCGGGCGGAGGCGGGGAAGACGTCGCCGATCTCCTGGAGGGCGCCGGAGGAGACGAACTCGGGGAGCGAGGGGTACTCGACGGAGACGAGGTCGGGGGCGTTGCCGGCCTTCACGGCGTTGGAGATCTTGGCGTAGCCGCCGGCGTTGCCGGAGGGGATCTCCTCGAAGACGACCTTGATGTCGGTGTGGGAGGCGTTGAAGGCGTCGACGACGTCCTTGGAGCCCTTGGCCCAGCCCCAGAAGGTGATCGTGACGGGTCCGCCGGCGGCGGAATCGGCGGTGTCACCGCCTCCGCCGCAGGCCGTGAGGACGGCCAGGGCGGTGGCGGTGCCGGCGATGACGCGGGACGTTCTGCTCCGGATGAGGCTCACGGCACGGCTCCTGATCGGCGGCGCGGACGGGGTTGGCCGTGATCCTGGGACCGTTCCTGAACGAAGTCAAGAGCGAAAGATTGAATGATCGAAAAAACAACAGATCGATCAGGCGAACGGTACGGGGCGGGCCGCCCCGCAGGACGCCCGCACCCGCAGCCGCGGCAGCAGGCTCACGTGCCGGCCCGCCGCCTCCTCGCCGGCGCCCCCGGTCAGCCGCTCCACCAGCAGTTCCGTGGCGTGCCGGCCCACCTCCCGCTTCGGCGGGGCGACCGCCGTCAGCGGGGTGTCGGCCAGCGCGGCGACCTCGTCGTCGTACGCGATGAGGGCCAGGTCCTCCGGGACCCGCACGCCGAGCGGGGCGAGCCGCTGCACGATCTCGATCGCGTCCACGTCGTTGTGGACCAGCGCCGCGCTCGCCCGGCCCGAGCGCACCTCCTCGTACAGCGCCCGCACCGCCCGCTCGAACCCCTCTGGATCCGCGTCGGCCGGTACGGAGTCGATCACCGGCCGCGGCTCCGCCAGGCCCAGCACCGCCAGCGCCTCCGCGTACCCCGCCCGCACCGCGAGCGCCGTCGGCGAGTCGCCGCGCGCCACCAGCAGCGGCGCCGCGTGCCCCAGCCCGACCAGGTGGCGCAGGGCGAGCAGCACTCCGTGCGCGTGGTCCGACGCCACCCGGTCCAGCCCGTCGAGCGCGCTGCCCGGCTCGGCGCGCCGCTCCAGCAGCACCGCCGGCACCGGCAGCCGGGCGAGCCAGTCGCCGTACGCGCGCCGGTCCTCCGGCCCCAGCCAGCCCGGCGCCACCAGGACCCCCTCGGCGCCGGCCGCGAGCAGCCCCTCGGTGCGGGCCCGGTCCTCCTCCGGCCGGTAGTCCGAGATCCGCAGCACCAGCCGCGCGCCCGCCCGGGCCGCGGCCTCGTGCGCGCCCCGGATGACCTCGGCGAAGTAGTACGTGGCGGAGGGCGCGAGCAGGCCGAGCACCAGGCCCTCGCCGGCCCCGGGCCGCGGGTCGCCGGACGCGGCCGGACGGGGCCAGGAGACCTGTCCGTGCACCCGGTCGAGCAGCCCCCGCGAGGCCAGCGCCTCCGCGTCGCGGCGGGCGGTGACGGGGGAGACCCCCAGGAGGCCGGCCAGCTCGGCGACGCGGACCGTGCCGCGCTCGCGGACCAGGTCCAGCAGTCGGGCGTGTCGTTCGGCGGCACTCTCGCGCACGTGCGGTTCCCCCTCGCGGTGGTGGTGGTCCACCGACCTTAGACGACGATGATCGAACGGTGGGAGTTTCGATCATTCGATCCGTATCTCTTGACGCGGCGATCGGCCCCCGCCGAGGATTCCGGCGACCGGCCGAAGCCCGCCGGGTCGCCGACCGCCCCGGCCGAAGCACGCCGCGCCGCCCGCGCCGCCGGCACCGGCGGCACCGGCGGCACCCGCAGCCACCCCACGGACCCACGGACCCCAGGGAGCATCATGCCCACGCCGCCCGAGGACCGTGAGCGGAGCCCGTACACCGGCTGGACCCGCGCCCACTGGGAGGACGCCGCCGACCGGCTGCTCCTCGCCGTCCGCCCGTACGCCTCCCCGCGCGGCGGCCGGATCGACCTCCCCGGCCCCCGCCCCAGCTGGTCCGGCGCCCGCTCCGACGGCCTGGAGGGCTACGCCCGCACCTTCCTGCTCGCCGCCCTCCGCGTCGCCGGCGCCCACGGCGACGACCCGCACGGCCACCTCGACCGGTACGCGGCCGGACTCGCCGCCGGCACCGCCGCCCCCGGCACCGGCGGCGACCCCGACGCCTGGCCCCGCACCGCCGACACCCCCCAGGCGATCGTCGAGGCCGCCTCCGTCGCCCTCGCCCTGCGCCTCACCCGCCCCTGGCTCTGGGACCGCCTCGGCGACCGCGCCCGCGAACGGGTCGCCGACTGGCTGCTGCCCGCCCTCGGCCCGTCCCCCGTGGACAACAACTGGTGGCTCTTCGGCCTCACCGTCGCCGGCTTCCTCCAGGACGTCGGCGTCGCCACCGACCGCGCCGCCGCCACGATCGACCGCTCCCTCGCCCGCGTCGAGGACTGGTACCTCGGCGACGGCTGGTACGGCGACGGCGACAACCGCGCCTTCGACCACTACAACGCCTGGGCCCTGCACTTCTACCCGGTGCTCCACGCCCACCTGGCCGGCGACCGCGCCCTGCTCGCCCGGTACGGGCCCCGGCTCCGCGCCCACCTCGCCGACCACGCGCACCTCTTCGACGCGAACGGCGCCCCCGTCCCGTACGGCCGCTCCCTGATCTACCGCTTCGCCGCCGCCGCGGCCCCCTGGCTCGGCACCCTCACCGGCCACACCCCGCTCACCCCCGGCGCCACCCGCCGCCTCGCCTCCGGCACCCTGCGGTACTTCCTCGACCGCGGCGCCACCGACGCCCGCGGCCTGCTCACCCTCGGCTGGCACGGCCCCCACCCGCCGCTCGTCCAGGCGTACTCCGGCCCCGGCTCCCCGTACTGGGCCGCCAAGGGCTTCCTCGGCCTGCTGCTCCCGCCCGGCCACCCCGCCTGGACCGCCACCGAGGAACCCCTCCCGGCCGAACGCGCCGACACCGTACGCCCCTTCGGCCCCACCGGCCTGCTCGTCCAGACCACCGCCGCCGACGGCCTCGTCCGCCTCCACAACCACGG
Source organism: Streptomyces sp. NPDC057854 (assembly GCF_042797055.1). NCBI lineage: Bacteria > Bacillati > Actinomycetota > Actinomycetes > Kitasatosporales > Streptomycetaceae > Streptomyces > Streptomyces sp. NPDC057854. The sequence goes on from NZ_JBHVMF010000032.1 coordinate 63,927, forward strand.
CAGCAACCACATCGCCGCGGGCGGCCCCGACGGCGACGACCCCGGCTACGCCCGCTTCGCCTACGCCACCCGCACCGGCCCCACCGCCGCCCCCGACCCCGCCGACAACCACTTCGCGCTGCTCCGCCCCGACGGCACCGCCACCCACCGGGGCCCCGCCGAACCGCTGGCCACCGGCCCCGACCGGGCGGTCTCCGCGCACCACCCGCTCCCGGGCGTCCGCGTCGTCTCCGCCGTCCTCGCGCACGGCCGCGCCGAACTCCGCGCCCACCTCGTCCTCGGCGCCCCCGACGGGACCCGCGTGCGGCAGACCGGCTGGACGACCGGCCCGGGCCCGGACGCGCCCGCCGGTCAGCTCCACCCGGTCCACGGCTACGACCCCGGGGCCGCCGTCCTCCCGACCGGCGCCACCCTCCAGGGCCCGGGCCCGACCCGTACCCTCGCGCTGCACGGCACCACCCGGGGGCCCGTCGCGCTCTTCGCCGCCCTCGCCTCGCTCACCGCCGAGCCCGACCCCGCCCCCGCCGCCGCCCTCGCCGAGGTGCGGGTCGCCGACGGGCCGGACCTGCGGGTCACCTGGGCGGACGGGACCACCGCACGGCTCGCGCTGGAGCCGTACGCCGCCCACTGAGGCCCGTACGTGCGGCTACTGAGGGCCCGTACGTGCGGCTACTGAGGCCCGTACTTGCGGCCCGCCTTCGACGACACCCCGCCGAGCAGCGCGCGCGGCGCCAGCTTCACCACGCCCATCAGGGCCTTGTAGCGCGGGTCCGGGATCGACACCGTCCTGCCGCGCGCCAGGTCCGACAGGGCCGCCGCCACCAGCTTGTCCGCGTCCAGCCACATCCAGCCGGGGATGTTGTCCGTCCCCATCCCGGCCCGCTCGTGGAACTCGGTGCGCACGAAGCCGGGGCAGAGCGCCATCAGCCGCACCCCGCTCCCCGCGAGGTCCCGGGCCGCGCCCTGGGTGAACTGCACCACCCACGCCTTCGAGGCCCCGTAGGTGCCGCGCGGCACGAAGGCGGCCACCGACGCCACGTTCACCACCGCGCCCCGCCGACGCTCCCGCATCGCGGCGGCGGCGGCCGAGGTCAGCCGCAGCACCGCCTCGCAGTGCACGGTCAGCATCTTCAGCTCGTCGGCCATCGACACGTCGAGGAACCGGCCCTTGTTGCCGAAGCCCGCGTTGTTCACCAGCAGGTCGACCGGGCGGCGCGGGTCGGAGAGCCGGGCCTCCACCGAGGCGATCCCGTCCTCGGCGGAGAGGTCCGCGGCGAGCACCTCGGCCTCCACCCCGTGCCGGTCGTGCAGCTCGGTGGCCTGCTCCCGAAGGCGCTTCAGGTCCCGCGCCACCAGGACGACGTCGTGCCCGTCGGCCGCCAGCCGGCGCGCGAAGGCGGCGCCGATGCCGGCGGTGGCTCCCGTGATCAGTGCAGTGGTCATACCGGAACCGTAGTGCCCGCGCGGCCACCCCCCGGCCCGCCTCCGTACGGCCGCGGACCCGGGGCCCGTACGGCCGCGGCCTCAGGAGCCGTACTGCTCCACGTGCCGGCGGGCGAGGGCCAGCAGGCCGGACTCCATCCACTCGGCCGCCACCAGCGTCCGCGCCAGCAGCTCCCGCTCGGTCGTCGCCGCCCGGTGCAGCAGGGCGACCGTGACGTCGTGGTCCGGCCGGCGCACCACCGTCACCGGGTCGCCGGCCCGCACCTCGCCCGGCTCGATCACCCGCAGCAGCGCCCCCGGCCCGGCCCCGGCGCGCGTGAACCGCTTCACCCAGCCCTTCGCGTCCACGCCCCGCTCCTCCAGGTGGCCCTGGAAGGTGCGGCAGGGTATCCGGCCGCCGGTGACCTCGACCACCACGGAGCCGCCGATCCGCCAGCGCTCGCCGATCAGCGCCCCGTTCACGTCCAGGCCGCTCGTCGTCAGGTTCTCCCCGAAGGAACCGTTCGCCAACTCCCGGCCCAGCTCCTTCTCCCAGCGGTCCAGGTCCTCGCGGGCGAAGGCGTACACCGCGCGGTCGGCGCCGCCGTGGAAGCGCAGGTCGCACACGGCGTCGCCGGCGACCCCGCTCGCCCCGACGCCGTTGGGGCCCGGCGACTCGATCCGTACGGGCCCCTCGACCGGGCGCTTGTCGATGCCCGTCGTCCCGGAGGGGGCGTCCGTGTAGTCCGCGCGCTTCGCGCGGCCCGCGTTCACACTCAGCAAGGTCGTCATGGGGGCAGCGTAAGCGGGCACGCACCCCCGGGCCTCAAAGATCTGATCGAAGATTCGTGCTCGCATCCAAGCGTCGCTTATGCTCGACCCATGATCGAGGCACGCCACCTCCGCGTCCTGCGGGCCGTCGCCGCCACCGGCTCCTTCTCCGCCGCCGCGCGCGAACTCGGCTGCACCCAGCCCGCCGTCAGCCAGCAGATGAAGGCCCTGGAGACCTCGGCCGGCACCCCGCTGCTGATCCGGACCGGCCGTGAGATGCGCCTCACCCAGGCCGGCGAGGTCCTGGTCCGGCACGCCGCCGGCATCCTCGCCGGACTCACCGCCGCCGAGGAGGAGGTCGCCGCCATCGCGGGCCTGCGGGCCGGCCGGGTGCGCCTCGTCTCCTTCCCCAGCGGCAGCTCCACCCTCGTCCCCACCGCCCTCGCCGCGTTGCGCGCCGCCCACCCCGGCACCCGCGTCTCGCTCGTCGAGGCCGAGCCGCCGCGCTCCGTCGAGATGCTCCGCGAGGGCGACTGCGACATCGCCCTCGCCTTCCGCTACGGCTCGGGCCACACGGCCGGCGAATGGGACGACCTCGTGGTGCGCCCGCTGCTCACCGACCGGCTCGTCGGCCTGGTCCCCGAGGCGCACCCGCTCGCCGGCGCCGGCTCGGTCGGCATCGCCGAGCTGGCCGGGGACTCCTGGATCGCGGGCTGCCCCCGCTGCCGCCGCCAGCTCGTCGACGTCTGCGAGGAGGCCGGCTTCGCGCCGCGCATCGACTTCGCCACCGACGACTACCCGGCCGTGGTCGGGCTCGTCGGCGCGGGCCTCGGCGTGGCCGTCCTGCCGGAGCTGGCCATCGAGTCCGTACGGCCCAAGGGCGCGCGGACCGTCGCGGTCGAGCCGGCCGTGGAGCGGGAGATCGTGGCGCTGACCCTGCCGGACCTGGCCCAGGTGCCGGCCGTCGCGGCCACCCTGGACGAACTGACCCGCGCGGCCACGCGCGCGTAGCCGCGTCCCGGGCGGCGCGTCGCCACGCGCGCGTGCGCCCGGATCTCAGCCCGGATCTCAGCCCGGATGTCAGGGCCCCGGAAGCGGGGCCTCAGCTCACGAGGAAACGTTCCTTCACGCGTGCCCCACGATCGAGCGTCCGGTCGCCGGCGCCGCGGTGACCAGACGGTTGCGCGCACGTCCCATGAGTTCTTCGCGTTCGTCCTCGGTGAGGCCGCCCCAGACGCCGTAGGGCTCCCGCACGGCGAGTGCGTGGGCCGCGCACTCCGCGCGGACCGGGCACCGCATGCAGACCTCTTTCGCCGAGTTCTCACGCGCACTCCGTGCCGCGCCGCGCTCTCCCTCGGGGTGGAAGAACAGGGAGCTGTCGACGCCGCGGCAGGCCGCGAGCAGTTGCCAGTCCCACAGATCGGCGTTGGGTCCGGGAAGGCGGGAGAAATCTGCCATTGCGCTAGTCCCCTTGAAACCGTGTCGAAACGGGTGGGTGGGTGGGCGGTGAGTGGCTTTCGGCCCGGGGTTCCTCGTGCCCCGCTCGGTGCGGATCACTCCGCCTACTGTCGAAGTAGATGTAAATATGACTCATTGCGAATCTAGCCACAGACACCGCGAAAAGGGAAGAAAACCCGCTAAATGGGGCATAGCTTCTGCTGTGTGGACGCACGACCTGCGACGCTCTTCTCCGTGCACGGCCGCTCACAAGGAGTGCCGAAGGTCCCGTCCGACCCGTAACTCTTTCGAGTGACCATCGTTGAGAGTGCGAGGCGGTTGAATGAACAAGCGATCGGGCAGGTGTCCGGGAGCGTCAACCGCACAGGTGACGATACGTACCAGCCCTGGAGGCTCAAGGTGACGCGCATCAGCTGCGAGAGCCGCGGAGGTCAGTCATGACGTCCGTCCTCGTCTGCGACGACTCCCCGCTTGCCCGAGAGGCGCTTCGCCGCGCGGTCGCGACCGTGCCCGGCGTGGAGCGCGTGACCACCGCGGCCAACGGCGAGGAAGTCCTCCGCCGCTGGGGCGCGGACCGCTCGGACCTCATCCTGATGGACGTGCGCATGCCCGGCCTCGGCGGTGTGGAAACCGTCCGCCGGCTGCTCTCCGCCGACCCCGGCGCCCGGATCATCATGCTCACCGTCGCCGAGGACCTCGACGGCGTCGCGCTCGCGGTCGCCGCCGGTGCCCGTGGCTATCTGCACAAGGACGCCTCGCGCGCCGAGCTGCGGGCCACCGTCACCCAGGCGCTCGCCGACCCGACCTGGCGGCTCGCCCCGCGCCGGCTCCGCTCGGCCGAGATGGGCGCCGCGCCCACCCTCACCGCGCGCGAGATCCAGGTCCTCGAAGGCATGAGCCACGGCCGGTCCAACGCGGAGATCGGGCGCGAGCTCTTCCTCTCCGAGGACACCGTCAAGACCCACGCCCGGCGCCTCTTCAAGAAGCTCGGCGCCTCCGACCGGGCGCACGCCGTCGCGCTCGGATTCCGCTGGGGCCTGGTCCGCTGAAGCCGCGGACACCGGCCTCTCCCCGTCCGCCGGGCGGCGGACGGGGCGGGCCTGTGTCGATTCCCCGCCCGATGCCGCATCCTTGAGGTGTGGAGTTCCTCGGGGACGAGTCGATCGAGCGGAAGGGGAGGGCGCCAGAGATGAATCCCGGCGCACCTGCTCATAACGCTTCGGGGCACAACTACGGACGCGGTGCCGCGGACGGACAGGCGTCAAGGCACCATGGAGCGATGCGCGACGACGAGACCATGGGTTCCCCCATGCCTGCCGGGCAGGGGGAGATCGGTGCGCTCGTCCACCGCGCCGTCGAAGGGGACGCCCAGGCCACCCACGACCTGCTCGCGCGGGTCCACCCCCTCGCGCTGCGCTACTGCCGCACCCGGCTCAGCCGGCTCCCCGGTGACGCCCGCCACTTCGTCGAGGACCTCGCGCAGGAGGTCTGCGTCGCCGTCCTCATGGCCCTGCCCCGCTACCGCGACACCGGCCGCCCCTTCGAGGCGTTCGTCTTCGCCATCGCCGGTCACAAGGTCGCCGACCTCCAGCGCGCCGCCATGCGGCACCCCGGCTCCACCGCCGTCCCCTCCGACGAGATGCCCGAGCGGCCCGACGACTCCCTCGGCCCCGAGGAGCGCGCCCTCCTCAGCGACGACGCCGAATGGGCCAAGAAGCTCCTCGCCAACCTCCCCGAGAACCAGCGCGAACTCCTCGTCCTGAGGGTCGCCGTCGGGCTGACCGCCGAGGAGACCGGCCAGATGCTCGGCATGTCCCCCGGCGCCGTCCGCGTCGCCCAGCACCGCGCCCTCAGCCGGCTGCGCGCCCTCGCCGAGCAGTAAGCAGCACCGGCCCCGGTCATCCCTTTCGTCCACGTACGAAGGTCCAAAGCTCGCGGCTGATCTTGCTCGTGGAATGAGACACCGCTCGGGCCCGTTAGCATGGACATCCCGCACCGATCAAGGCCATTTGGGAAGGTGTCATGACTGCCAACGTCGACGGAGTGCCCGAAAAATTCGCGACACTCGGGCTGACCTACGACGACGTGCTGCTGCTGCCGGGAGCCTCCGAGGTCCTCCCCAACGCGGTCGACACCTCGTCCCGCATCTCTCGCAACGTCCGGGTCAACATCCCGCTGCTCTCTGCGGCGATGGACAAGGTGACCGAGTCCCGCATGGCGATCGCCATGGCCCGTCTGGGCGGCGTCGGCGTCCTCCACCGCAACCTGTCCGTCGAGGACCAGGTCAACCAGGTGGACCTCGTCAAGCGCTCCGAGTCCGGCATGGTGACCGACCCGATCACCGTCCACCCGGAGGCGACCCTCGCCGAGGCCGACGCCCTCTGCGCCAAGTTCCGCATCAGCGGCGTCCCGGTCACCGCCCCGGACGGCAAGCTCCTCGGCATCGTCACCAACCGCGACATGGCCTTCGAGACCGACCGCAGCCGTCAGGTCCGCGAGGTCATGACGCCGATGCCGCTGGTCACCGGCAAGGTCGGCATCTCCGGCGTCGACGCCATGGAGCTGCTGCGCCGCCACAAGATCGAGAAGCTGCCGCTCGTCGACGACGACGGCGTGCTCAAGGGCCTCATCACCGTCAAGGACTTCGTCAAGGCGGAGAAGTACCCCAACGCCGCCAAGGACGCCGAGGGTCGGCTGCTCGTGGGCGCGGCCGTCGGCGCCAGCCCCGAGGCCCTGGAGCGCGCCCAGGCGCTCGCCGCCGTCGGCGTCGACTTCCTCATCGTCGACACCTCGCACGGCCACAACAGCAACGCCCTCAGCTGGATGGCGAAGATCAAGTCCAGCGTGAACGTCGACGTGATCGGCGGCAACGTCGCCACCCGCGACGGCGCCCAGGCGATGATCGACGCCGGTGTCGACGGCATCAAGGTCGGCGTCGGCCCCGGCTCCATCTGCACCACCCGCGTGGTCGCCGGCATCGGCGTCCCGCAGGTCACCGCGATCTACGAGGCGTCCCTCGCGGCCCGCGCCGCCGGCGTCCCGCTGATCGGCGACGGCGGCCTCCAGTACTCCGGCGACATCGGCAAGGCGCTCGCCGCCGGCGCCGACACCGTGATGCTCGGCAGCCTCCTCGCGGGCTGCGAGGAGTCGCCCGGCGAGCTGCTCTTCATCAACGGCAAGCAGTTCAAGTCGTACCGCGGCATGGGCTCGCTCGGCGCCATGCAGTCACGCGGCCAGGGCCGGTCCTACTCGAAGGACCGCTACTTCCAGGCCGACGTCACCTCCGACGACAAGCTCGTGCCCGAGGGCATCGAGGGCCAGGTGCCGTACCGCGGCCCGCTCTCCTCGGTCGTGCACCAGCTCGTCGGCGGCCTGCGCCAGACGATGGGCTACGTGGGCGCCGCCACCATCGAGGAGATGGAGTCGAAGGGCCGCTTCGTGCGGATCACCTCGGCGGGCCTCAAGGAGAGCCACCCGCACGACATCCAGATGACGGTCGAGGCGCCGAACTACAGCAGGAAGTAAGTCCGCGCGCACGGGAGGGGGCGGTTCCGGCATGTGGCCGGAGCCGCCCCCCGCGCGTGTGTCGGGGATACTGGTAGGCGCAGACATAGAGGGAAAGGCCACACATCGTGACTGAGATCGAGATCGGGCGCGGCAAGCGCGGCCGCAGGGCGTACGCGTTCGACGACATCGCCGTCGTACCGAGCCGGCGCACCCGGGACCCGAAGGAGGTCTCGATCGCCTGGCAGATCGACGCCTACCGCTTCGAGCTGCCCTTCCTGGCCGCCCCGATGGACTCGGTCGTCTCCCCGCAGACCGCCATCCGGATCGGCGAGCTCGGTGGCCTGGGCGTCCTGAACCTCGAAGGGCTGTGGACCCGGTACGAGGACCCGCAGCCGCTGCTCGACGAGATCGCCGGGCTCGACGAGGCCCGCGCGACCCGCCGTCTGCAGGAGATCTACGCCGCTCCGATCAAGGAGGAGCTGATCGGGCAGCGCATCAAGGAGGTGCGCGACTCCGGCGTCGTCACCGCCGCCGCGCTCTCCCCGCAGCGCACCGCCCAGTTCTCCAAGGCCGTCGTCGACGCGGGCGTGGACATCTTCGTCATCCGCGGCACCACGGTCTCCGCCGAGCACGTCTCCGGCGCCGCCGAGCCGCTGAACCTGAAGCAGTTCATCTACGAGCTGGACGTCCCGGTGATCGTCGGCGGCTGCGCCACGTACACCGCCGCCCTGCACCTGATGCGGACCGGCGCCGCGGGCGTCCTGGTCGGCTTCGGCGGCGGCGCCGCGCACACCACCCGCAACGTGCTGGGCATCCAGGTCCCGATGGCGACCGCCGTCGCCGACGTGGCCGCGGCCCGCCGTGACTACATGGACGAGTCCGGCGGCCGGTACGTGCACGTGATCGCCGACGGCGGCGTGGGCTGGTCCGGCGACCTGCCGAAGGCGATCGCCTGCGGCGCGGACGCCGTGATGATCGGCTCCCCGCTGGCCCGCGCCACCGACGCGCCGGGCAAGGGCCACCACTGGGGCATGGAGGCCGTCCACGAGGACGTGCCGCGCGGCAAGCTGGTCGACCTGGGCATCGTCGGCACCACCGAGGAGATCCTCACCGGTCCGTCGCACACCCCGGACGGCTCGATGAACTTCTTCGGCGCCCTGCGCCGCGCGATGGCCACCACGGGCTACAGCGAGCTCAAGGAGTTCCAGCGCGTCGAGGTCACCGTCGCGGACGCGCAGCACAAGCGCTGACCCACGGGCAGGTACGCGCGAGGGCCCCGCACCGACCGGTGCGGGGC
>NZ_JBHVMF010000033.1:0-69261 GCF_042797055.1 Streptomyces sp. NPDC057854
AGACAGGCCCGCACCCTCGAGGGGTGCGGGCCGTCGCCGCAGGGGTGGAGGTGCGGGGAATCGAACCCCGGTCCGGTGACGCCGATCGAGGACTTCTCCGGGCGCAGTCTACTGTCGTTTTTCTCGGCCCCCGCACTCACGCAGACAAGATGCGGACGGGCTCAGTCACCTAAAAGTCCCCGCAGCCCCGATGACGAGGACTACGAGCAGTGGCTCTCTAGATGACGCCAGGATCCGAGTCGAGAGCTAGCTCGGGCTGACGGACTTCGGGGCTCGCTCAGGCGGCGAGGGCGAAGTCGGTGCGCTTGTTATCGGCACCTGTGTTTTGCAGACATCGTTAACGAGATAAGCCTGCATCCTCGGCCCGCTTCTCCTCGAAGCACGACCACCGTCGAAACCGATCACCCCCTGTGGAGTTGTCAATCACTGCGCGGCTCCCGGGCGGACCCGGTCCTCGCTCAGCAGGACAAGCCTACGGGATGAACGTCGGTCGCCGCACCGATATTTCCGCACCTCCCGGGCGCAGCCCGGCTCGCGACGCCGGCGACTACTTCTTGCGGCTCAGGGCGTCCACGAGCAGACCGCCCGCGATCCCGAGGAGGAACACGTCCTTCGCGAGCCCGGTGCCCTGCTCGGTCGGCCGCACCCCGTCCTCGCGCGTCATGCCCGGGGTCTTCAGGTACATGCCCACGAGCCCCGCCGAGAAGACGCCCAGGCCCACGGCCACGAGCCCGGTCGGGACGAACGGGGCGACGAGCGCCGCGCCGAGCGCGATCTCCGTGGTCGAGAGCGCCTTGGTGAACTGCTTCGGCTCGACGTCCCCCAGGAACGAGTACGTCCCTGCCGCCATGCCGTGGATCCCCTGCGCGGTCGCCTCGTCCGCGCCGCGCTTGTTCAGGCCGGAGTTGAGGATGTACGCGCCCGCCGCGAGGCGCGGGATGTACTGACGGAGCTTGACCATGGGGCCTCCAGGTTCGTGGTCGTCGTCTCGTCCTCGACCGTACGTCGAGGGCGACGACGTCACCAGCGGGTGGGGCCGCCGTCGGCCCGGAGGCGCCCGCGGTTCAGCGCACCTCGCGCTGCCGCATGGCGCGCTGCGCCTCGCGGTTGTCCTGCTTCTCGCGCAGGGCCTGCCGCTTGTCGTACTCCTTCTTGCCGCGGGCGAGCGCGATCTCGACCTTGGCCCGGCCGTCGAGGAAGTACAGCGCGAGGGGCACGATCGTGTGGCCCTTCTCGCGCGTCTTGGACTCGAGGCGCAGGATCTCCTCCTTGTGCAGGAGCAGCTTGCGCTTGCGACGCGGCGCGTGGTTGTTCCACGTGCCCTCGGTGTACTCGGGGATGTGGACGTTCTCGAGCCACGCCTCGCCCCGGTCGACAGCGACGTAGCCGTCGACGAGAGAGGCCCGCCCCATCCGCAGCGCCTTGACCTCGGTGCCCGACAGGACGATCCCCGCCTCGTACACGTCCTCGATCACGTAGTCGTGGCGTGCCTTGCGGTTGCTGGCGACGACCTTGCGGCCGGTGTCCTTCGCCATCCGTGTCCTACCGTCCTTCGCTGTCGTGTCGTCGCCCGTGGGGCCCCGCCTCGGACCCGCCGAGCGGGAGCCGGGTGCGGGGCCGCCGTCGGCCGGCGCACCAGCGTACGGGTGCCCGGCCACGTCCGGTACCGATTATCCCCCGCGGCCGGACGCCGCGGGTCGGGCCGTGGCGCGCGACCCGGCCGGGCTCGGCGGACGCCCTCAGCCCAGGACCGACATCGGGTCGATGGTGGACCCGTTGACGTACACCTCGAAGTGGAGGTGGCACGCCCCCGACAACCCGGTGTTGCCGGAGTAGCCGATGACCTTGCCCTTCTCGACCTGCTGTCCGGAGGAGACCGCGAAGCGCGTGAGGTGGTTGTAGCTCGTCATGAGGTTCTTGCCGCCGACCGTGCCGTGGTTGATCAGCACCTGGTTACCGAAGCCGTTGCGCCACTGGGCGTGGACGACCGTCCCGGGCCCGGCCGCCATGATCGGGGTCCCGCAGTAGGCGCGCAGGTCGGTCCCGGCGTGCAGGCGGTAGTACCCGAGGATCGGGTGCAGCCGCATCCCGTAGCTCGACGTCACGTGCGGCACCGCGGTCGGGTACGACAGGAAGCTCGAGATGCTGCCCCGGTCGCCCCCGGACGAGGACCCGCCACCCCCTCCTCCGCCGCCACCGCCGCCCGACGACCCGCCGCCGCCGCCGCCGGAAGACTGTTGCTGCTGCTGGCGCCGCGCCTCCTCCTCGGCGGCCTTGCGGTCGCGCTCCGCCTGCTCGGCGATGATCCCCTTGATCTCCTGCTGCAACGACTGCTGCGCGGCCTCGTTCTCGGCGACCTTCGCCTCGGCCGCGGCCTTGCGCGACTCGATCGTCGCCTTCTTCGCCTGCTGGTCGACGATGAGCTGCTCGACCTCGGCCTTGCGGTCCGCCGCAGCCTTGCGCGCGGCCTCGGCGGCGACGAGGTTCTCGTCGGCCTGCTTCTTCAGGTCGGCGACCGTCTCACGGACCGCCTGCAGCCGGGCCTCCCGGTTGCGGGCGACCGACTCGGCCTCGAGGAGGTCCTGGAGCGACCGGGACTGGCTGCGCGCCGCCGTCGACGAGACCGCGTACTCCTCGATGAACTCCTCGGTGCTCTGCGCGCCCGTGACGATGCCGAGGCTCGACACGTCGCCCTGACCGCGGTACGCCTGACGTGCCATCTCCGCGATGCTGGACTTCGCGTCGGCGACCTCGGTCGCGCCGCGCTCGATCTCGGCGCTGATCGCGGCCTCCTGCCCCAGCGCGTCCTCGAGCCGTTGGGCGAGCAGCTCCGCCTCGCGCTGGGTCCGCTCGACCTCGGCCTCGGCGGCGTCCAGCTCGGCCTGGGCGACGGGCAGTCGCGCCTCGATCGCCTGGAGGTCGACGACCGCCTGCGCGAGCTCGGCGTCCGTGTCCTCGAGCTCGGACTGGAGCTGCTCGCGGTTGCCGAGGATCTCGGACTGGCGCCGTTCTGCCGCTGCGCGACGGTCGTCGATGTCGTCGGCGGAGGCCGACGCGACACCCCCCACGAGGAGCATCGTCGTGGCGATCAGGGCCGCGGTCGCGCGGCGGAGGTCCCGGGTCATCTCACACCCTCGTGTGCCGGTTGAGCGTGACGACCGAGGACACGGCCGCCAGCAGGAACGCGATGCCGACGAGGACGGGCGCGATGCGGAGCACGTCCGACTCGTCGACGTAGGCCACCCACGTCACGGACTGCGACAACCAGTCGGTGACGAGGTACTTCACCCCCACCCACAACCCGCCGACCGCGAGGAGCGCCCCGAGCACGGCCGCGATCGCCCCCTCGAGGAGGAACGGGAGCTGGATGAACAGGTTCGACGCCCCGACGAGCCGCATGATGCCGGTCTCCCGGCGGCGGCTCAGCGCCGAGAGCCGGATCGTCGTCGTGATGAGCAGCACCGCGGCGAGGAGCATGACCGCGGCGAGGCCGGCGGCGAGGAGCGACGCACGGTTGAGCGCGAGGAAGAGCGAGTCGAAGATGCGCCGCTGGTCCTCGACCACCTCGACCCCCGGGCGCCCGGTGACGACGTCGTTGACGACCTCGTAGTTCTCCGGGTTCGTGAGCTTGAGCCGGAAGGACGCCTGCATGTCGTCGACGGTGAGCTGCGTGCCGAGGTAGCCGTCCGGGTACCGCTCCTGGAACGCCGCGAACGCGTCGTCCTTGGACTCGAAGTACACGGTCTGGATCTCGTCGGCGAGCTCGGACTCGAACACGCCCTCGAGCGCGGCGATCTGGTCCGGGGTCGCCTCGCCCGCGGCGCACGTCGGCGACGGCGAGCCGGTCGGGCACAGGAAGACGGACACCTCGACCTTGTCGTACCAGTCGTCCTTGAGCTTGCCGATCTGCGCCTGGAGGAGCATGGACGCGCCGACGAACGTCAACGACACGAAGGTCACGAGGACGACCGAGACGGTCATCGAGACGTTGCGCCGCAGGCCCTGGCCGAGCTCCGCGAGGATGAACTGGAGTCGCACGCCGATCACTCCCCCGCCGTCGCCTCGACGTGGCGACGCACCGAGCGCCGCGACGGCGGCTCGGCCGGCTCCTCCTCGGCGGCCGGCCGGGCCGCGGCCGGCTGCGCGCGAGGGACGGCCGTCGTCGGTGCCGACTCCGGTGCGGTGTCGGTCGTGGTGCGGGCCGTGGGCCCGGTCGTGGGCCCGGTCGTGGCGACCGAGGCGGTGCGGTCCGGGTCGGGGATGACCTGCCCCCGGGCCCCGTAGGCGCCGTGCGCCTGGTCGCGCACGAGCGTGCCGGTGTCGAGCTCGATGACCCGGCGCCTCATCTGGTTGACGATCTCCTCGTCGTGCGTCGCCATGACGACGGTGGTCCCGGTGCGGTTGATGCGGTCGAGCAGGCGCATGATGCCGAGCGACGTCGTGGGGTCGAGGTTCCCGGTCGGCTCGTCGGCGAGCAGGATGGGCGGCCGGTTCACCATGGCGCGCGCGATGGCGACGCGCTGCTGCTCGCCGCCGGAGAGCTCGTGCGGACGCCGCTTCTCCTTGCCGGCGAGGCCCACCATCTCGAGCGTCTCGGGCACCGTGATCGCGATCGTGTGCCGCGGCTTGCCGATGACTTGGAGCGCGAACGCGACGTTCTCGAACACCGTCTTGTTCGGCAGGAGGCGGAAGTCCTGGAAGACGACCCCGATCTGTCGCCGCAGCTTGGGCACGTTCCAGCTCGACATCGACCCGAGGTCGCGGCCCGCGACGAAGACCTTCCCCTTGGTCGGGCGCTCCTCGCGCAGGACGAGGTGCAGGCACGTCGACTTGCCGGAGCCCGACGCGCCGACGAGGAAGACGAACTCGCCGCGGCGAACCTCCATCGACACGTCGTCGACGGCCGGCCTCGCGCCGCGCGCGTAGACCTTGGTGACGTTCTCGAAGCGGATCACAGCGGCACGTTCCTCGGGTCGGGGGTCGATCCGTGGACGAACGAGGTTCGTCGCACGATCCCGAGGGTAGGCACGCGTCTCCGGCCCGGCGGGGCGGACACGCCGCGCCCGGGCGCATCGACCCGTTGCTCGGATCAACCGCCCGGGTGGGCTCGCGCCGGGTCAGGCCTCCTGCTGCGACCCGCGTCGCCAGCGGATCCCGGCCTCGATGAAGTCGTCGATGTCGCCGTCGAACACCGCCGACGGGTTGCCGACCTCGTGCTCGGTGCGCAGGTCCTTGACCATCTGGTACGGCTGGAGCACGTAGGAGCGCATCTGGTCTCCCCAGCTCGCCTTGATGTCGCCCGCGAGCTCCTTCTTCTTCGCGTTCTCCTCCTCCTGGCGCACGAGCAGCAGGCGGGACTGGAGGACGCGCAGCGCGGCGGCGCGGTTCTGGATCTGCGACTTCTCGTTCTGCATCGACACGACGATCCCGGTGGGGATGTGCGTCATGCGCACCGCGGAGTCCGTCGTGTTGACGGACTGTCCGCCCGGGCCCGAGGAGCGGAAGACGTCGACCTTGATCTCCGACTCCGGGATCTCGATCGAGTCCGTCTGCTCGATGAGCGGGATGACCTCGACGGCCGCGAACGACGTCTGGCGCCGGCCCTGGTTGTCGAACGGCGAGATGCGCACGAGGCGGTGCGTGCCCGCCTCGACCGAGAGGTGGCCGAACGCGTAGGGCGCCTTCACCTCGAACGTGGCCGACTTGAGCCCCGCCTCCTCGGCGTAGGACGTGTCGAGCACGGTGGTCGAGTAGCCGTGGCGCTCGGCCCAGCGCAGGTACATGCGCAGGAGCATCTCCGCGAAGTCGGCCGCGTCCACGCCGCCCGCGCCCGCGCGGATCGTCACGACGGCCTCGCGGGCGTCGTACTCGCCGGCGAGGAGCGTGCGGACCTCGAGCTGGTCGAGGTCCTTGCGGATCGCCCCGACCTCGGTCTCCGCCTCGACGAGGGTGTCCTCGTCCTCCATCTCCTGGCCCATCTCGACCAGGGTCTCGACGTCGTCGATGCGCTGTCCGAGCTTCCTCACCCGCTCCAGCTCGGACTGCGCCGCGGAGAGCGCCGACGTCACCTTCTGCGCGGCGTCCGGGTCGTCCCACAGGTCGGGGGCCGACGCCTTCTCCGAGAGGTCCGCGATCTTCGCGCGCAGCACCTCCGGGTCGCTCACGCTCTCGATGGACTCGAGCGTGCTGCGCAGCGCCTTGATCTCGGTCGGAAAGTCGATGGTGGCCACGAGGTTCAAGGTTACGCGACCCCGCGCGCGGTCCGCGCCGTCGGGCCGGGAGACCCGTGCCCGACGGCGCGGGGCGGTCAGGCCTTCGGCTCGCCCTTGGCCGAGGGCGCGGCCGTGCCCGACGCCGCGGGCTCGCTCCCGCCCGCCTGCTGGCGACCCTCGTCACGTGCCCTCGCGAGCATCGCCTCCAGGCGCTGGCGCCGACGGCGGCGGTCGTCGCGGACACCGATGATCAGGACGACGACGATCGCGACGAGCAGGAGCTGCGGCCACGGGACGGCCCAGGTCGTCACGGTGACGGTGACCGGCTCGAGCGGCGCGTCGACCTGGTCGTCGTCCACCGTCGTCGGCGTCACGGTGATCGTCGAGCGGACCGGGCCGAGCGGCCACACGTTCGACGTCTCGACGCGAGAGCGTTGCGAGCCGCCGGGCAGGACCTCGGGGATGTCCGCGGCCGAGCGGTCGGTGGAGACCGCACCGAAGAAGCCGGTCGTCGCGACGTCACCCTCGGCGCCGAGGCGCACGTTGCCGTCGTTCGCGACGTCGTAGGAGACCGTCAGGTCGCCCGCCGCGAACGGGTTCCACGACGGCGTGTAGGACGCCTTGACGTTCTCGACGGCGAGGAGCGGCTGCACCTCTCCCGTGACCCGCGTCGAGACGCGGAAGCCGACGCGGCTCTCCACGCCGACGCTCGTCCCGCCCTCTCCTTCGCCGGTGCTCTTCACCGTCGCGGCGATGCCCGCGACGTGGTCCCCAGGGGTGGCGTTGTCCGGCACGGCGACGGTGAACGGCACGACGACCGTCGCGTCGGGCGCCACCTCGACCGAGTCCTGGACCTCGATCCACGTCCCCGCTCCCGTCGACTCCCGGTCGGAGGGCAGCATGTTGAACCGGCCCTTGGGGTTGATGTACCCGTCGGCAGCCTGGATCGAGAAGGTCACGGGAACGTCGCTGAAGTTCGACACGGCGAGGTGCTCGGACGCCGACGCCCCGGGGTCGAGGACCAGCTCGACGCGAGTGCGTCCGTCCGGCCCGTCCGCGTCCGCGGGCTTGACCCCCCAGGTGATGACGTCCTCGGTGTCGAACGGCAGGGTGCCGCCTGCCGCGGCACCTGCCGGTAGCGCGGGCGCGAGGGCCGCGACGAGGACCGTGCCGGCCGCGGCGAACCAACGGGCGAACCGGCGCGGTCGGTGGCTCAGGTGTGGTGCAGGGTTCACGCAGGTGCTCTCTCCGTACGACGGCGGGCCGCCCACCCGATCCGACCTGGAGCCGGACGAGTGGAGCGGCCCGCCGTGGACTGCTCGGTCGACGGTCGACCGTGGCCGACCGTCAGGTCACGAGGACCGGGTGTGCTCAGTCCTCGAAGAGGGAGAGCGTGATCGTCGAGGAGTAGGCGCCGGCGGCGACGTCCTCGGCGGTGCGGAGCGTGAGGCCCGCGTTCGCGGTCCAGGAGCCCTCCGGGTTGACCTCGGCCGAGTCGAAGGCCGACACGAGGAGGTCCTGCTCGGCAAGACCCTCGCCACCCTCGAGCGCGGGGTCGACACCCTCGCCCGCCTCGACGAGGCCGCTCTCGCTCTCGCTGACGAGCGACGGCGCCCAGCCGAGGTTCGACGCCGCGATCGTGCCGGCGTCGCCGGTGAAGTCCGAGGCGCTGCCCACGACGTACCAGTACGCGCCCTCGGCGACCTCGGTGCGCGTGTCGGTGACGGTGACGTCCGGCAGGGTGCCCGTGAACTCGCGGGTGCCGTCGACGGTCGAGTCCTGCTCGGTGAGCGAGGTCGCGTTCGAGGCGACCGAGAGGGCGAGGTTGCCCGGCTCGACGTTCGACTCGATCTCGACCGAGACGTCGACACCCTGGTCGTCGCCCACCTGGTCTGCGGAGGCAGCGGACGCGAGGGCGACCGTGCCGATGAGCATCGCACCGAGGGCACCCCCGGCGACGAGCTTCTTCGTTGCTCGTGCGTTCATGTTGTAGCTCTCCATCGTTGGAGTTGTTGTCGGACCGGATCACCATAGCGGCGAACCTGGGGTTTTGACAGGTCCCAACCAGAAGTGGCCATCCAAAGTTAAGAAAGTAAACAAAGGCGCGGGAGCATGCTCACGCGTCGTTGCGAACCGCCCTTTCCTGGATGCTCGTCGTCGAACAGCAACAGGTGCTCACCACGCTCTGGCACGTGACTCTGCACGCACGATGATGCCATCACTCCACGCCTGGGTCACCCAGCTGATCATCGCGGGTCGTGACCGCGCGGCGAGACTCACCGTCGCGGTGCGCCCGTCCGCGGTCGACGCGTCCGTCACCACGACGTCGTGGAGACCGTCGAGCGCCCCCGGATTCCGCGCGAGGTAGTCCTGGACGTCCGACCGGATCGAGGAGTCCGTGAGCGTCAGGACGCCGCTCTCGACCGGTGCGGTGGCGGCGCCCGTGTAGAACGACTCAGGTGCCATCGAGTCCGCTGCCGTGAGAGCGAGCGCGTCTGCGAGCTCGTACAGCCGCTTGCGCTCGAGGTGCACCTGCGTCGCGCTCACCACGACCGTGACCAGCAGCAGCGCGAACGCGACGAACGCCGTGGTGAGGAGCATGATCCGCCCGTCCTCCGACCCGTCCGACGGAACCCTCCGCCGCGACGGGTCACGACCCGCGCGCGTCACGGCCGCCTCGCGGCGTACTCGTCGACGGACGCGACGTGCCGCGCCTCGACCGGGACCGAGAGAGGCACCGCTGCGCGGACGAACGGCGGGACGAGCGGCAGCGGCACCTCGAACTTCACCCGCGCGACGACCTCGGACCCGGGCTCGAGACAGGGCGTGGCGGAGCACGAGATCGTCAGCACGTCGGCACCGGCCGGAAAGCCCTGGTCGTCGAGCGCGAGCCTGACGGCCGCCTCGGCGAGCCGCGCACCGTCGTCCGCGGACGGCGCGGTGACGAAGGCCCGCGCAGCCTCCCGCGAGGCGCCCTCGACCGCGAACGTGGCCGCCTGGAGCCGCCCGGCCGTCAGCACGAGGTACACGACCGGCAGCAGCAGCACGAGGGCCACGCCCAGGAACTCCACGACCGCGCTCCCCCGCTCCGCCCGCTGCCCGCCGCCGGTGAGCCGGTCGAGCAGCACCCGCGGCCGACGGATCACGGCGCCTCCTCGAGCGCGTGCCCCTCGACGGTCACGACACCCGCGGGACCGAGGAGGCCCACCACGGGAAGCGGGGCCGCGACCGTGACCTCGACGACCGGGAGGCCGTCGACGACCGTCTGCCGTGCCACGACGTCCTGGGCGTAGCGGGGCGAGAGCGCGGCCGTGATCAGCTCCCTCGTCCGGGCGGTCCCGTCCTGGGGACCGCGATCGGCGCGGCCGGCGACCCGAGCGCCCTCGGCCGCGCAGTCCACCAGCGTCGCCCGCACGTGGACCGCGAGCGCCACCTGGACGACACCGAGGAACAGCACGAGCACCAGGACGGACACCAGGGTGAAGTCGACCACTGCGGACCCGCGCTCGGGGTCCTCCTGCCCCGTACCGCGGCCGTCTCCGTGCGCCACCTCAGGGAGCGCCCACGCTCGAGATCGCGTCGCTGAAGGCCTGCGTCAGCGCCGGGCCCGCGACCGCCCACAACGCGATGACGAGTCCCGCCGTCATCAACGTGATGAGCACCCACCCCGGGACGTCGCCCCGTTCCGCGTCTCCGCGCACCAGACGTCCGAGCGCCTCGCGCCCCGCTCGCCGTGCCCACGGCGTCCTGCGTCCCGACCCCTGCATGGTTCTCCCTCGTTCGTCTGTCGTCGGTCGTGTCGTACGTGAGCTGTGCGCGCCCCGGGTGCTGCCCGCTCAGAACCCGAGCCGCAGCGTGGCGAGGGACGGGTACACGGCAAACACGACGGTTCAGAAGAGGGCAAATGACCGAGTGACAACAGAAGAACGGCCCCGGCCGGTGCGCGAACACCGATCGGGGCCTGACCACCAAGGAACGGACATTCCGAGATGGCTCTTGCACACGCTAGCAGTGACCTCCCCCACCCGACGGGCGACGCAACGTCGCCCGCACGCCGCCATGTGAACGCGTGGCGCGACGCTGTGTGGACCTCCAGCCTCGGCGCGACAGACAAGCTGGTCGCGCTCGCCTACGCCGACCACGCATCCAACGGCCCGCTGCGGGTGTGGGTCGCGTCCGAGCGCCTCCAGGCCCGCACGAGCCTTGGCAGGACCGCCACGACGGCCGCCGTGCGGCGCCTGCGCGACGCCGGGTGGCTCACCCTCACCTCGGCGGGCGTGCGCGGCGCCACGACCCGCTACGCGCTCACCGTGCCCGGCGCCGTCGCCGAGCTCGAGCACGACGACCAGGTCGACGACGTCGACGTCGTCGAGCACCAGGAGCACGAGCCGCGAGCGCCGCGACAGGTGTCGGCTCGCGACGAACTCGGGTCGCCTCGCGACGAAAGGGTGTCGCGAGGCGTGCCGGATCCCCTGTCCTATCCCCTGCCCCATCCCCCCACCAGGTCGCTCGCCGTCGTCGAGGACGTCGCCGGCGAGCGGGACGCGCTGCTCGACGGGGTGGTGGAGGAGATCCGCACTCACCCCCTCGCCCGCGGCCTGGCGGCCACGGCGGCACGCAAGCACGGCCGTGAGCTGCGCGCCGCCGGGTGGACGCCCGACGACGTCGCCCGCGAGCTCGCCGCCCAGGACTGGACCGGCGCCCGCGGGCCCGGCCTGCTGCGCTACCGCCTCACCGCCCTCGCACAGACCGGCCCGACACCCCCACCCGCAGCCCGGACGATCGACCGCCCGACGACCACCACCCGCGACCTGTTCGCCGAAGACGACGCCGCCCACACCGCCGCTCCCCCGCAGGCCGAGACCATCGCCGACGTCCGCGCCGCGATCGCCGCGGCCCGCACCGCCCGCTGACCACCACCACGCACGAGAGGACCACCGCCATGACCACCACGCCCCGCCCGACGACGTCCGCCCGGATCAACCCCGACACCCGCGGCGCGCTCATCCTCGCGATGCTCGCCACGTCCGCGCTCGTCGCGATCAGCTTCACGCTGTCCTTCGCCGGGCTGTCCGCCCTCGCACCCTGGGCCGCCGTCCCGCGCGAGCTCGCTCCCCTCGTGCCGGCGTTCATCGACGGCGCGATCCTCGTCTACACCTACAGCGCCCTGGCAGCCCGTGCGCGGCACGAGAGCACCGTCCGGCCCTGGACGTGGGTGGCGCTCTGGACGGCCGTCTCGGCGTCCGCGAACGCGGCGCACGCGTGGTCCGCGGGCCCCGGCGGGTGGGAGGGCTTCGTCGGCGCGGTACTCGCCGGACTCTTCCCGATCGGCTCCCTCCTCGGCTGCCACGAGATCGCCGACCGCATGATCGCCCGACCGGCCACCCGCGCGCAGACGGACGCGGACACCAAGACGGCCGCAGCGAGCGCCGGACAGGCGGACGCTCCCGCCGTCGTCAGCGACCTCGCGCCTGTCGCGCTCGTCGTCAAGCGCGCGCCCGAGCTGCATGCCGTGGACACCGAGGCGGCGGACTCCCGGACGGACAGCGGACACCCGGACGGCGCACGGACGCGGACGGCGGCGCGCGGACGCGTGGCCGAACACCGCGAGGAGATCGTCCGTCTCGCCCTGACGACGGACATGTCAGGGCGCGCGATCGCCGACAAGCTCGGCCTCGGCCGGACGGTCGTTTGCTCCGTCGTCACCGAGGCTCGCGCACGACGGGCGGACACCCGGACACCGGACACGGGCGCCGTCCTGCTCGCGGTCTAGTCGGTTAGTTCCCCGCCGAGGTCGATCGCTGCGGCGATGACGTCGTTGCTGTCGCCCCAGACGGACCAGAGCCCGTCGCCGACAACCTGACGATCTCCTGTCCCGCGCTCCGCGATCGCCGATGAGACCGAATCGACGTAGAGCACCTTGGCACCCTCGGAGTCGAACGTCACGACGGACGTGTCCGGGGTGCACTGGTAAACGTCCGCGCCTGCGTGCTCCGACGGGGTGGACGGGTCGTCGTCGCCCTCGGTGCAGCCAAGAGCAGTCTGAAGCTCCTCGATGGAGACGTCGTCGGTTGACGTCTCCGTCGCGGGCGGCTCTTCCTCGACGGTGACCACCGACGAACACGACGACAGCACAACCGCTGAGGCAAGGACGAGGAGGACGGCGCGCGCACGGGAGGGCCTCATGCCCCGCACCCTAGCCGCCCGTCCGCGGACGGACGGACCATCGCCGCGAGGGCTCCGCGCCGACGGGCGTCGTGTGGGACTGCCACCGGCCGACGTCGGCGCACCCCTCCGCGGCGATCGCCCCGCACACCGGACACTCCCAGAGCGTGTGCCAGAACGGCTGTCCGCACCCGCACCGGACGAACCTCTCGCCCGGACGGTCCCGGACGACGCCCCACGCGGACGCGCACGCCGGACACCGTCGCGGTGGCACCTTGAGCCACCGGCCCCGTCCGAGCTCGACCCAGCCGGGCCACCGGACCTCTTCCACGTGCCCAGTGTCGCACCGGTTCGAACGCGCGTTCGAACTAGAGCACCGCGAGACCGGGGTCCGCCGGCCCCTCGAAGCGCCGGACGACGCGCTTACCCTGCACGAGCGTGAAGGGCCCGCGCGGCGACGCGTTGCCCGCCTTGATGTGCGCTCCCAGGAGCAGCACCGCCGACTCGTCGGAGTCGGTCTCAAGGTTGACGACCCCGTCCATGTCGGCACGGTCATCAGGGATCGTCGAGTACACGTAGGTCTCCATGAGCGAGAGCCTAGGCGGACCGAACGAGCCGGACCCCCTCCGCGCACGACGAAGCGCCCCCGCCCCTCCCACGTGGGAGGAGCGGGGGCCGTAGGCCTCAAACCGTCCTAGAGCTTGCTGCGGTGTGTCCCGTCGAGGGCTGCGCGGACCTTCGCATACTTCGCGTAGGCCTGGTACAGGCGCGGCAGCGTGATCAGGAAGATCAGCACGACGTAGGTCATCAGCCCGGCCGAGAGCGCGGCCCAGAACCCGACGATCGTGTTCTCTTCCTCACCCGCGCCGAAGTTCATGCCGAGCACGAGCGCGACGGTCGCGATGCCCGCGACGTAGGCACCGGCCAACAGGTGTGCAGACGTCTCGTCGATGGCGTCTCGGTCGAACCGCTCAGCATCCCCCCACGTGTCCTCACGCTCCGCGAGGTGGACCCGAACCGGCGAGAGATGGGTGAAGGCCGTCAGGAAGCCCCCTGCGAGCAGGGCAAGTGCGGCGAGAACACCCTCAGGGATCTGCAAGGTGAAGTCGAAGACCAGCGACGCCACGAACGCGCCGACCGGTAGGGCGACGACGACCGCCCTCGTGGCCTTGTCGGGGACGGGCTTGCGTGACGTGTAGTCGCTCAGCGCCTTCCAGTGGGCCCTGAAGATGTCGCCTGGCAGCAGTCGGTCGAGCACGTTCCACCACCTCCATCTGTCACACGAACTCTATCGGGAGGGTCAGACTCTCCGTCAGGGGGCGGAGGCGCTTGACCGCGAAGCCGTGGAGATCTGGCGTGGAGAGGCGCTGGTCGCCGGTCGGGTACATCAGGATCTTCTCGAGGTTCGTCGGGCCGAGGCTCTGGGACTTGCCGTGCTCGCTGAAGCGGAACGAGCCGTCGGTGAAGCCGATGTCCGCGACGGCGCCGTCGTCGACATCGACGAACTCGAGGAGCGCGCCGACGCTGCGCTCATCGGCCGACAGGTCGGCGATGCCGAGCGACTTCTTGACCCACTTCGCGACGAGCTTCTTCGCCTGGCCGCGCTTGGACTCCGGCAGCCCGTTCTGGGTGAGCACGAGATCCTTGGTACGACGAACGCCCGAGCTCTGCGCCGCGTGGCGCTTCAGGGTCAGCCCTTCAATCGCGCCCTCTTCGAGGACCTCAGCGATCCGGGACTCGTCGAACATGCCGCGGGGCACGAACCGGAGCCACGGGTCCACCGTCTCCCCATCACCCTTCGTCAGCGCGGCTGCTGCAGCGTTCTCGACCGAGAGCCGCTGCATGAGCGCCTGCCCGACGTGCGTGCGTCCGACAACCTCAGAGACCATGACGGCACGGTCCCCGGCGCGAGGGAAGTACAGCAGGACACGGTACCCACGTGCGGCGGCAGCGTCGTCGAGCGAGATGTCCTCTCCGCCCTGGAACCGCATCGCCGTCGGGTACGCGCCCTTCCGGCCGTAGGTGACACCCACCTCGATGCGGTTCGC
Source organism: Streptomyces sp. NPDC057854 (assembly GCF_042797055.1). Taxonomy (NCBI): domain Bacteria; kingdom Bacillati; phylum Actinomycetota; class Actinomycetes; order Kitasatosporales; family Streptomycetaceae; genus Streptomyces; species Streptomyces sp. NPDC057854. The sequence goes on from NZ_JBHVMF010000033.1 coordinate 14,426, forward strand.
TTCCTCGGCGACGCTGTCGATCCGGAGGCACGGTGTCCGCTCCGGCCAGTCCGCAGCATCCCGAACCGGCTCGCCGATCGCCTTGTACGTCGCATCCCGGATGAACATCGTGCCCTGCATCGCGCGAAGCCGGGCCGCGACCAGCGCCTGTGGTGACGAGACCCCCTCGGGGAGGAAGCGATCCAGCCCCTCCGAGGTGATCGCCAGCTTCGTTCGCGACCGGCCCTCGGTCAGCTCGATCGTGTGTAGGCGGAACCCGTAGAGCGTCATCGCCCGTCCCCCGTGCGCATGTACATGCGCCGCATTATTGCCGACGCGCCGTGCAGAGCCCGAGCTTGCACCGGGTGAAACACTCAGGGCAGACGACGAAGCGCCCCCGCCCTCCCGGAGGAGGACGGGGGCGCGTTCGCCTGGCAGGACCGGTCAGGAGGTCGGGCGCCAGCCGAGCTTGAGGAGGTGCTCGACGATCTTGTCGGCTGCGCTGATCGGGCCCGCGCTCGTTCCGTAGGCGGTCTCGATGTCGACGTCGTGGTACTCGAGCAGGTCACGGATGGCCTCGGCGACCTCGTCCTTGGCAGCGCTCACCTCGGGCACTTCGTAGCCGGCGGGGGCGGACGTGTCGACGATGGACGTGATGTCGTGGACACCGTCGTCGTCGGGCTCGACGACCTTCGGGGTCGAGGAGAGGCCGAGGTGGCGAAGCCAGGCGTCGACGGCGGGGATCGCCATGATCCGGGCCAGCGCCGCCGAGACGGCCGCGAGGACCGCGCCCGCGGCCACGACCCACGCGAGCCACCGGTCGGGCAGGTACTCCCCGAGCTCGTCGGACAGGATCGCCGCGACGATCGGGGCGACGACCCCGAGCACGAGCACGACGGACAGGGCGTTCTGCACCGCGGTGCGCCACGAGGCGCGCGCGGGGTAGGTCTGCTGGGTGGACGTGGTGGTCACGGTGGGTCAGCCCTTCTTGACGGTGACGGTGGTCTCGATGGACGCGATGCCGTCGGCGACGCCCTCGGCGACGAGCTGGCGCACGACGTCGGGGTCGGTGCCGGGGATCTTCGAGACGGCTTCGGTGACGGCCTTCTCGATCGCGATGCGGGTCGCAGCGTGCTCGGCGGGCTCGTACCGCTGGAAGTCGCCGGCCGTGATCTGCTGGGGCTGGCCCGCGGTGTCCTTGGCGAGGGTGTGCGGGAGCCGGTGGTCCCACACGTCTCCGGGGACGGCCGCGACGTCGGCGACGACGCGGTCGCCGTAGAAGAACACGGCGGCGAGGGCGTCGCGGATGGTGACGCTGCGCGTCTTGCCGTTCTGGGTGATGTCGAACCGTGCGTTCAGGAACGCGTTGAGGTCGGTGTTGGTCAGGGCCATGTCGTCTCCTCGGAGTACGGCCGCGACCTCGCGACGCATGCGCGCCATGTCCCAGTCGCGGATGTCGATCTTTCGGTCGGGGGCCCACTCGGAGTGGCCGCACACCATGTCGGGGCCGAAGCCGGACAGGTCGCAGAACGCGGCGTTGATGCGCGGGTAGGCCCACCGCTGGGCGTCGGTCCAGTCGCCGTCCCCGGCGGACTCGGCCTCGGTGCCCCACACGGAGTGGTTCCCGGTCAGGCCGCGCCAGCCGCCCTCGCCGGCGTGGTTCGCGCGCCCCGCGGCCACCACGACGGCGACGCCGGAGCGGGCGAGGAACACGTTCGCGAGCGGGCCGGGCAGGCCCGCGCGGCCGTCGCGCACGACCTTGAGCGAGGGCCGGTCCCCGGTGCGGGCACCGGCGGTCCAGTGGCAGACCGCGCCCTCGGGGTCGAAGTCCGCGCTGCCGCGGGTCTGCCACCCGTCGACGAGCTCGACGGTCAGCCCGCGGGCAGCGAGCGCCGCGGGGAGGCGGGTGATGCGGGGCATCAGTCGTCGTCCTGGTCGGGGTCGTAGGGGCGGGTCGGCACGGCGTCGTCCGCGGTCGCGGCGTCGCGCATGCGCCCGTCCCGCTCGCGCGACCAGTCGAGGTCGTCGCGCTCGGTGCTGGGGTCGGTGCTCACGGTGGTCCTCCTTCGGGGCATGGCGACGGCCCGGGCCGGGGAGTAGGCCGGTCCGGGCCGTCGAGCTGGTGGTGAGGGTGCTAGGCGCGGGGCCAGGGGGCGCGGCGGTCGAGCTCTTCGCGTGGGACGCCGAGCTCGAGGAGCCAGCCGCGCAGTGCGGAGGAGTGCTCGGCGTAGAGGCGGCGTTGCCGGTAGGCGTCATCGCGCTCGGTCTCTGCGGTGCGCAGCCGGGCGTAGGCGTCGTCGCGTTGGCGCACGAGGCCTGCGTTGCGGCCCCGCTCGCGCGAGGCCGCGCCCGACAGCCACGCCGTCAGGCCCTTGGTGATGGTGGGGACGAGTGCGCCGCCGCCGACTGCGACGATGAGCGCGGCCCAGGCCTGGGCGGTGGTGAGGTCGATCAAGGCCCCGCCTCTCAGTCGTGCCGGCGGGTGACGGGTGGTTCGGGGTCGTAGGCGTAGCGGCGGATCCGGAACCAGCGCACGGCGAGGAGCAGCGCGAGGATTGTCAGCGCGCCGGCTTGGGGCCACCGGTTGCCGTCGGGGATCGTGAGCTCGAGAACGACGGTGACCATGACCCAGACCGTGAGCCCGGTGCCGCAGGCGATGACCGCGGCCCGTTCGAGCCACCAGATCCCGGGCAAGGTCGCGAACACGCCGAGCGCGCCGCCGAGGATGAAGAAGGCAGCCCAGATCGTCGTGAGGAGCGGGCCGAGCTCGCCGGCCACCGACGACGGCGGGTCGACGAGCGCGGAGATCCCGACGCCGAGAGCGACGAGGTAGGCGACCCAGTGCAGGCAGGTCACGACCTTCGGCTCCTGCACCTTGCCCCACAGGGCGCGGGCGTGGCTCACGGGCCGACTCGCTCGGCCTGGACGAACGTGATCCCCGAGCCCGCGCCGGTGACGGTGAGCGGGTTGGTCGCCGAGGACTTGGCGTAGCCGAGGGCGATCGTCATGGGGCCGCCGGGGTGGTCGGTGATGAGCCACGCCGGGACGCCGGAGGCGAGGGAGCCGCCGGCGACGTCGTACCGGAAGCGGACCGTGGAGCTGCCGACGGTGATGAAGATGCGTCCGGGGATCGCGGTCGCGGCGTACAGGATCGCGGCGCCCTCGACGCGGTACCGGCCGGGCGGCAGGTTGGCGGTGCCGGACACGAGGACGGTGTCGCCGGTCGCGGAGAACGACTGGTCGGACGCGCTGGCGCGCTCGAACCTCGCGGTGGGCGCGTCGACCGCGTAGAGCACCCGCCACGGCAGCGTCCCGGCGAAGAGGGTCAGGCCGAGACCGTTGACCCACGCGAGTTGGCCGGTCGTCGGCGACGGGTACGCCGCGTCGCGCGCGGCGGTGTTGGAGAAGCGCGGCACGCCGCGGCTGATCATGGCGTACCAGATCAGGGCGACGTCGTCCGGGATCGCGGGCGGGTCGTCGTAGGTCGGCAGGTCGATGCCCTGGATCGTGTCGGGCGCGGGCATGTCAGGCCTCCTCGAGGGTCTGCGGCTCGGGGTAGTCCGCGGCGACCGCGACGACGTGCGTCGCGGTGATCACCACGGACTGGATCTCGTCGGGGTCGTATCCGAGGGCACGGATCACGTCCGAGGGCGGGGTGCTGGGGTCCACGGGGATCGGCTCCTGCGGTACCGGGACCGGTGATACGTCATCGGCGAGCACGAGCTCGCCGCCCCCTGCGATGTCGTCCACGCGGCCTCCTAGGCGGGTGGGGTATAGGTGATGGCGACGTCGGCGGGCCGGGCGTCGACGTTGAGCGCGTCCGCGGTCTGGTCGGACCAGATCGCGAGGCCGGTCACGGTCCCGGCGAGCCAGGCCGTGACGAGGCTGGAGGGCAGCGCGAGGCGGGCCGTCTCGCCCATCGCGACGGGCGGGAACCGGTACGGGCCGAACCCGCCCGGGAAGGACGGGGCGGCGGCCGGGGGCGGGGACCCTGGGGTGTAGGCGTGCCCGTACAGCACGGGCGAGACGAGCGCGGGCTCGGGCGCTCCGGTGCCGACGCGGCGCCACAGGGCCGACACCCCGGTGATCGTCGACCCGGACGGCACCCGCGCGGCGAGCGACCCGTAGTACCCGATCGTGGCGCGGTCGACCATCTGCTGAGCGACGGTCTCCCCGACGGCACCGATCGGCAGGATCTGACGACCCTGCGCCCAGCCTGTGAGCGGGCCCGGGTTGTCGTACCGGGTCCAGTCGCGCGGCAACGGACCGAAGTTCACGCGGCGGTCGAGGAACCAGCCCGACGTCGACGCGACGACGATCTCCTCGTCGGCCACCAGTGTCGGGGCCGCGGAGACCTTGCCCTGCACGACCCACGCCGACGTCGTCGGGATGACCAGCACCTGGTCCCCGACCGCCGGGACGTAGGCGGTCGCGTACTGCAAGGTCGGGGTCGTGGACCCGTCCGCGAACGTCACCGTGACGGTCGTCGACGCGATCGCGGTCACGACCCCGATCCGGGGTAGCGGGTTCCGGTGGGCGTCGATCATGCGGCGCACCGCGGCGGGGGACGTCATGCCACCTCCCCGAGGTCGCGCGTCGAGGCGCGGAAGGTCCCGCCAGCGACGAGCGGGATCGTGAGGTCGTCGACCACGTGCCGGCTGATCGTCTGGACGACCCGCTCGTGGTCCGTCACGACGTCGACCACGTCCCCGCCCTCGAGCGCGTCCAGCGGCACCGACGTCAGGTCCAGCGTCGTGCCCGCGCCGACGACCTTCGCGAGCTGCGCCCACGCGACCCGCTGACACTGCCTCGACGACGTCAGGGACGGGATCGCCATGAACCGCGTCTTGCGGCCCCACGCCCCCGTGGACGGGTCCCCGAACCGCGTCGGCGACGTCGGGGACGTGTCCGTCGCGACGCCGCGCACCGGGGCGTCCGCGCCCGCGGGCGTGCTGCCCGTGACCACGAACCTGTTCGACACGGGGTCGCGGGTGCGGCGCCCGGCCGCGTCCAGCAGCACCCCACCGGGCCCCGCCTGGAACCGCCACACCGGCGAGCTCGCGAGGGTGGGGGCGTCGGCGATCACGAAGCGGCCCGTCGGGTCGGCGTAGGCGACGCACCCGATCGACTCGGCCAGGCGCGCCACACCCTCGTCCCACCGGTCGCGCTCCACCACGGTCGGACCCACCCGCCGGTCCTGGCGCGTGGTGACCGCGACCTCCGCCGCGGAGAACGACTCCAGGATCAGGTCCCGGATGATCGCGACCGCCGACGGCCCGGCCAGCGTTCGCGGCGCCGCGAAACGGTCGTCGATCACCCACGCCTCCCGGGAGACACCCGAGACCCGCACCCCCGTGCGGCTCAGGAGCGACCCGGCCGCTTCGTCGACGCGGAACACCCCGAGCGGAACCCACTCCGTCCTGCCGCCGGCGTACACGAGCCCGGAGCGGACCGTGATCTCCTGCCCGTCTGTCCCCAGCGGCTCGACCCCGGTCCGGGTGACCGGGAGCGCCGGCTCGTCGCGGAACAGTGCACCAGGCAGACGGGGCGCGATCGTTAGGTCGCAGGTGCGGCGCACGTGCGACCGCGAGGACACCGTGATGCTCCCGCCCGTCACGGGCAGCGCACGACCCCCGTACAGCGGCACGCCGCCCTTGGTGACGGTCGCGCGGAAGATCTTCTGGTGCGGGCGGGGCACCGCGCTGCGGTACGCGTCAGAGACCGCCCACACGTCACACCCCCTGCTGCACGTCGAAGTACGTCGCGTTGCCCGCCAGCACGTCGGCGTAGGTCGCGTAGGTCTGGCGCACCGTCTCGTAGGTCGTGCCCGTGTACCCCTGCCCCTCTCCCGCCGGCGCGGACGTCGCGGTGAGCGCGAGGTCAGTGACGCGGTAGGGCTCTTCGTCGCTGCGGAGCTGGGCCGGGTTGGAGCGGGACTTCACCGCGACGTAGTAGTAGCCCGACGGGATTTCTTCCGGCTGCCCGGACTGGATGAGCAGAACCCGCTCCGCGCGCAGGAGCGCGTCGAGCCGGGCCGTCTCCGCGGCGGACTCCGTCGCGACCTCGATCGTCAGCTGGTCGGTGTCGACACCCGACCACTGGGGCACCGATCCGCCGCCGGGCACCTGGTACACGCCGCCCTGCGTCGGGGACGAACGGTCCCCGACGCCGCGGAACACGGCGCGGCACGTGAGCTGGGGGCGCCCGGGCGCCTTTAGCCACAGGCCCCACAGCGCGCCGACTGTCTCGACGACGACCGACGCGGTCGCGACGATCTCGCCGCCCTCGCTGTACCCCGTGACCGTGTACGTGCACGAGGTGTCCATCGGCGCCGCGTCGTCCACGCCGAGCCACCACCCGCCGGCCGCGCGCACGGTGTTCGCCGTGCGCACGGGCTCGGTCGCCACGCCCGCCGACGCGCGCGTGATCAGCAGCCAGGACACCGGGTCCGGCCACATCCCGCCATCGACCGTGAGCCGCACGAGGTTCTGCCCAGCGTCGAACGCGGCCTCAAGGATCCCGTCCGGAGACGTCGGCATGCTCACCACTCCCCGGTGTACTCGGCCGCACGATCCTGCGCAGCGCCGTTCGCCCCGATCATGGCGCCAGCGCCCCGCGCGAACGCCGCGGCCAGGACAGCGACCTGAGCGTCGGTGAACTGCGCCGTCGCGGTGACGGCGACCGCGGCCTGCGGGGGCGGCGCCCACTGCGCAGGGCTGGCGGCGTACTGAGCCGCCGGTGCGGAAGGGTTCTGGTTCCGCTTCGCGATGTCGTACCCGAACCGGTTCGCGACCTCGGCGAAGATCTCCTCCGAGCGCGTGCGCTTGAACGGGGACAGCGGGATGTACGCCTCGCCCCCGGTCTCCGGCTCTCCCCAGACCCGCCACGACCCGGCCGGCGCAATCTGCGCGACATGGTTCTCCGACCCGTTCGCGAAGTAGTCGACGACACCACCGTTGGCCTGGGCCATCGAGTTGTACCCGACCTGGTTGATCTGCGTGCCCTGCTTCGCGTCGAAGTAGATCGGGATGCGGCGGCCGTTGAACTCCTGCACGAACGCGGTGACCGTCGACCGGGCGGACGACGTGTCCGCGCCGACGTCGATCGCCGCGCCCTGGCCGTCAACCCAGTTCGTGAGCGTGACCGTCGTCGCCCGACCGGACGCGTCGTTCCCGCGGATCACGACCGTTCCCGACGAGGCGTCGACCGTGGACTTGTAGTCCTTGAGGGTCGTGATCGCCTTGCCGTCGTTCCCGAAGATAGTGACGGTGCCGTCGGCCTCGTTGATCTGCGCGGTGACGTCATCGAGCGTCCGCATCGACTCCTGGTCGTCCGCGTAGATCGTGACCATGCCGTCCGAGGAGTCGATCTCCGCGAGCAGCGTCTGCAGCTGCGCCGCGGCGTCCGACCCGTCGAGCGCGACGGTGATGTCGTACTCGCCGGGGACGTTCTCCTCGAGCGCATACCCGAGCCGCGCTGCAGCGTCCGCAACCGTCGTCTCTCCAGCCGCGAGCGCCGCTTTCAGCGACTCGGCGGCGGCCTCGCCGTGGTCGGCCATGACCCGCTCGAGGAGTGGCCTGGCCTTCTCGGCTTCGAGTACCCAGTTGGTGTGCGCGTCCGCCATCGCGAGGGTCCCGAGGCGATCGAACTCCTGGAGCTGCTCGACCGATCCGTCGACGAGTGCCTGCACGAGCGGTGCACCCTCCGGCCCGAGCCGCGCGAGGTAGTCCAGCGTGCCGTCGCTGACCTGCCCGACGAGGGAGAGCATGTTGCTCTTCCACGCGGCCTGCGCCTCGGCCTGGCGCTGCAGCTCGGCGAGGTACTCGTCGAGGTTGACCTTGACGTCGGTGACGTAGTTCTTCCAGGCGTCGCCCTCCTCGCCGCGTGCCTCTGCGGTCTTGCGCGCGGCCTCTTCGTCGGCGGCCTTGCGGTCCTCGAGCATCGACGTGTAGGTGCCGTTGATGTCGACGAACCCGGCTGCTGCTTCCGACCACGCGTCGCGCTGGGCCTGGACGGCCTTGAGGAGCTCCTCGTAGGCCTCCTTCGTCATGCCGAGCGTCGCGGCGTGGGTCGCCATCTGCTCGTCCGCCGCGGCCACCGCGGCCTCGACCTCCTGCTGGGTGAGCACGAGGTCGCCCGTCGCGAGCTTGAGCAGCGTCGTCTCGTCCATCGAGAGCTTCGCCGCGGACGCCTGCGCGATGAGCGCGTCACGGTAGGCGGGCATCGTCTTGAGCAGGTCCGACGTCGCTTCCTCGGTCCCGCCCGCCTCGTCCGCGAGCGCCTTGAACGACTTCTGCGCGGTGGTGAGGTCGCCGCTGGTCGCGAGGGAAGCGATCGAGTCTCCGACTTCGTCGAGCCGGGTCTTGAGCTCGCCCCACTTCGCGGTGTCGTCGCCGAAGAACCGGGTGACGGTGACGCCGGCGTCGCTGATGCTCGCGCCGAGCGACTTCCATGCGCCGGGCTCGGCCATGTCGTGCAGGAACGCGGCGAAGTCCTTGCCGCGCTGCAGGTCGGAGTCCTTGGGGACGAGGTCGCCGAAGAGGTCGCCGACGACGTCCTTGGACGAGGCGAGGCCGCGGACGCGCTCTTCCATCTCGGCGGCGCCGAGGGAGACGTCCTTCGTGGTCGCGGCGCTGACGATGGCGAGCGCGGCCAGGGCTGCACCGGCGATGCCTGCGGCCTTGGAGACGCGTCCGAGGGTGGTCGTGGTGCGGGGCAGCTCGCGGTTGAGGACTGCGAGGGAGGCGCGGGCGGCGGCGATGCGCGGGGGCAGCATGAGGAACGCGGCCCCGGCGACGCCCGCGGCCGCGGCGACGCCGCCGAGGATCGTGACGCTGTCCTTGACGGGCTGGGGCAGGGCCGCGAACCAGCCGAGGAGATCGGCGACGGCGTCGGCGGTGTTCGCGAGGGCGGGCAGCAGGACTTCGCCGAGCTCGATCCCGACCTCGCTGAGCTGGTTCTTCGCGATCGACACGCGCGACTGGGTCGTGGCGTACCGCTTCCCGGCCTCCTCGACGAGGGCGTTGTTCTCCTCCCACGCAGTGTTCGCGATGTCGAGGCTCTCGGTGAGCAGGTCGCCGGACCCGGCGAGGCGCAGCAGGGTGTCGCGGATCCGTTCGCCGGTGAAGCCCAGGTCGGTGAGGGTGCCGAATACGTCGCCGCCGGAGTCATTCATGCGACCGAGGCCGGTGGTGAACGCGTCGAGCGCGACGGCGGGCCGTTCGCGCCAGGCGGCGGCGAACTGCTCGGCGGTCATGCCGGACACGGACGCGAACGCTTCGAGGTCGCGCCCTCCGGCGCGCACGGTGTTCGCGAGCTTCGTGATGACCATCGACATGGCGGTGCCGCCGGCCTCGGCCTCGATCCCGACGGACGACATGGCGTTCGCGATCGCGAGCATGTCGGCTTCGGAGATCCGCGCGACCCGGGAGGCGCCGGCCAGGCGCAGGCCGAGGTTCATGATGTCGCGCTCGGTGGACGCGCCGTTGTTGCCGAGGGCGACGAGCGTCGCGCCGAGCCGGGACACGTCCGCGGGCGCGGTCTGCATGATGTTCATCAGCTGCGCGAGCGCGGTCGCGGCCTCGTCGCTGGTGAGGTTCGTCGCCTCGCCGAGGTCGATCATGACCTTCGTGAACCCGACGACATCGGCGCTCTTGACGCCGAGCTGCCCGGCCGCCTCGGCGACGGCCGCGATCTCGGCGTGCGAGGCGGGCAGGACCTTCGTGAGGTCGCGCAGACCCTGCTCGAGCGCGGGCAGCTGCTCCTCGGTCGCGTCGGTCGTCTTCACGACCCCCGCCCACGCAGACTCCCAGTCCGAGGCGGCCTTCGCGGCGAACCCGAGACCGGTCACGATCGCCGCGGACCCGGCGAGAAGGACCTTGCCCGTCGCGTCGTAGGCGTCCTGCTTCTCCCGCTCCGCCTTCGCGACCGCGTCCGCGAGCGCCTGCTGGCGGGCCTCGTCCTCGCGCTGGGCAGAGCCCTGCGCCGTGGCGAGGGCGCGGAACTTGCGGTCGGCGGCCTCCTGCTCGCGCAGCATGCGCTTGGTCGCGAGGGAGACCTTGTCAGCGCCGTCGACGTAGGTCTTCGGGTTCATCGAGACGTTGACGTTGACGTCGCGGGGGTTGGTCGACACGGTGTCTCACCCCCTTGGTCTGTTGGCCTCGATCTCGGCTTGGCAGCGGGGGCACGTCTTCGCGGTGCCGGCGGCGAGGTGGACGTGCGCGCCGGGGACCTTCGCGTCGTCGGTGTTGCGTGCGCGTTCGAGCTGGACGCAGTCGGAGCACACGTCGATGTGGGGGTGACGAGGTGGCTCGTCGGGGTGGTGACCGCATGAGCGGCAGCGGCGGGCCTCGTAGCTCTGCCAGGCCAGAGCGGCGTCCTGGTCGGTCTCGTCCCAGGCGAGGAAGGTGGTGAGGGGGATTCCTCGCGGCCCGCAGTAGGCCATGCGGGCCGCGAGGAGACCGTCCTGGCTCAGCCTTTTGGGGTGCCGGGCCGGGGTCGGGAGAGGTTGAGGTCGAGCAGGTCGCGGTACAGGCCGTCGCGCTCGCCGAGGGCCCAGGACCCGCCGTCGAGCTGCTCGGACCACCACGACTCGTCCTGCAGGTCGGGATCGGCCGCGCACGCGGCGGCGAGGACGGGCAGGATCGTCGACTCGACGACCCTGCCGTCCTCTCCGGTGTGCTCGGACATGATTCGCTCGGCGTCGTCGGGGGCCAGGGCCTGGAAGACGACGTCCTCGCGGGTCGCCGCGAGCGCCGCCTCGGCGGCGTCCACGGCGTCCTGCGCGGCCTGCTTGACCTCGGGGGTGGTGTCCTCGCCGAGCGACGCGACGAGCAGGGCGCGCCGCGCGGACTCGGCGTCGGCCCGCTGGGTCGTGTCGTCCTCGACCTGGACGGGGACGACGAGGGTGCGGCGTCGCTTCGCGGCGAGCCGGTCGCGCAGGCTCATGCGGCGGCCGGGAGGGGGACGTCCTCGAACGGCGGCTTCTTGATCGCGAAGCCGATCGTCAGCTGGAACGCCTGGTCGCCCGTGGAGCGGACCTTGCCGACCGAGGCGACCTCGATCGGGAAGATGTCGCAGGGCTGGTCCTCGACGTCCCCGCCGTCGGCGAAGATCAGGAAGCCCTTCGTGCCGCGCGGCAGGACCTTGCGGGCGTCGTCGCCGGTGAGGTCGGCGTAGACGGTGAGCGTCGAGTTGTCGGCCTGGGTGCGGCCGGTGATCGTCGAGACGAACCGGTTCCCGAGGTCGGGGGTGTTGATCTGGCTGGACGCGACGTTCCAGCCGGACATGTCCGCGATCTCGTTCGTGAGGTCCGTCGCAGCGGTGATCTCGGCGCGGGTGATCGCGGCAGGGTTGGCGATCGCGAGGGCGAACAGCACCTTCGAGATCTCCGGCTGGAAGAACCGGTCGGTGGCGGGCAGCGCAACCATGTTCAGCTCCTTGCTTCTCGGTGGGAGGACGTGGCCCGCGGCCTAGGCGTCCGGGGTGGCCGGCGGGGCCGCCGGGGTCTTGGGCTTGCCCGCCCGGGCCGCCTTCGGGGCGGTCTCCGCGGGCGGTTCGTCGGGCGCGGGCTCCTCGCCCGGCTCGCCGTCGCTGGTCGGCTGGTCGGCGCCGGGCTCGGGGAGCGGGCCGGGCTTCCAGCCGGAGCGCTCCCAGATCGGGACGGCGCGCTCGTCGACGGTGACCTCCTGCTCGAGGCCGGGGTGGTGGATCTTCGCGGGCTTGCGCATGGCGCTCTCCTCGGTTCGGTGTTGGGACCGGTCAGGCGAGGCCCGCGCGGCGCGCGGCCTCGTTGACGGCCTCGACGGCCGCCTCGATCACGTAGTGCTGCCCCATCCGGACGGCGGGCAGGAGGTACGGGCGGGCGCGCTGGTCGACCCAGTAGTCGCCGCCGAACACGGGGTGGCGGAACGAGTTGTCGAGCATCCCCTCGTAGACGCGGGCGTGCGGCGCGACGGCGAGCGAGGCGCGGATCCGGACCCCGGGTCGCCGCTCGGCGAATGACACGACGAGCGACAGGGAGTGCGGGATCCGTGAGGACCAGGACGAGGCGCGCATCGCCGCGTCGCGCAGGATCTGCTGGCCCGCGGTGCGCAGTAGCGGGCGGGCCTGACGCTGGAACTCCTTGGGGATCTGCGTGATCTGCTTGTGCAGCAGCCGGACGTCGGCGTAGTCGATGCCGGTGCCGTAGGCGCTGGCGTCCTGGCTCACAGCAGGCTCGTGCCGTCGATCTCGAACAGGACCGCGAGGGTCGCGCCCTTCGGGGACAGGACCGGGATCCACTCGAGGTCCGCCCCGAGCAGCGCGCGGTCCCACACGCCGGGGCGGCGCGCGTCGTCCGCGAGCGCCTCGGAGATCTTGCCGAGCAGGGTCCCGGCGCGGTCACGCAGCGGCTTGACGTCGTTCTCCCCGGTGACGAGCGACAGGAGGCACCGCACGGTGATCTCCTCGCGCAGCCGAGGTCGGCCGAGGCCTTCCTGACGGCGCACGCCGACGGTGTAGCCGGGGCGGTCGGGTCCCTCGGTGAGGCCGACGCACATCGCTTCGTCGGCGAGCTCGCCGATGTATGCGCCGTCGGTGACCTGGATCCCGGTGACGTCGGCCAGGAGCTCGACCAGGGCGTCGATCGCCTCGGGGACGCGGGTCGTGGCGGGCAGCATCAGGCGATCCCGGGGAGCTTCGCGAACGGCTCGATGAGCTGGGCAGCGCGGCGCGGGATCGCGAACCCGCGCAGGTGGCCGTCGCCGTCGGACGCTGCCTGGCCCATCATCGCGCCGCGGGGTCCCTCGCGGGATCCGCGCTGGGTCTCCCACAGGTGCTCGCCGATGATCTTCACGGCCATGCGCAGCGACGCCTTGTCCTGCACGGTGCGGTACGTGACGTGCCACGAGCCCTTCGTCGCGCGCGGGATCTCGACGATGCCCGACAGGTGGTTGACGTCGGTGTTCTCGTTGATCGTCACCGTGCTGCCGTGTGGGTCGACGACGGCGGTGACCGACTCGAGGTGCGTCGCGCCGAGCACGAGGGAGCGGCCCGTCGCGTAGACGCGCTCGGTGCGCGTGGCGTCCCCGAGCGGCCCGACCTTCTCCTCGACGCTCTCGAGCGCGGCGTCGAGGGTCTCCTGCAGCTTCGTCTTCCACTTGTCGTCCGTCGCGTAGGACGGCGCGTTGATGTGGTTCGCGAACTCGGAGAGCGTGACGAACGGGCCGCTCGGGGACTCGGGCATGGGACTACTCGCCCTTACCGTCGGCGGTCGCGTCGACGTCGGCGACGAGCGCGACGTACCCGGCCGTCTGGTCGGGCGTACCGTCGGCGCGCAGCGACGGGACCGCGACGACGTCGCGCGCGGCCTCCGGGGTCTGCACCACCGGGGCGGTGTCCTCGGGCGTGGCGGGCGCCGTGGCGGCGTCCTCCGGCGTCTGGGGCGCCTTCGCGGCGGTGGTGCGCTTCGTTCCGGTCATGACGGGGTCCTTCCTCGTGCGTGGTGGTGGTGCTGGGTGGAGCTCGCGGGGGCGGGGGCGGGGCTCACCCCGCCCCCGCGAATGGTCACGCGCCCTGGACCGTGAGGACGGCGGCCGCGGAGGTGTCCTGGACGATGCCGTCCAGGCGCTGGAAGCCGAGGAACCCGACCTGCAGGAACTCGGCGTAGCGCTCCGCGAGACGCAGCGTCTGGGCGCCGTTCACGATGCGGGCGACGTAGGCGGCCTTGAGGTCGCCGAACACGATCGGCTTCGCGTCCGCGGCGAAGACCGGGAGCGAGTTGTCGATCGTGTAGGCGTAGCCGTTGATCGTGGACGGCACGCCGCCCGCGATCGCCGGGACCCAGAGCGGGCGGCCCTGGGTGTCCTTGATCTTGCGCAGCTCGCGCAGCGCGCTGTCGGACAGGGCGTACCGGACGGTCGGGCTCTGCCGGTAGGCGGGGTCGACGGTGTGCTCGAGGTCGACGAGGTCGTCGTAGCCGACCTTGCCCGCAGTGGCGGACTCGACACCCTGCGTGAGCCCGGTGACCAGGCCCTGGGGCTGGCCGGTGCCGGTGCCGGTGGCGAAGTGCGCGGCCCCGGCGCGGCCGATGCGCTCGCCGAGCTTGACCGGGAGCCACGCGTTCAGGTTGAACGCGGAGTCCTGCAGGAGCTGGATCGAGACCCGCACCAGCTTCGAGGTGTACATGTACGCGCCGAGCTGGCCCTGGTCGAACGTGAGGTCCTGCTCGGTGACGGCGGTGTTCTCCGCGAGGATCGCGCCGACGTTCCCCGTGTCGTTGTTCGTCGGCCAGACGATCTCGGCGCCCGTGGCGGTGTTGATCACGTCGACCACGGACAGGATGCCGCCGAACGCCTTGAGCGTCTCGATCATCCGCGCGAGGAACTCCTGCGGGACGGTGTAGCCGCCAGCCGCCGGGGTGCCCGCCGCCTGCGCGCGGCCCTCGCTGGTGGGGACGAAGCCCTGACGGAGCAGCTTCTGCTCGTCCGGCGCGATGCCCGACATGCCGTCGCGCAGGTAGTGGTCGAACGCGGTGCGGTACTCGTCCGAGATGTCGTCGGGCTCGCCCGCGCCCGAGATCGGGTTCGTCGAGCGGGCGGACGGCGCGGGCGCGTCCATGACGGCCCGGATGCGCTCGGTGCGCTCCTCCTCCTCGATCTCGCGTCCGAGACGCTCGACGTCGTCGAGGGAGCGGGTGTACGTCTCGCCGTCCTCGTCGGTCGGCTCGTACCCGGCGCGCTCACGGCGCGCCTGGATGTCCTGGGCCTGCGACCAGGCGTTCGCGCGCTCCTCGCGCAGCCGACGCAGGCGGGCGTTGTCCGTCATGGTGGTTCCTTCCGGGCTGGGCCGCATGCGGCCGGTGAGTGTGGGGTGGGGCTGCTACCGCTGCGGGAGCCGGTAGCGGATCGCGAGCGCGCGGGCACGCTCGTCCTGCCTCTCGAAGCCCCGGGTGGTCTCAGCCGGCGCGGGGTCGCTGGTGGTGTCCCGGGTGGCGTCGGCCGGCGCGGGACGGGCCTCCTCCGAGGCGGGAGGAGAGTTGGTGGGCAGCCCGCGCGCGGCGCGGACCTCGTCGGCCATCTTGCGAAGACCGGCGTCGGTGTCCTCGTAGGCGGGGAACGTCACCGCGGACACCTCGAGCAATCGCACCTCGGTGATCGTGCGCAGGTAGGCCGTCTCGGTCGTCGTCTTGCCGTCGGGCTCGGTCACCTCGACCTCGACCTCGGTCCACTCGTCGCGCACGACGTAGAACCCGAAGCTCATGCCCGTGATGCGGCGCTTCTCGAGGTTGCGGGTCAGGTCGCGGACGTAGGACAGCTCGTCGTCGAGGTCGGAGTCGACCGCGAGCCCGACGGAGTCCGTGGAAAGGCGCAGGTCTCCGGCCGAGACCCGGGCGACGAGCAGGCGCGTGTCGTGGTCGACGAGGAACCGGGCGTCGCCCTCGGCGAGGGTCTTGTCGAACGCGCCAGTCGCGATCTCCTCGTAGAACCCCCACTTGAGCGGGTTCCCGATCGCGGTCCGCGAGTTGAACACCGCGGCGTGCCCGGTGAACCGGCGCGGCTCGTCGTCGGATTCGGCACGCACGAGGCGTGCGTCGGTGTCCGCGAGCGCCCGCGTGCGCCGCTCGAGCAGGGTGCTCGCCCCCGCGGCGCGTGCGGTCTCACGCGTCAGCGTCGTCGTCATCGTCGCCTCCTGGCTGGTCGTCGTCGCCGGCGCGCGCGTTCGCGTTCGCGGGCTCGTTGTACGGGCGGTAGGGCTCGTCGCCCCACGGCACGGGCGGGAGGTCCTCGAGCTCGCGGGGCTCGTTCGGCGTGAGCCAGCCGTGCTGGATGCCGGAGGCGTAGAACGCGGCCCGAGCGCGCGAGTCGCCGCGCAGAAGGCCCTCGACCTTGAACTCGGCCTTCTGCACCTCGGGGTCGATGACCTCGCGGGCGACGCGCTGCTCGATGCGGTTGAAGTACGGCTTGAGCGTGATGACGACGAACGCGATGAACTGCTGCTCCATGCCCGAGCCCCAGGCCGTGGACTTCTCCTGGTCGTTGATGATCCAGCCGGGCACGCCGAAGATCCGGGCGATCTCGGTCGTCTGGAACTTGCGGGTCTCGAGGAACTGCGCGTCGACGGGGTTCATCGTGAGCTGTTCCCACTTGGCGCCCTTGTCGAGGATCGCGACCTCGTAGGCGTTGTCCGTGCCGGCGAGCTTCGCGCGCCACCGGTCCTTGAGGATCGTGGCCTTCTCGTTGTCGAGCGAGTCCGCGGTGGTGATGAACCCCGAGGTGAGGAAGCCCTTCTCGTACAGGCGTGCTGCGAGCTTCTCGGCCTCGGTCGCCAGGCCAAACGTGCGGCGCATGTTCCCGATCACGGACATGCCCTGGACCCCGTCCAGGGACAGGTTCGGGATGTGCAGGACGTCGTGCTCGGTGAGCGGGTCGTCGCGGCGGCCGTCGACGACGAACGCCTTGGTGTAGAGCAGGCCGAGGTCGGTGCCGTCCTCGACGTGGATCGTGACGCGGGCGGGGTGGATCGGCTGCAGGTCGATCAGACGCCCGTCGGCGGTGTAGATCTTGCGCAGGAACGCGTTGCCCCACAGGGCGATGTGCGCGACGACCGTCTCCCACATCTCGAACGGCGTGGTGCCCGCTCGCCGCTTCGCGAGGGCCGGGACCACGATCTGCTGCGAGGTCGCCCGGTCGCGAACCTGCAGCGGGCACCCGGCAACTCCCGAGGACAGGATCTGCACGCAGCGCAGCGCAGCGCCGATCCGCATCGGGTCCGCGATGCGCTCCCCGCCCCACAGCTGCGTCGGGTCGTCCAGCTGGGACAGCAGCGCGCCGCCGGTCAGCGGCTGGGACGGGTCCTCGAGCGAGAACCCGCGGGCGGCCATGCTCGCGAGCGCCGACAGGGCCCTCACGGCTTCGCGCCCTTCGTCTCCGGCGCCTTGTCGCCGCGGCCGCCGACCTCGGTGAGCACGGCGAGCGCGACGAGCACGACCCCGAGCGTGAGCAGCGCCCACCAGATGCCGGCGAGGCCGCCGATGCCCAGCACGATCGCGGCCAGGCCGACGAGGAAGAGCGCTACCGCCACGGGTCCCCCTTCACCAGATGTTCGGGCCGTCGTCCGGCTTCTGCGAGGCCCACCACAGGGCCCGATCGAGCGTGAAGATGGCCGTCACCGCGCCGTCGATGCGACGCGGGGAGTCGGGGTTCTCCTTGACGATGCGGGCGAAGCCCTGCGACGTCGGCTTCGGGGTCGCGTCGCGGATGTGCCGGGCCAGGACCGGGTCGCCGTCGTGCGTGGCGAGCTTCGAGACGACGTGCTCGTAGAACTTCTGTGTCGCCTTGCCCATGCGCTCCGGGGTCTGGGGGTACCCCTCGACGGGAACGCCCTCCTCGGCGAGCTCCGTTGCGGCGTCCTGCCACAGGAACTCGTCCCACGGCGACTCGACGACGTCCCAGCGGGTGTTTGCCTCACGGACCGCGTTCTTCACCTCGGCGCGCGGGATGCGCCACGCCGGGTCGAACGGGTCGCGCTCCCAGATCCCGACCACGAAGATGTGCGGCCGCTCCTCGACCGTCACACCGATCAGCGCCGTCGTGTCCCCGGTCTTGGACCCGTCAAACCCAATCACGACGCGGGTGCCGTCGGGCGGCCCGCCCGGGTACCGGTCGCGGTCGGAGATCGACTCCCACGCGCCGTGCGGGAGCCAGACCTTGCCGGAGGCCACCCACTGGTTCGTGCGCTTGATCCGGAACTCGTTCTCCTGCGTGCGGCGCACGACCGACAGGAAGTCAGCCTCCGCGACGAGGTCACCGTAGGCGGGGTTGGACTCACGCCACGTCGCGGGCGAGTCGTGCGGCGCCTGGACCCCAGCGCGCGGCTCCCACCACGCCATGAAGAACGTGGGGTCGTCGATGATCTTCTGCGCGACCTCGACGCCGTGCTGGTACAGCGCGTAGCAGATCGAGTCCAGGCCGGTGCGGTCGGTGCGCACCCCCGCGGTGGTGATCGCGACCATGAGCGGCTCGGGCCGGGCGCCCTGGGCGAGCTGCATGACGTTCCACAGCTCGCGGTTCGGCTGGACGTGGAGCTCGTCGAACAGCACGAGCGAGGGGTTGAGCCCCTCCTTGGTGTACGCCTCGGCCGAGACCGCCTTGTAGACCGTGCCCGTCGCGGGCACCTCGAGCACCTTCGAGTAGACCTTGATGACGTCAGACAGGTGCGGGTCCATCTCGACCATCCGCTTCGCGGTCTTGAAGATGATCGACGCCTGCTCCTTGTCGCCGGCGCACGAGTAGATCTCGCCACCGAGCGGACCGAGGAGCAGATTCCCGACGGCCAGGCCCGCGCCGATCTCCGACTTGCCGTTCTTGCGCGGGATCCCGACCAGCGCGGTGCGGTGCTTGAGGTACCCGTCCGCGCGGCGGGCCCACACGCGTCGCAGGAGCTGACGCTGCCAGGGGCGCATCCGCAGCAGCTCGCCTACGCCGCCGGCGAGGGAGTCCTTCGTGATCCGGCACGTCGCGTCGATCAGGTCCGCGTACAGGTCGCCGTCGCCGCGGCGCATTTCGGCGGGCGTGACCGGCGTCAGCCACCGCGGACGCGGGCCCGCCCAGGGGTTAGCGGCCACCGGACGCCGTCCGGCCGCGGTTCGCGGCGCGCTCGAGGATCGCGGTCAGCGGGTTCTCCGACTGCGGCTTCACCTCGGCCACGCCGAGCGAGCCGCGCGATGACGGGGTCAGGCCGCACTCGCGCTCGAGCTGCAGGATCTGCGCCGCCGTCGCGCGCAGCTGAGTCAGCAGCGGGTTCGGCCGGAGCTGGCCCTGGGAGCCTGTGACGTAGAACCCCTGGTCCGCGAGCGCCTTCGTCATCCCGGCGTAGAGGTCCTCGGCCTCGCACAGGCGCGTGATGACGTCGATGTCCGTCGAGGGCGAGAGCCACGACGCGTCGCGCCAGATCCGTTCCCAGCGCACCGCGCCGGGGCCGTCCTCCTGGACCGTGGCCGGGACCTCGGGCAGACGGCCCTCGACGCCGCGCAGCGTGACGACGTTCTCCGGCTCGGGCAGCGGGCGGCCGCCGGAGTCCCGCCCAGCCGAGCGGCCCTTGCGGCGACGCTCCTCGAGCGGGGTCTTCGGCGGACCGGGCACCGTCGCTCACCCCGCTCCGCGACGCCGACCGAACCGGCCTAGAACAATCCGAATCGGGACAAAAAACGCGCCAACCTGAGCGTGCGTGCGTGCCTTGGGCGCGGGTCAGGCGAGGTGGTCTCCGGCCCGACTTTTTGCCCACCCCCGGGTGGCTATGTCCGATTTTGCGGACGGTCAGACGATGGTCACGCGCCCGTGCGGCGCCACCCGTAGTTGCACCGTCGGCAGTGCGGGCCGATGCCGTCGGCCAGGCTGCCGCCGTCGCGGATCGCGACGAGGTGACCACCGGTCGCCGGGTTGTCCTCGGTGAAGGGCTCCTCGCAGATCGAGCAGTGCGTCGCCTCAGCGAGGACCGCGGCTCGCTCCACCTGATAGGCGTGGCCGTAGCCTCGCTCGGTCGTCGTGCCGCGCCGCGAGCGCGTGCAGCTCGAGCAGCGAGAGCGGACACCGGGACGACCGCAGTCGATGCACGGCACGTGCACCTCCCGTGGCGGAAGAGTTGAGACCGACGACGTCGGGCCGCTCGACGCGCAGGGCCCGGACCAGGGGCCGTCGGTCAGCACCGCGTCACCGCGGACGGCCTGCACCCGAACCGATCCGGCCCGGGCAGCACAAAGGCCCGCCTCCGACGGAGAGCGGGCCCTTGGAGCCACTACGACTCACTGAAGCACACAGTAGTCCCCAGACCAGCGAGAACGCCAGTCAGACGGGGGTAGACGTGTCACCCGAGATGGCAGGTGGCTACGGTTCAGGGCTGTCCCACAGATCGAGCGCCTCGGCACGGTCGAGCCGAGTTTGCAGTTCGCTGTGCTGGGCTTGCGCGGCTCTGAGCTCGTTAAGCGTCTTGCTGAGCCTCTGGTACGCGTCCAGCTCTTCGACGTCGTCGAAGTGGGCATGAGGCATCGCGGCACGCTGATGCTCGTCGAACCAGTTGTTCCACGTGAAGGTCGGCTGGAGCGACTCTGCCATCGCCTTGGCGACGTGGCGGAGAAGGTCGAGCCGGAAGTCCGCGATGAGTTGATGCGAGGCATCGATTCTCTCGAGGGTGATCCTCGCCGAAGCGTCCTCTGCGACCCGAGCGGCGTTCGCGCGCACGGTGCCCTTGAGCCGCTTCACGCCGTCAGCGTCGAGCGTCTTGGCCACGACGGGGAACTCCTCGAAGTACCTGCGTGCCTGGTTCAGCATCGCGGGTTCGACGGCCGCGACGAACTCGCGACGCCACGACGAGATGCAGTCACGGACGTCCGACTCGCGTTCGGTGATCTGCTGCTGCGCGTCGGCGACTGCGTCGCGGAGCTCTTGAGTGTTCTCAGTCATGTCGTGATCCTAAATGTGGGCTACGACACGCCGGTTCGCCCGTGAAGTTCAACGTGCGTCTTGTCATGCGACTCGGCTCCGCTCCGCGTTGGCTTGGACGACGTCGAGCACGTCGCCCAACCGGTACAGCGGGCGGGAGGGCAGGGTCGCCGTGTAGCCCTTCGACGCGAGCCGGCCGCGCGCAGCCCAGTGCTCGAGCTGCTTCGTCGTGACGCTGACGCCCCAGCCGGCGAGCGCGCGGGAGAGCTCGGTGCGGGGCATGAGCATGTCGGCGGCCTGGCCGAGGAGCCACGTGCGCCGGTCCTTGATCGGGTACGTCGCGCCGCAGGACCGGCACGCAACCTCGTGGTCCCAGCTATTCGCGTAGAGGTCCTCGGTGCACTCGACCGCGAGGCCGTCGTCGTCGAGGTAGGTGCCGCCGCACGGGCCGACGAAGCGCAGGTCGCCGGCGCGGTCGATGGCCCGCTCGGCCCGGGTCAGGATCCGGGTCAGGTGCTGGACCATGTCGGGCCCGGTAGGCTGGGCCCGCATCCACGAGACCTTCAGCGCGAGCCACCGGCCGAGTGCCTTCGGGGTGTCGAGAGGACGGAACATGCCCGACGCCTTCGCGATGTAGTCCGCCGCCTCGAGCAGCGTCGTGCCGAGCTCGGCGGCGACCTCCGCGGCGTGCTCGTTGAACGGGACCGGTGACTCGTCCGGGTCGGCAGTCGAGAAGCCGACCGCGTCGAACCGCTGCTGCTTGAGGTAGGCGTCGTCGAGCGCACGAGCGACGAGGCCGGCCTGCAGCAGCCGGATCGTGAGCTCGTTCGCGCAGTCGCCGCAGACGAACATCCCTGGCGGGCACGACTTGCCGCACCGCGGGCGGCCCTGGTCGTTCGTCCCCCGGGCGAGGCACTTCGGCAGGTTCATCTTCATCGGGGCTCCTTGTTCGCCTGGGACCACAGGTCGTGTCGCTTGCGGGCGCCACCGCACGGGCCGCACTTCTCGTCGGATCCCCACGGCTGGTGCTGGCTGCAGAAGGGTGAGGGCTCGGGCATCGCTGCGAGGACGGCGAGAGTCGCGGAGAGCGGGACAGGTCCGGAGGGTCTGGGTTGGGGCGCCGCCTCCTGCCCTCCTCTCCTTCCTTCCTCCCCTCCCACTACTCTCGAGGCCGAATGTCCGAGTTGGGCGGTTGATGCTGATGCTGGGGGCGCGGTGGAAGGCCAATCCGCGAGCTGCAGCAGCGCGAGCCCGCGCGGCCCGTCGACGAGCACCAGCCAGCCCGCGTCCCCGAGCTCGACGACGTCGTCCAGGACGTCGTCGTCGGTCACGCTCACGCTCGCCGGCCACACCGACTCGCGCACCATCGTCGGGTCTGCCGGGCCGAGCCCCGACGCGTCGACGTGCTGGTGCCACAGGCCCAGCGCCGTCAACCTCGTCCGCTCCGGCAGCGCCAGGAGCCGCGGGTCCGTGAACAGCCGCGACGGGCCGCTCGACGACGCCCGCGGCGGCGTGGCGGGCGCGTCGGGCTTGGATTCGGTCACCATTCACCAGTCCTCGGAAGATCAGGTCACGCATGGCCTCGTACTGACCCGGGGCGTAGACGAAGCACTCGGTCCACCCACGGCCGTGCGGCAAGAAGCCGAGCGACTCCTCGGCGTTCGCGAACGCAGGCCGGACGACATCGGGGTGCGCGCGCAGCATCGTCAGCACCGCCCACTCGACGACGTCCTCCGTGTCGCGCTGCAGGATCAGCACGCGGCCGCCCGTGTCCGTCAGGCCCTTGAGCCTGTACCGCTTCCACGCGCGCCCGACCTTGACCACGTTGAACGCGTCCCACACGACGACGTAGGTCATCGCGCGGGCCGGGATCGTGAGCTTCTGCCCGCGCCGCGGCCGGCGGGCCGGGGGCGCCTGTCTCGCGCTCATGCGCCTGCCTCGGGCTGGTGCTTCGTGTACGCCACCTCGCGCACGCGGATCTCCTTCACCGTCGCGAGACCGACGAACACCGTGCTCTTTTCGACCCCGCCCACGTACACATCGGCCGTGTCCGCGAGGCTGAGCTCGTCGGCGCGCCGCACGATCGCGCGAAGGTCCCCGAGCTCGAGCCAGAACGTCTTCGCCACGGCGTGCACCTCGCCGCCTTCGGTCCGCCACCCGGTCGCCATCACGCACCCCCATCGCCGCGAGCGCCGAGGGGCCAGAGCACGGTGACCGGGTAGGTGAACGCGTCCGACGGCCAGGACTCGGAGAAGCCGGTCGTGAGCCAGGGGTACGGCCCGTCGGCGTTCTCGGCGACCGTGCCAGCGGCGTCGCGGATGACCGCGCGCGCCGGGAGCTGGTCGACCTCGGCCGGGATCGTCAAGGTTGTGGGCGCAACCTGGACCTCGAGCGCCGTAGTTCCAGGTTCGAGTGGCGAGACGGCGGGCCAGCCGACGTCCCCGACACCGGTCAGGTGCCTGGCCGCGTGCGAGATGTAGTCGTAGGTGATGCGCAAGCACGTCTGGCAGTGCCGGATGCCCTTCCCGACGGTGCGGAAGCGGATCCCGCGGTACTCGACCGTGCGGCCGTCGTCGATGGTCATGAGGGCTCCTTCGAGGTCAGGGTGGGCTGGGGTGCTTGGAGCTCGGCGTGGACGCGTCGCTCGAGGATGTCGAGCGGGCGCCAGACGCCGACGTCGGCTCCGGTCGCGGCGAGGGCGGCGAGCCACTTGCGTTGCTCCGGGGTCGGGTAGCGCTTCTGCTGCTTGAGCTCGCGGTACAGCAAGCGACCGCGGGTCGGGTGGACGAGGACGAGGTCGGGCCAGCCGCGCTCGGACTTGCGGGAGTCGTGCGTGTGGTAGACGAGGAAGCCGAGGTCACGCGCGACCGCGATCACCTGTGCCTGCAGCGCGTCCTCCTTCATGCCTGCCGCGACGTCCGCGTGGTACTCGGCCGGCGTCCACGTCCTCACGCGGCGGCACCGCCGTCCGGGTCCTCGTCGTCCGGCGTCTCCGGCTCGGCGGGCGCGTGCACGGACCGGTACGTGATGCGCGTCGGCTCGTGCCGGCCGGACTCGACGTCGGGGCACACCGCGGAGCCGTGGCCGCGGTCGACGGTGCGCCAGACGAGGATTCCGTGGGACGTCGTCGTGACGAGCCGCCCGGCAACGTCCACCGTGCGCGAGCGGATCCCCTTCATGAGGCGCGCCTCCTCGACCTTCTTGTCGCAGTGCGCGCACGTCGAGACGCGGCCCGTGGGGTCGTTCGTGATCGGCATCGCTCACGCCTCCCCGAACCGGGCGTCGACCGCCGCGAGCGCCTCGGCGAGACGGCCCGGCTCGTAGAGCACGTCGCGTGCCTTCGTGCCCTGCGAGGGGCCGACGAACCCGAGCTGTTCGAGGACGTCCATGAGGTAGCCGGCCTTCGCGAACCCGACGCGGAGTTTGCGCTGCAGCATCGAGGTAGACGCGAACTGGGACGTGATGACGAGCTCGGCCGCCTCGCGCACGAGGGGGAGGTCTTCGACGCTGCGCAGCGCGTCGCGCACTGCGTCCGCGACGGTGCGCTCCTCGCCGTCGTCGGTCTCGGGATCGGGCTCGGCGTCGGACTCGGCGGGGCGGCCCGGGAAGAACCCGGACCCGTCACGCAGGAAGCTCGAACCCTCCCCGGCGTCGTCGGGCTCCTCGTCCTTCGGGGTGAGGACACCCGTCTCCGGGTCCAGCTTGAAGCCCTTGCCGAACCACTCCTCGATGTCCTGCTCGAGATCGATCGGCAGAACCGTGTCACCGAGACGGTGCTCAAGCGCGCGGCGCACCAGACGCTCCGCCGTCTCCGCATCCTGGGGCGCGACCCGCTCGATCCGCAGCACGCGTGCCGTCGGCTCCATGAGGCCCGTCGACGTGTCCGTCGTGATCTTCGAGCAGTCGACGACGGCGATCATGACGTGCCGGTTCATCGGGTTCACGACCAGGTCCCGCGCGATCGCGGACAGGCCGTTCCCGGAGGTCTCCTTCGGCAGGCCCGACGAGAGTCTCGTCATTGCTGGGTTCCCTTCTCGATGGTGTTGGGTTCTTCGGCCGCGGCCCGAGCTGTCACCCGGGTTGCACCTCCCCCGCCGTACCGGGTTCGCGGTACGCTCCGGCCCATGTGGGAAGAGGTGGTGGCGGGAATTGCCGGGCTGGCTGTGGCGGTGGTCAGCCAGGCAGCACTGTTCGGCCCTGAATCGCGTCGAGTGCGGCGCCTCAAGGCCTATCTCGAGGTTCGGGAGGAAGTGAACGACGCCCACCTCAGTGCCGCGTTGACACAACTGATAGCCGCGGAAGTGGCCGATGAGGAGCGAGCACGGGCGCGCACGAAGAGAGGGATCTTCCTCTCGCTGCGGATCGCAGGCTGGGCATTCCTCGCGCTTATATTCGCTGGAGCTGCGGCAGTTGCTTGGTATCTCGGCGGACTCTGGGTGCCGATCATCGTCAGTCTGCTCAGCCTCGCAGCTGCCGGGATCGCAGTCTTCAACACAGGCACGGCGACCGAACAAGCTGTGGCCGTGCGAGTCGAGAATGCTGAGTCCGAAGCGGCCGCAGCCTATGCAAGAGACGCGGCCGGACGGGGTCTTAACGTTGTGTTCGGCGGAGACGGCCCTCAGCAATCGATGTTCGACGCCATCGCGAGAAACGACAGCGGAACAGTTGTGGAGATCGCCGAGTTTCGCCGCTCGATTACAGCGCAGTCGATTAGAGTGATAATCAACCTGGCAGCCCGCGCGAAGGAGGCCCAACCCGAGGCGAAGTTTGTCATTGTTCTCTCCGAGAACCGGACCCCTCGATTGGCGGAACAATTGCGGGAAATCGGCTTCACGGTGGCAGTTCTGCTCGACAACGGCAGTCTGGGCTGGCTCCGATGAGCGCTTTGTCACGGGGTCGCTGCCTCTCCAGTCAGCGCCTCGACGACGGTCGCGACGAGGTCGCGCGCGGCGGGCGGGGTGACGGCGTTCCCGGCCATCTTCACGAGGTCGCGGTTCGACGCGGCCCGCCCGGTCTTCGGGTCGGTCGCATCCCACCGGTAGTCCGACGGGAAGGCCATGCCGGCGGCTACCTCGTGCGGGCGGAACATGCGGAACAGGACCTCGGGCACGAGCTCCTCCGCCGCGCGCAGGTCCGCGGCGGTGACGGTGCGGCGGCCGTCGCGCGGGCCGGGCTGCTGCAGGAGTGACTGGTGACCGGCCGCGGTCAGGGTGCGCAGCTCCTCGAACACCGGGGTCGTCATCTCCGCGCCGCCGGTGTTGTGCCGGTGCACGAGCGCGTACCGGTCGACCGTGGTCAGCGTGCCGAGCGGCTCGTCGACGGGCTTCGCGTGGGTCGCGGAGCCGTAGTAGGGCGCGACGAGCGCCTTCGTCGTGTCGTTCGCGGTGATCGTCGACAGCGGGTCATGGATCGAGCGGGCGCGGTACTCGAACCGGCGGTCGAGGATGAACGGGTCGGGGTGCTGCGCGAGGCCGTGGTGGTTGCCGCCTGCGGTAATGGTGCCGAACGGGTCGGTGACGGGGTGCGCGACGCCGGTGCCGTACATCTTGTCGACGAGCGGAGTGTGCGCGAGCCCGGTCTCGAGCCGGGTCGTCTGGGTGCGCATCGGCACGTCGAGCGGCCACGCGGTCTTGCCGTCGCGGCCCTCGACCGGGACGGCGAGGCCCTTCGTCTCCTGGGTGTGGAGGGTGCGGATCACGTCGTCGACGGACCAGGCGCGGTAGTACGCGTTGGGGTCGCCGTGCTGGGGGTGCTTCGGGTCCGCGGCGTCGTACTGGTTGCCGAGCGCCTCGATGTGGATCGGGCCCCAGTACCGGGCGATCCCCGCCGCGATCCGGGCGCGGGTCTTCGGCTTGAGACGGTCCCCGATCCGCTCGCCCGGGATGGACCAGTCGATCGCGGCCGCAGCGGGGAGCCACGCGGGCTCGACGACGGTCCCGCACCGGGCGTGCGTGTACAGGTAGGTCTGGCGGTAGCGGCCGACCGTCTTGCCGTTCTTCCAGGACTGCGTCGCCCGGATCAGCTCGTCGCACTTCGGGCAGTACGCGGACGGGCGCAGGATGCGCTCGACGTCGGGGGCGCGCTCGCCCTCGCGCCAGCACACGATGTAGATCCGGTCGCGGGACTGCGGCGCGGGCAGGCCGAACGTCTGGGCGTGCATCGAGTTGAGCGAGACGACGCGGAAGCGGTAGCCGAGCGCGCGGAGCTGCTGGCGCCACTCGTACCAGGCGAGGCGGTACTTCGCCTGGGTCGCGATGTCGACGACGTTCTCGATGATCATCGCCCGGTAGCGGTGGTGCTCGGCGAAGCGGAGCACGTCGAACATCAGCAGTCGGGAGCGGATCGCGGCCTCGGCGGACAGCGGGTCCTCGAACAGGCCCTCCTCGATCGCGGGGAGCGGCTTCGACCCGTTCGCCTGCGACCACTTCGTGCACTCCGGCGATGCCCACAGGACATCCGTGCGCGGGAAGTACCGCGGGTCCTCCTGGTGCAGGTCGACCGCGGCGTGGTCCGTGTCCGGGTGGTTCTGGTTGTGCGTCTCGATCGCGAGCGACCAGTGGTTCGCAGCGATCACGACCTGCACGCCCGGGATCTGCACCATGCCCGTCGACGACCCGCCCGCCCCGCAGAACAGGTCCGTGACCGTGGCCGCGCTCATGCCGACACCGCCGCGCGGGCGCTGATCCCGAGGCTCTGCATCGCCCGTGGCATGCGGGCGTAGGACCAGCCGAGGTGATCGGCGATCTCGCGCTGGTTGCGGCCCTCGCCGTGCATGCGACGGATCGTCTCGACGTCGTCCTGGGTGACCGGGAGCGGCTTCGCGCCGCCCGGCTTCTTGCCCTCGCGCGGGCCACGGCGCACGCGCAGCAGCGCGGCGCGCTCCTCCTCGCCCGTGCCGCCCCACACGCCGTACTGCTCGCGCCGCTCAAGCGCGTAGTCGAGGCAGAGGGCACGGACGGGGCAGTCGGCGCAGACCTTCTTGGCGTCGGACTCCCGGGTTCGACGGGCCCTGCCCGTCTCGCCCTCGGGGTGGAAGAACAGCTCGGGGTCGACGTCAGCACGCCGGCACGCCGAGCTCGGCGCCCACGCCTGCGGGTCGAAGACGCCGCGCGACGCGCGACGGTTGGTGTACGGCGCGCCGGCGTCGCTCCTCGCGCTACGGCCGGCGGGCGGGGCCTGTGTGGTGGTGGTCATGGTGCGGTCCTGTCTGCGTGGGTATGGTGCGTGATCGCGGGGATCGGGGTCGGGTAGCAGCGGGAGCACGTCCGGCACGGCTTGCCGACGTGCTCGCCCGCGTGGTGGTTGGCGATGCACGAGCCGCACGCGCCGACCGAGGTGAGGCGGACGTCGTGCTCGGAGCAACGGGCACCGCGCGGGACGTCGACGAGGGAGCCCGGCCGGGCGAGGGCGCGCATGTTCGCGGCGTGCTCGTCCGCCGCGCTGGGCCGCGTCACGTCGACACCTCGTGCATGCGCGTCGTCGTGCGCACGTACACGCGCACCCGAGCCAGGTGCGCGGACGGGCCGGACGACGCGGCCGTCTTCGGCGTGCGGTCGTCACCCTCCCCGACCCACACCGGCTCGAGGAGGCGGGCCTTCGTCGCCTTCGAGAACAGGCCGCCGCGGGCACGCTCCGGGACCTCCGCTGCGTCGAGCCGTGCGCGCAGCGTGTTGACCGTGACCTCCGTCCCGGCGGGCACCGAGTCCACGATGCGCAGGAACGTCTCGTGCGAGACCTGCGGCAGCGCAAGGAGCGACTGCTCCTGCCCGGCCGTCTTCTCGTTCGTCACCTCGTGTCCCCTCACGTACAGCGCGACCACCGGGCCGCACTCCTGGCACCTGCTCTTCGGGATCCCGGCTGCCGTCAGCACGACGGCCCGGGCGTGGAGGTAGCGGCCGCACCGTGCGCACCGCCACCTCGCGGCCGTCACGACGACCACGCCTCGCGGTAGGCCTCCTCGGCCTCGCGCAGCTCGTTCGCCGCCGCGTCCGACGCCGCCATCCACTCGCGGTACGCGAGCGGCTCCGCCGGGCGCCGGTAGACGTCCGCCGCCGCGATGTACGCCGCCGCCAACCGGTCCGCCGTGTGGGCCCGCGCCGCCGCGGCCGGGGCCGCCGCGAGCACCGTCGCCTCCGCCGAGTCCAGCTCGACGAGCGAGTTCGACACCTCGTCCGCCGGGTACGGCAGCAGCTCGGCCACGTCGTCCCCGACGACGCGCAGGTGCCCGCTCACAGGGCACGTCCGTGATCCGTCGTCGCGTCCACGACCGCCATTTCGTCGCCTCGCACCGGAGCCCACGCCGGGCGCAGCAGCTCAGGCTCGCCGCCCCGGTCGGGCACCGCCCAGAACGTCGCGCCACGCACGACGAGCTCGTGGTCGTCAGCGAGCGCGCGCCGATGCGCCGAGCGACGGATGAGGCGCCAACGCCACCGGGCGCGCACGTCCTCGAACAGCGCGACGACGACTGCCGCGCACGGCGTGACAAGCGCCAGCAAGACGGCGAGCACGACGAACACGACGAGCAGCAACAGCAGAGCGACGACGCCCCACACGATCCACATGAACGGGTTCACGGTCTGGTCCTTTCCTGGCAGAGCACGGGCCGCGAGCGCCGCGGCAGGGTGGTGGCTAGGGGGCGACGACGCCGCCCTCGAGCGCGGCAAGGAGCGCATCGCCGACCTCGGCGAGCAGCTCGGCGCGCTGCTGCGCGTTGTACCGGCCAGCGCCGGAGAGCGACGCGGCCTCGTCGTCCGTGAGGACGCGGCGCGTGCGGGTCGCCAGCTGCGCAGTGACGGGCTCGGCGGCGGGCTCGAGGCCGTCGCGCAGTCCGAACGGCACGCGCTCGATCAGCGGGGCACTCACGACGCGCTCCTCGCAACCCGGGCCGCCTCGGCGCGGCGCTCACGCGAGGCGCGGATCTTGTCCTCGAGCTGCTCGACCGTGAGGCGGTGACATGGGTGCCAGGCCTCGCGCGCAGCCTCTTCGACCGAGAGGGAGTCGCGGCGCCGTCGAGCGGCGGCGATCCGCTCCCCCGCGAGGCGGCAGGCCGCCTCCTTCGTGCGCGGCGTGGAGGCCATCCCCGGCCACGACCGCGACGGAAACGGCCCCGGCTCGACGGCGCTCACGCCGACACCGCCGACGTGCCCGAAGCCTCACGGGCGAGCTGGTACTTCGCGCGGGTATCCAGCTCGCGCACCGTGAGCCCGATCGCCTCAGCAACGAGCCGCAACTGCGAGTAGGTGAAGGCGACCCGACCGTTCACGCGCTCCGAGAGCGTGGCGCGACGGATGCCGAGCGAGTCTGCGAGGCCCGCGACGCTGAGGTCCGGGCGGCGGGCGATCTCCGCGCGGACCTCGGCAGCCAGCGCCCTGTCGATGGCGCTGGACCCAAATCGGTTCGTGGTCATGTCCCGACTATGGACCGATTTGGGTTCGCGGTCAACCCCACTTCCCCAAGTGAACCGAAATGGGTACAGTCACCACATGGCCCTGACCTCGAAGCCCATGCATCCGATCGACCGCGCGCTGGCGCAGGTGCTCGCCGGCGCGGTCGCGGAAAGTGGCACGACGCGTCGCGTGCTCGCCGAGAAGACGGGGATGTCGGCGAACCGGCTCGGCATCATCCTCCGCGGGGAGCGTCCGGCCTCGACGGTCGGCGAAGCGGAAGTCATTGCGAGCGCTCTCGGGCTCGACGTCTTCGACCTCTTCGGCGAGGCCGAGCGCCGGGCCAACGCCGGCGACTACGTGCTGGCGGCGATGGATCGCGACGACGATGCAGAGGTCGAGGCGCAGCAGGAGGAACCGTGACCTGGGACGAGCTGCTCGCCGCAGCGTCGGAAATGGGCCTGCACGTGAAGTTCGCGAATCTCGGGCGCCGCACCGGCGAGGTCCGCCGGTCTGGGCTCGTTCTCATCAACGAACGCAAGAGCGCGATCGTGCGCAAGGTCGCGCTCGCGCACGAGATGGGTCACTGGCACCACAACCACGACTGGTCCGCCGCCCACGACGTCGTGCGCGACGAGCGCCAAGCCGACGCCTACGCCGCGCGTCTGCTGATCCGTCCCGACGAGTACGCGCTCGCCGAGAAGCTCTACGACGGTCACGTCGGCGCGATCGCGCGCGAACTCGAGGTCACAACGCCGATCGTCCAGGCGCTGCGCGATGTTGTCCTGCGCCGCGTCGCACCAGTCGCCTACCCGACGCCGTGGGGGATCGCCCCGACCACCCGGAAGCGAGACATCGCATGACTGAGGACCTTGCCGCGCTGCCCGACGATGAGCTGCACTCCCGTTGGCGCGAGCACTACGCCAAGGTGCAAGAGCCAGGGTGCCCACGCGCCATCGTGCTCGCGTTCGACGCACTCACCGACGAGCGCGACCGCCGACGAGCGCCCGGCCTCGCGCGGCTTCGAGCCGTCGCCGACGCCGCAGCGAAGGGACCTAGCCTCATCGAGCAGCAGGAGCAGCGCGCCGCCTCGGAGTGGGCGTGAGGCCGAACCTGCGGGTCGTCCCCGACCAGCCGCCGCGCGCCGTGGTGTACCTGCGGCAGTCGAAGTCGCGCGAGGACTCGATTTCTCTCGAGCTGCAAGAGGCGTCGTGCCGCGAGTACGCGGCACGGATGGGCTACGACGTCGTCGACGTGCTCTCCGACCCCGGGATCTCCGGGCGCACGTGGGACCGGCCTGCCGTCCAGCGAACGCTCGCGCTGGTCGAGGCGCGCGACGCCGACGTCATCGTGGTGTGGAAGTGGTCCCGGCTCGCGCGCAACCGCCGCGATTGGGCCGTCGCCGTCGACCGAGTCGAGGGCGCTGGCGGGCGGCTCGAGTCCTCGACCGAGACCGTCGACACCACGACCTCGACCGGACGCTTCACCCGCGGCATGCTCGCTGAGATGGCCGCGTTCGAGTCCGACCGCATCGGCGACACGTGGCGCGAGACCCACGCCCGACGGCGCAAGCTCGGCCTCCCGCACAATGGGTCCCCACGTCTGGGGTACCTCTACGACCCCGCGAGCAAGACCTACTCCCCCGACCCTGAGACCGCCGACGTCGTGCGCGAGCTCTACCGCCGCTACGTCGACGGAGCCGGGCTCGGCGCCCTCTCGAAGTGGCTGCGGGACCTCGGCATCGAGTCGCCACGGAGCAAGAAGCCCTGGACCCACCGCGGCGTCGGTCAGTACCTCACGAACGGCTTCGCCGCCGGCTACCTGAGGGTGCACGACCCCGCGTGCACCGAACGGCACCAGGTGACGCGCGAGTGCCCTCGGCACGTCTACATCCTGGGCGCGCACGAGGCGATCATCGACGAGTCGATCTGGCGCGCGACGGTCGCCGCCCGCGAGGGCCGCAAGACCCTCGCGCCGCGTCTCGTGTCCGCGGTCAGCGCGATGTCCGGCGTTCCCCGGTGCGCCGCGTGCGGGTACCGGATGGCACTGCACCGGCAGAAGGACCAGAGCCCCCGCATGCGGTGCGCGAACCGCGAGTGCACCGCGCCAGCCAGCATCCTGTACTCGCGCGTTGAGGACGCCGTTCTCGCCTGGCTCCCGACCGTCGGCCAGCTCGTCGACGAGCACGCCGCGCGAGCCGGTACCCGAACCGCGGCCGAGGACGTCGAGCGTGCCCGGCTGCTACGCATGCACGACGAGGCCGAGAGGGCGCTTGAGCGCCTCACGGTGGACCGGGCGAAGGGGCTGGTCCCAGAAGGCGCCTACGCGGCCGCGAGGGACCACCTGGCAGCCGAACAGCGCGACGCCCGGGAGTCTCTGCGCAAGTACGAGCGAGCCGCGCTGACCGCGGACTACACGGCCATCGCGGCGCAGCTCCTCGAGGACTGGGACGAACTCTCCCCACCTGAGATCTCGAAGACCCTGCGCGACCTCGTGGTCGCGATCGTGTCACGACGCAAAGAACGTCGGGGGGCCGACGTGTCGGTGGTGGGAGTCTGGGAATGAGCGCACCCAAGCAGCCATGTGTCTTCTGCGGCTCAACCGCAAGTATCAGCGCCGAGCACGTGATTGCAGAACACTGGCGCGGGCTGAGCGGGCCGCCCCGAGGCCCGATCTTCAGTCAAGGGCGTGTGGTCGATCCACACACGGGCAAGGTGAAGCGCTACACGTCCCGGAAAGTCGGTCCGCACTTCGGGGTCACCGCGCGCGTTGTCTGCGAGTCCTGCAACAACGGCTGGATGTCCGTCCTCGAGGCCACAGCGAAGTCAGAGCTCTCGAACGCCGCCAGACCCACGCCGGGTGGGCGCTTGCAGACTCGACATCTAGCGCCCTCGCCCTCGGTACGGCACGACCTCCACCGCTGGGCAGCGAAGACAGCTATCGTGTTCGACGCGTGGAAGTCGGACCCGGCTGTTCGGCCGGAGGACCTCGCAACGGCCGTCATGAACGATGATCCACTGCGGAACATCTGGACCTGGACACTTCGGATCGAAGTCCCTGAAACATGGCGGATCTCAACTCGCACCACTCGACTTCCTGTCCCAGAGGGGGACGTCTGGTATCGACTCTCGCTCTTCTCGGTGCACCACCTCTTGGTCGTCAGTCTTCTCTGCGGCACCGACCTCGCGCGGCAGTACTTCGACGAACTGAACCCGTCGAGCTTCTTCGGCCCCGAGTTGCCGCACTCCCAGTTCGTTCCAGGACCTAAGAGCGTTCCCGGCCCCGACGTCCAGACGGTTAAGAACGCCTTCGACGCTTGGGTACTCCAGGAGCTCGATAGACACCTCTCCAGAAGAATCTCGGCGGCCGGGCCGTTCGAGCGCCCCATCCTCGAGGCGTGGCTCGAGAGCCCGATCCGCGGGAGATGAGCCCTCAGGGCCTCTTGCTCAGACCCACCCCGCCACGACAGGATGATCTTTGCGAACGGTCGTCAAGACCACGGTCACGGGGAGGATGAGGAAGACGACCGGGATCATCATCGCCACCTCCTTCTTGCCGCCCGCCTCCATGAGTGCGCGACGCCCGGACTCGCGCACGTCCTGCGCCTGGGCGCGCAGGACGTCGGCGAGCGGGGTCCCGCGCTCCACCGCGACGGCGACTCCCTCCGCGAAGCGGGTGAGGCTCGGCAGGGCCGTCCGGTCGGCGAGCTGCTCGAGCGCCCGCGCGAGGGGTGTGCCGGAGCGCACCGACGCCAGGGTCGCGCGCAGCTCGCTCGAGAGCTCCCCGCGGGCCGCCGTCGCGACCCGCTCGAGCGCCGCGACCGGACCCTCGCCGGCGTTCACCGCAAGGGCGAGAAGCTCGGCGACGGTCGGGAACTCCGCGAGCATGCGCTGCTCGCGGCGTCGCACCGCACGGGTCAGGGCGTGGTCGCAGGCGAGGACTCCTCCCACCCCGCACAGCAGCGCGAGGAGCACGAGGAGCACGACGGACGAGCCTCGCGTCGTGGCGAGGACGATCGCGAACAACGTGCCCAGCGCGAGCCCGACGACGCCCCACACGACCTGGCGTGCACGGAACTGCTCGACGCTCTGACGACGACCCGCGCGCTCGATCCGGCGGCGGACGTCGGAGGACGTGGAGCCGAGCCGCTCGAGGCCCCGGCCGGCGTCGGCGAGCACCGGCGCGACCAGGCGCTCGACCGTCGGGAACGGCGTCCAGGTCGGCTGGTCGCGAAGGAGCACCGACGTCTTGTCGTGGGTCCGCAGGTAGGGCGCGAGGCGCTCGTCGAGCCGGATCGCACGACCGCGGACGCCGGCCGCAACGAGCAGCACCCCCACCCCGCCGAGCGCCCCGATCGCGGCACCCGTCAGTGATACGTCGAGCACGCTCATCGCAGCACCCTCTCCTCCTCGGGCAGGCGCCCGATCCGCAGCATGAGCTGGTACGCCGCGGCCGAGCAGGCGGCTCCGACGCCGAGGACGAGCGCCCCCGTCAGCGAGTTGTAGGCCGCCGCCGTCTCGGGCCGTGACGCCAGGAACCCGAGCACCACCCAGGGGCCCGCGACGGCGAGCCGCGCGCCGTTCACCGTCCAGGACTGGCGCGCCTCGAGCTCGCCGCGGGTCCGCGCGTCCTCCCGCAGGAACGCCGAGAGAGTGCGCAGGAGCCGCCCCAGGTCCGTCCCGCCCACGTCGCGCGTCAGCCGCAGCGACTCCACGATGCGATCGGCCACCGGGTCCGCGAGGCGATCCTTGAGCCGGTCCAGACAGTCCCCGAAGCGCCCCGAAGCGCGGTAGTCCACCGCGAACCGGGCGAACGGTTCCCGCAGCTCCGCCGGACCACGCTCGCCCAGCTGTCCGACGGCCTCGGGCAGCGACAGGCCAGCGCGGACGCCGGAGGCGAGGTGGTCCAGCACCTCGGGCCACACGTCGCGCAGCCGCGCCCTCCGGCGTCGGGCGCGGGAGCGCACGAGGAGCACCGGCAGCGACGCGGCGATCGCCCCGAAGCACGCGGCGATCGTCACCGACCCCGCGAGGACCGTCGCGACGAGGAGGACCACGAGCCCCACGCCCGCACTCGTCGTCACCAGAGCGCCGGGCGTCACGGAGGGCGCGCCCGCCTGTACGAGGAGGTCCTGGGTGCGCGCCGCCCAGCCGTCCGTACGGCGCTCCCGGGGCGGACCCGGCATCCAGAACGACCACCAGACGCAGAACAGGCCCGCTCCGAGCAGGAACCCCACGACCACGCCCACGTCAGCTCGCCCCCGACCACGTCGAGGCGTCCGCGACGGGCGCCCGCTCGGTGTGCAGCACGGCCGCCAGGTCGATCCCGGCACGCGCGAACCGGTCCGCGCCGGGCGGGAACCCGTCGGCCCGCACCAGGCGGTCCCCGGTGCGGACGAAGATCTCCGCGGCCTCCACCACGCCCTGCTCGACCCGCCCCGTGACCCCCAGAACCTCGCGCACCACCCTCCGCCCGTCGACGTCGACGCCGAGGTGGACGACGAGGTCGATCGCGGACGCGACGGTCGGCACCACGAAGCGGTCGGAGACGTTCTCGCCCGCCAGCAGCGGCAGCGTGCACATCTTGGTGATCGCCTCGCGGGCCGAGTTCGCGTGCACGGTGCACATCCCGGGAACTCCGGCGTTCAACGCGACGAGGAGGTCGAAGCTCTCCGCCTCGCGGACCTCACCGATGACGATCCGGTCCGGGCGCATCCGCAGCGCCTCCTTGACGAGGCGTCGCAGGGGGATCTCGCCGGTCCCCTCCAGGCTCGGCTGACGACACTGCATGGACACGACGTCTCGCACGGCGAACCGGAGCTCGAACACCTCCTCGCACGTGACGACGCGCTGCGTGGGCGGCACCGAGCCCGCGAGGGCGTTGAGCATCGTCGTCTTGCCCGCCTGGGTGGCGCCCGCGACGAGGATGTTCAGCCCGGCGCGGACCGAGGCGTCGAGGAACGCCGCCGCCTGCGGGGTGAGCGACCCGAGGCGCACGAGGTCGTCGAGGTGCGACGCGCGGACCACGTGCTTGCGGATGTTGACCGCCCAGGCGGTGCGCGTGACGTCCGGGATGACCACGTGGAGCCGCTCGCCGCCGGGCAGCGAGGCGTCGACGAACGGGCTGGACAGGTCCAGCCGACGACCGGACGAGCGCAGCATCTGCTCGACGAGGTCGCGCACCTGCTCGGCGGTGAGGATCGTCGTCGTGAGCTCGGACCGACCACCCCGCGCGACGAACACCTGCGAGGGCGCGTTGATCCAGATCTCCTCGATCTCCGGGTCGTCGAGGTAGGGCTGGAGCGGTCCGAGGCCGGCCACGGAGTCGACCACCGCGCGGCCCGCCGCCGTCGGGTCAGCGAGCGGCACGACGGCGCCGAGCGCGCTGCGCGTCTCGTAGTCGGCGACCGCCTCGCGGACGAGCTCGTCAACCGCCGCCCGGTCCCGCACGGGGTCCACCCCGCGCCGCCGGACGAGCTCGCGCACCTCGCCCTCGAGCACGCCGACGGCGTGCGTGTCCGTAGACATGTCGAGCATTCCCCCTGCTCTGCTGGCCGGCTGCCCCGCCGGACCGAAAGACCTGACCGAGAGAGTAGGGCATCCGCGCGTCTCGCGGCAGTGCCCTGTGGACACCGGCGGCGGGAGCCTCGGGATCACGGCACGCACCCACCGGGAACCCGCTCGCGGCGTCCCACATCGTGGGCGCGCGCACGGCTAGGGTCGGGTCATGACCGACCTCCCGCCCGGCCGCTGGCAGGCCGCCGCCCGCGCTACCGGCCTCCTCGGGGCGGACGGCGCGGTGGCGGCGACGGTCTTCGCCGAGATGACCGCCCTCGCGCACCGCACGGGGGCCATCAACCTGGGGCAGGGCTTCCCGGACGTCGACGGCCCGGCGACGGTCAAGCACGCGGCGGTCCGCGCGATCGAGGAGGGCCACAACCAGTACCCGCCGGGTCCGGGCATCCTCGAGCTGCGCAACGCGATCGCGAGCCACCAGTACCGGCACTACGGGCTGGACCCCGACCCGGAGTCCGAGGTCCTGGTGACCACGGGCGCGACGGAGGCCCTCGCCGCGACGATCCTCGCGCTGGCCGGCCCGGGGGACGACGTCGTGACGCTCGAGCCGTTCTACGACTCCCACGCCGCGTGCATCGCGCTCGCGGGGGCAAACCACGTCACCGTCCCCCTC
The DNA here is from genome assembly GCF_042797055.1 of Streptomyces sp. NPDC057854. Classification (NCBI taxonomy): domain Bacteria; kingdom Bacillati; phylum Actinomycetota; class Actinomycetes; order Kitasatosporales; family Streptomycetaceae; genus Streptomyces; species Streptomyces sp. NPDC057854. The sequence continues at coordinate 51,393 of NZ_JBHVMF010000033.1, forward strand.
GTGCCCGGCCCGGAGCGCTTCCGCCTCGACCTCGACGCCCTGCGCGCGGCCGTCACCGACCGCACGCGCCTCATCCTGGTGAACTCGCCCCACAACCCGACGGGCACGGTGCTCGACCTCGACGAGCTCGACGCGATCGCGGCCGTCGCGCGCCGCCACGACGCGGTCGTCGTCACGGACGAGGTCTACGAGCACCTGACGTTCGACGACGCCCGGCACGTGCCGATCGCGACCCTGCCCGGGATGCGGCAGCGCACGATCACGATCTCCTCGGCCGGCAAGACGTTCTCCTTCACCGGCTGGAAGGTCGGCTGGCTGCACGGGCCGGAGCCGCTCGTCACGGCCGTCCGGACGGTCAAGCAGTTCCTCACCTACACGTCGGGCGCGCCGTTCCAGCCCGCGATCGCCGACGCGCTGTCCGACGACGAGACCCCGCGCGCACTGGCGGACTCGCTCGCCGCGCGTCGGGACCTGCTGTGCGAGGGCCTGGTCCGGGCCGGGTTCGACGTCGTCGTGCCGCAGGGCACGTACTTCGTCATCGCCGACGGCGCGCCGCTCGGCTTCGAGGACGGCACCGCCCTGTGCCGCGAGCTGCCCGCCCTCGCGGGCGTCGTCGCCGTCCCCGTGAGCGCGTTCTGCGCGCCGGGGTCGACGACGGCCCGTGCGCTCGCCTCGCGCGTGCGGTTCACCTTCGTCAAGCGTGACGACGTGCTGCGCGAGGCGGTGGGACGACTCTCCCGTCTCAGCGAGGCGCCCCGCGCCTGACCGGGTCTCAGAGCACCCGCGGAAGCGCGCTCGACACGCTCGGGCGGGCCGGCCGGCTCAGCCGCAGACGCCGGGCTGCAGCTCCTCGACCGGGGTCTCGGGCGTCGTGCCCGGGTCCGTCGTCCCTGGATCGGTCGTCCCAGGATCGGTCGTGCCCGCCCCCGGGTCGGTCGTGCCGGGGTCGGTCCCCGTCGCCGGGTCGGTCGTGCCGCCCGCGGGCGCCGTCGCGTCGTCGCGCGGGTCGACGGGCTCGTGGCCGGGCGCGGGCGTGTCGTCGATGAGCCGCTGCCAGATCGCGTCGGCCTCCGACGTCCACTCGACGCGGTTGCGGTCGCTCGCCGCCTCGACGACGGGCACCTGGGTGAAGACGACCTCGGAGGGCTTGATGGCCCGCAGGCTGAACGCGAGGCCCGCGAGCGCCGTCGGGTCCGCGATGGTGGGGTCCGCGCTGATCGAGCCGAGCACGGCCTCGATGACCCCGTAGAGCTGGGGCGAGTTGGTGATGATGTTCTGGGACAGCAGCTCGCGCACGGCCGAGTCGATGAACGCCTGCTGGCGCGCGATGCGCGTGAGGTCGGACCCCATCTCGAGCCCCATGCCCGTGCCGTGCCGGGCGCGCAGGAAGCTGATCGCCTCGTGGCCGTTGAGCGTGTGCTCTCCGGCGGGAAGGTCCAGGGTGCCGTACCGCGGGCTCTCCTTGACGGGCTCCGGGAAGCACATCGTCACACCGTTGATCGCGTCGACGACGCCGATGACCCCGGTCATCTTGACGACGACGTGGTTGGTGATCGGCACGCCGGTCAGGTCCTGCACCGCGGTGATCGTGCACGCGGCGGCATACGTCATGTCGTCGACCCCGCCCGACCCGATCTGGAAGGCCTCGTTGAACATCGTGTTGCGCCGCGGGGACGACATCGACCCGTCGGGGAGGTTGCACGCCGGGAGGTCGACGAGCGAGTCGCGCGGGATGGAGACGACCTCCATGCGCGTGCGGTCGCCGGACACGTGCACGATGAACGTCGTGTCCGACCGCATGCCCTCCTCCTCGCCCGCGATCGCGGCGTTCTCCGCGTCGCGGTAGTCCGTGCCCATGACGAGGATGTTGAGCGACTTGCCGGCGAACGGGTCGGACGGGTCCTTGGGCGGCTCGACCGTCGGTCCTCCGACGACGAGGCCCGACACGTCGCTCACGGTGATCTTCGACTTGAGGTCGAGGTACACGGCTCCGGCACCCACAGCGACGAACACGAGCGCCCCGGTGAGGACGAGCCCGACGGCCCGCGCGACGCGGTGCGAGCGCAGGGCGCGCGCGTGGTGCGGGCCGCCGGAGGGCTTGTCCTCCCCGCCCTTCCGGGAGTGCGTCGTCTGCGGCGCGCGGGGCCGCGAGCGCGGGGACGACGAGGCGGGGGCGGTCGTTGGCACGGTCTGAGGGTAAAGGGTGCGGCGTGGATGCGTGCGCCGAACCAGCAGGAGGACGTGTGAAAGGGCGGCGAAGGACGGACCTGCGGGGGTGTCAGCGGTCGTGCACGGCAGCGACCCCGAGGTCGGGCTGGTCGGTGAAGAACCCGTCCATGCCCGCGTCGAGGAAGACCTGGACCTCGCCGGCGAGGTCCCCGTGGGCGGTCGGGTCGGCGCTCGAGCGGTGCTCCGCGGGCAGGAACTGGTTCTCCGCCCGGAAGGTCCATCCGTGGACCTCCAGCCCCGCGCGGTGCGCGTCGCGGATGACCGACGTCGGTGCGCCGAGCGTCCCGTCGGCACGCCGCGGGATCATGACGTTCTTCTCGAGCCCGACGCCGTCGGCGTACCGTGCGATCTCGCGCAGGCCGGTGCGCGTGACCAGGTCGGCGTAGGTGCGCGGGTCGCCCGCGGCGACGAGGTCGTAGGGGGCTCCGGAGCTGCTGACGAGCTGCGCGAGGTCGACCTTCGTCAGGCGGTCGAGCTCGCGCAGGTTGCCCGTCTCGAACGACTGCACGATGACGGGCGCCGTGCGTGAGTCGAGCCCGGCGTCGCGCAGCGCGGAGACGAGCGGTTCCTCGAGCGACAGCCCGACCGAGTCGAAGTAGGTCGGGTGCTTGGTCTCGGGGTACACCCCGACCTGCTTCCCGTCGCACGTCTCGGAGTGCCGGGCGAGGTCGAGGACCTCGGCGAGGGTCGGGACCGGGTAGAGGCCGTCGAACGCCGTGTTCTGCGGGCGGACGGCAGGGATCCGCTCCTTCGCGCGCAGGGTGCGCAGCTCGGCGAGCGTGAAGTCCTCCGTGAACCACCCGGTGACGGCGGTGCCGTCGATCGTCTTCGTCGTGCGGCGGTCGGCGAACTCGGGGTGCTGCGCGACGTTCGTCGTGCCCCCGATCTCGTTCTCGTGCCGGGCGACGAGCACGCCGTCCTTCGTGGTGACGACGTCGGGCTCGATGACGTCGGCGCACTGGAGGATCGCCTGCTCGTACGCGGCGAGCGTGTGCTCGGGCCGGTACCCGCTCGCGCCGCGGTGCCCGACGACGGTCACGTCGTCGGTCGCGACGCGCTCGCGCCGCAGGTCGACGAGGACCATCTCGGTGTCGTCCGGGGTGCCGGGCACGCGCGCGTCGTTCCCCGGGTAGTTGTTGTCGTTCGCGAGCAGCAGGCGGCCGTCGCGGAGCTGGACGACGGTCTCGAACGACTGCACCGGGAGCGAGAACGGGTCGCCGGTGCCGTAGCCGTCGCCCGCGCCGAGGCCGTGCGGGTTCGCGATCTGCAGCGCGTCGAGCACGAGCTCCTTCTCGAGCCGGCCGGACCTGTCGGCCTCGCCGAGATCGACGCGGTAGACGCGCTTGGTCACGGACTGCTCGCCGTCGAAGTCGTCGCGCTCGACGAGCAGGAGCTCGTCGCCACGGACCAGGAACGCGTCGCCCACGACGTTGGCGTCGGTGTCCACGCGGTAGGTCCAGGTGCGGTCGGTGTACCGGCCCGCGCGCGTGTCGAACTGGCGCACGACCCGGTCGCGCGGGTCGTCGCCGACGAGCGCGCCCTCGAGCACGGGGTACAGGTAGCGGCCGTCGCGCGAGCCCGCGAGCGCCTCGAACCCGCGGCTCGACCCGACGAGCGGCGTCTCCCCGGGCGCGAGGTACGGGTTGGCGGGCGACTTGCCGTCGGGGAACGGCACGGGCGGGGCGAGGAGCGCGCCCGTCGCGTCGACGTGCAGCAGGAAGGGCCCGAACTCCTCCCCGATCCAGAAGGTGCCGTCCTGCGCCCGCACGACGGACTCGATGTCGAAGTCGGCGCCCGTGAGGAGCCGCTCGTCGGTGTCCTCGTGGACGATCGGGAAGTCGACGTGGTGGCCCGGGTCGCGCAGCGAGAGGTGCTCGCCCACCTCGATCTCGCCCGCACCACCGCGCGCCGACTGCCAGTGGGGCGTGACGCGGTAGAGGCGCAGGAGGAAGTCGGCCGAGTTGCCCTTCGCGCCGAACCCGTTGTCCGGCTGGGCCCAGAAGGTCCCGTCGCCGTTGTCGATCATGGCCGAGAAGCCCGGGATCACCTGCCCGTCGAAGGGCCCCTGGCGGCCGTTGGCGGGGGTCGCGAGCGCACCGGACGGCGGCCCGTCCTCCAGGTGGTCGGCGGACAGCGTCGCGCGGGCGACGAGCGTGGGGACGACGGCCGTCGCGCGGCCGGGTCCGGCCCCCTCGCCCGGGCGGGCGGCGAGGGCGCCCGGTGCGGCGGCGAGCGCTGTCGCCGAGGGCGTCAGCGCGACGGCGACGGCGGCGGTGAGCGCGGCGGCGACCTTGAGCACGGCTGTGGGTCTCATGGGAGCCAGCCAAGCGCCGCCCGGCGACGCGGGGGTTGCGGACGAGCGACGGGTGGTCGACGAGCGCGTGGCGCGCCGGTGACCGTCAGACCGGCGTGTGCCAGCCGCCGCGGCGGAACGCGGGCGTCGCGAGGGCGAGCACGAGGAGCGACGCGACGACGGCGCCGAGCATGACGGTGGCCATCGCCACGGCGTCGCCCCCGAGCACGCCGACGAGCGGGCTCACGAGCCCGGCGACGCCGGACTGGAAGGCACCGATGACGGCGGCCGCCGTGCCCGCGATCTCGCCGTGCCGGGTGAGCGCGAGCGCCGACGCGTTCGCGGGGATCATGCCCTGCATCGACAGGACGAGGAACAGGGCCGCGACGATGCCGACGATGCCGCCCGCGCCGGTCAGGGCGACCACGAGCAACCCCACGGTGAACACTCCCTGCACGACGAGCGCGACGCGCAGCAGGCGCATGGGCGCCACGCGACGCACGAGCGCGGCGTTCGCCTGCGCGGAGAGCACGAGGCCGACGCCGTTGACCGCGAACAGCAGCGCGAACTGGCCGTGGCTGAGCCCGTACCCCTCCTGGAGCACGAACGGCGAGCCGACGACGTAGCTCATGAGCACGGCCTGGCCGAGCCCGGGCAGGACGGCGAGCGCGACGAAGTGGCGGTCGCGCAGGAGGCTCGCGTAACCACGCAGGACGGTGCGCGCCCCGGCGGGGCGCCGCCGCTCGACCGGGAGCGACTCCGGCATCCAGAGCAGGACGACGGCGGCGAGCGCCAGCCCGGCGGCCGCGAGGACCCAGAACACCGCGTGCCACGACGCGTGCGCGCCGATGAACGACCCGAGCGACGGCGCGAGGAGGGGCGCGAGCCCGATGACGAGCATGAGCCGCGAGAGGATGCGCGCGGCGTCGGAGCCGGTGAAGCGGTCGCGGATGGCGGCGATCGCGACGACGGACGCGGACGCGTTGAAGAAGCCCTGGAGCACGCGCAGCCCGATGAGGATCCCGATGTTGGGGGCCATCGCGCACAGGATCGAGGTCACGACGTGCAGCGACAGGCCGACGAGGACGGGCAGGCGGCGGCCGTACCGGTCGGAGAGGGGACCGATGACGAGCTGCCCGACCGCCCCGCCGACGAGCATGGCGGAGAGCGTCAGCTGCGCGAGGGAGTCCGGGGCTCCGAGGTCGGCGCCGACCTCGGGCAGCAGCGGGAGGTACATGTCGACCGTGAGCGCGGGGAGCGTGGCGAGCGCGCCGAGGAGCAGCACCCAGCGTGCGGACGATCTCGGTCGGGGCACGGCGGGGTCGACCGAGGAAGAGGGCATGGCGTCCATCGTATCGATTCGATCGTGCGGGACACGGCGCTTCGGGCGTGAGCCTGCTCTCCCTCACGGCCCGTGCGTGGGTGGCGTGCGGCAGGCTGGAGGCATGTGCGGACGCTATGCCTCCTTCCGGGACGCGCAGGACCTCGCGGACGAGTTCGCGATCGCGGACGTGGCCGACGACGCGCGGCTCCTGCCGCCGTCGTGGAACCTCGCGCCGACCGACCCGGTACGGATCGTCGTGGAGCGCGCGGCCAAGGACACGGGCGAGGTCCGGCGCTCGTTGCGCCTCGCGCGCTGGGGCCTCGTGCCGTCGTGGTCCAAGGACCCCAAGGGCGGCGCGCGCATGATCAACGCGCGCGCGGAGTCGATCCTCGACAAGCCGGCGTTCGCCAAGCCGTTCGGCGTCCGCCGGTGCCTCGTGCCCGCGGACGGGTACTACGAGTGGCGCGTCCTGCCCGACGGCGCGTCCCCGGCCGGGTCCGCGCCCGTGCGCCGGGGCAAGGTGCCCAAGCAGCCGTACTGGATCGCGCCCGGCGACGGCGAGAGCGCCGCGTTCGCCGGGCTCTACGAGTTCTGGCGCGACCGGACCAAGGCGGACGACGACCCCGACCGCTGGCTCGTCTCGACGACGATCATCACGACGGACGCGGCGCCGTACCTCGCCGAGATCCACGACCGCATGCCGCTCGCCCTGCCCGCCGACGCGTGGGACGCGTGGCTCGACCCGGCGGTCGACGCTCGCGGGGCGGCCGACCTGCTCGGGCTCGGCGGTCCGCACGACGACGTCCCGATGGTCGCGCGCGAGATCTCGACCCTGGTCAACTCCGTGACGAACGACGGTCCGGGCCTGCTCGAGGCCGTCTGAGCGGGCCGCGAGGTCGGCAGGGCGTCAGCCGCGGTAGGCCCACTGGAGGCGCACGGGCTCGATCGTGCCGAGCCCCTGCACCTCGGTCTCGGGCTGCGCCGTGAGCGCGAAGCGCTGGTCGCCCGCGAGCAGGCCCGCGGTCTCGCGGTCGACGAGGACCGTCGTCGGCTCGGCGATGTCGACGAGGCGGGCGGCGAGGTTGACGCTCGGCCCGAACACGTCGCCGAACCGCGAGAGGACCCGGCCCCACACGAGGCTGACGCGGACGGGCGGGACGTCGACGTCCTCCTCCCGCCCGCCGGCCTCGGCCAGGCCGAGCGCGACGCGTGCCCCGGTCGCGACGTCGTCGGCGACGTAGAGCACCGCGTCGCCGATCGTCTTGACGACACGCCCGCCCGCGGCGGTGATGACGTCGCGCGCGCTCGTCTCGAAGAGCTGGACGAACTCCGCGAGCTCGCTCGACCCCAGCCCGCGCGTGCGCTGCGTGAAGGAGACGATGTCCGCGAACCCGACCGCGCGCGGGAGCGGCAGCTCGTGCTCGTCGACCGCGGTGGCGCGCGCGTCCGAGAACTCGACCGCGAACCTCCCGGCGACCGCCGCGAGCTGGCGGCGCCAGGCGTGCAGGAGCTGCTCCTCGAGGACGGGTGCGAGCTCGGGCAGCCGGTCGAGGACGAGCAGGCGCGCGCTCGTGTCGTCGAGGTCGAACCGGCGCGTCAGGTGCTCGACGAGCGCCTCGACCTGCCAGAGCACGAGCCGCTCGGTCGTGTGCCCGGTGGACCGGATGAGGGTCGTCAGGGCGCGCTCGTCGAGCCGCTCCGTCTCGGCGAAGGCGAACACGTCCGCGAGCGCCTGCGCGTCCTTCTCGGTGAACGCGTGCTCCTCGCCCTCGGTGACGGGGAGGCCCAGCGCCTGCCAGTAGGCGCGGACCAGGTCCTCGCCGACGCCGGCGCGCTCGGCGAGCCGCTCGATGGTGAGGGTGCGGGGGCCGCCCAGCAGCGCCTCGTCGAGCACCGCCTCCGTCGCCTCGGCGTCCGGGGCCGGCTCGCCGCCCTCCCCGCCGTCCGGGGACGGGATGGCGGTGACGGGCTCGTTCTGCTCAGGGTCCACGGGCACCCGGCGATCCTATTCCTCGGCCGCGGCGGGCGAGATCAGTCGTGCCGGCGCAGGTGGTGGACGTCGCCGCTGTGGTGGACGCTCGTCGTCCCGTCGTCCTCGCGCACCACCAGGCCGCCGTCGGGAGCGAGCCCGGTCGCGAGCCCGACGACGTCGCCGCCCCCGACGCGCTCGACGCGCACGCGCGTCCCGAGCGTGGCGCTGACCTCGGCGCAGTCGGCGTCGAGCCCGGCCGCGTGGGCGTCGCCCCCGGCGTCCTGCCAGCGCGCCAGGACCTCGCCGAACGCCTCGTGGAGGGCGACGAGCACGACCTCCCGGTCGGTCGTCGCGGCGCCCGCCAGGGCGAGCGAGGTGGCCGTGGGGACGGGCAGCTCGTCGCGCTCCTGCGAGACGTTGAGCCCGACGCCGACGACGACGCCGCCGTCGGGAAGCACCTCCGCGAGGATGCCGGCGACCTTGCGCAGCGGCGCCTGGTCACCGGCTCGCGGCGTCGCGACGTCCGGCGACCCCGGCGCGGCGCCCGGGTCCGGCACGAGGACGTCGTTCGGCCACTTGACGACGGCGTCGACCCCGGCGGTCGCGCGCAGCGCGCGGGCCGTCGCGAGCCCGGCGAGGAGCGGGAGCCAGCTCAGGGCCTCGCGCGGCACCTCGGGGCGCAGGAGGAGCGAGCCGAGGAGCGCGGCGCGCGGCGGGGTCGTCCACGAGCGGCCCAGCCGGCCGCGCCCTCCGGGCTGGTGCTCGGCGACGAGGAGCGCCGGCGCGGGCCAGGCGCCCGGGTCGGCGGCGACCGCACGGGCGAGCTCGGCGTTCGTCGAGGCCGACTCGGGGACGACCTCGAGCCGGGCGAGCGGCCCCGCAGGCGTCACGAGCAGCTCCCGCAGGAACTCCGTCCGGAGCGGGGGACGCCCGTCGCCGTCGGGCCTGGTCTCGTCCTCGCGCGCGCTCGCCATGCCCGCCATCCTCCCGCACGCGGACGGTCCGGCACGAGGGCGGCCCGGCGGTCCGGGCACCCGGCGGCACGGCCCTGGCGCCCGCGGCGGGTTTGTCGACACCCACCAAGACCCGCCCCGGCCGTGCTGGCGTCGCCCGCATCGAGTTGGCGCCACCCGCCAACTAGGCTCGGGTCCGTGACGGACTCTGCGACCACCTCGCCCGCGACGCCCGAGGCACCCCCGACATCGCCCGACGCGCCCCACCTCGTGGGCACCGCGGCCAAGCTCGCCGACCTCGACCGTCGCCGCGCCGAGGCGACCGAGCTGCCCGAGGACGCGGCGCGGACCAAGCAGCACGCGCGCGGCAAGAAGACGGCGCGCGAGCGCATCGAGGCGCTGCTCGACGAGGGCAGCTTCGTCGAGCTCGACGCGTTCGCCAAGCACCGCTCGCACAACTTCGGCCTGGAGAAGAAGCGCCTGGCGGGCGACGGCGTCGTCGTCGGGCACGGCACGATCGACGGCCGCCAGGTGTGCGTGTACTCGCAGGACTTCACCGTGTTCGGCGGGAGCCTCGGCGAGGTGCACGGCCAGAAGATCACCAAGGTGCAGGACCTCGCGCTGCGCACGGGCGTCCCGCTGATCGGCATCTCCGACGGCGGCGGCGCGCGCATCCAGGAGGGCGTCGCGGCGCTCACGCAGTTCGCGGAGATCTTCCGCCGCAACGTCGCGTCGTCCGGCGTGATCCCGCAGATCTCGCTCATCCTCGGCCCGAGCGCGGGCGGCGCGGTGTACTCCCCCGCCCTGACGGACTTCATCGTCATGGCGGACAAGACGTCCAACATGTTCATCACCGGGCCGGACGTGATCCGCGCCGTGACGGGCGAGGACGTGGGCTTCGAGGAGCTCGGCGGCGGCCTGACGCACAACGAGAAGTCCGGCGTCGCGCACTACCTCGGCGCGGACGAGGACGACGCGATCGACTACGTGCGCCACCTCGTGTCCTACCTGCCGCAGAACAACCTCTCGGACGCGCCGTCGTTCCCGCCCGACGACGTCGAGCTCGACGTCACGGAGGTGGACCTCGAGCTCGACGCGCTCGTGCCCGACTCGGACTCGCAGCCGTACGACATGCGCACGGTGATCGAGCACGTGCTCGACGAGGGCGCGTTCCTCGAGGTGCAGCCGCTGTTCGCGAAGAACGTGCTCGTCGGGTTCGGGCACGTCGAGGGCCAGTCGGTCGGCGTCGTCGCGAACCAGCCGCTCGCGATGGCGGGCACGCTCGACATCGACGCCGCGGAGAAGGCGGCGCGGTTCGTGCGCACGTGCGACGCGTTCAACATCCCCGTGCTCACGCTCGTCGACGTCCCGGGCTTCCTCCCGGGCGTCGACCAGGAGCACCAGGGCATCATCCGCCGCGGCGCCAAGCTCATCTACGCCTACGCCGAGGCCACGGTCCCGCTCGTCACCGTCATCACGCGCAAGGCGTACGGCGGCGCCTACATCGTCATGGGCTCCAAGCAGCTCGGCGCCGACGTCAACCTCGCGTGGCCGACGGCGCAGGTCGCCGTCATGGGCGCGGGCGGCGCGGTGAACATCCTCCAGCGCGCGGCGCTCAAGCGCGCGGCGGACGCCGGCGACGACGTCGAGGCGGAGCGCGCCCGGCTCGTCGCCGAGTACGAGGACGCGATCGTCAACCCGTGGGACGCCGCCGAGCGCGGGTACGTCGACGCGGTCATCCGTCCGTCGGAGACGCGCGTACAGGTCGTGCGCGCGCTGCGGGCGCTGCGCACCAAGCGCGCGACCCTGCCGCCCAAGAAGCACGGGAACATCCCGCTGTGACCGCGGGCGAGCACCAGCGCCCGAAGAACCTCGCGAGGAAGGACCACGCATGAGCCACGACGACGCCACGCACGGACCCGTGCCGCTCGGGTCCGTGGACCCGGCGCCGCTGCACGCCGCGGTCGACGCGCTCACGGCGGCGCTGCACGAGTACGTCGAGACGGCCGTCGGCGTGCGGGCCGAGTTCGGGGCGTCCGAGGCGGACGAGGACCCGCGCGTCCTCGCGCTCGAGGGCCGCATCGGCGCGCTCAACGCGCGGCTGTTCGACGAGCTGCACGGCGCGCTCGGCATCCACGCCGACCTCACGACGTCGGTGTGGGACCCGGGCGCCGACGAGGAGGTCGACGACGACGCCTCGCCTGCCGACGTGCAGGACGACACGTTCACCCTCGACTACGTCGTCATGACTCACCCCGGCGGGCCGGACCTCGACGACGTCGTCGGGCTCCTGGACCGGTGGGGGCACGAGGCACGCGAGCGGCTCGTCGAGGCGGGCTACGCCGTCCCCGAGTGGGGCGTGGGACGCGGGGCGGACGACGACCACGAGCACGACGAGGACGACGAGTGAGCACGCCGCGGCCCGACGCCCCGAGCGTCCGCGTCGTGCGGGGCGCGCCGGACGAGCTCGAGGTCGCCGCGCTCGTCGCCGGCCTCGCCGCGGCCGCCGCCGCGAGCGGCCTGCCCGACGACGTCGCGCCCGTCGACGAGTGGACCAACCGCGCGCGCGGGCTGCGCGGGACCGGGGACGGCGCGACCGCGAAGAACTTCGGCGGGCGCTCCGGCCGGCACAACGCCGACTCGTGGCGCTGGAGCCAGCGGTCGTGACCGCGCCGAGCGCGTCGCCCCGCGTGCGCCGCCTGCCCGAGCGGGGCGTGCTCGTCGAGCTCCCCGCCTCCGCCGACGCGGTCGAGGCGGACCCGACCGGTCTGCCGGCGGTGGAGCCCGTGCCGGGCTGGCGCCGCTGGGCCTGGGCCGTGGCGTTCGTGCCGACCGTCGCGCTGCTCGTCTACCAGCGCCTCGCGTCGGGCCGCGGCTGGCCCGTGCCGGACGCCGTCGTGGTGGTCGCGACGCTGGGGCTCCTCGTCACGGCCCTGCTCGCGCTCGTGCGCTACCAGGACGACCGGGTGGTGGCGGGGCTCGCCCGCGGCCGCGACGCGCTGCTCGCCGCGCCGGTCCGGGCGACCGGGACGCTCGTGCTCCCCGGTGTCGGTGTCGTGGGCTCGACCACGGGCACCGGCGAGGACACCGCTGCGGACGGCGCGCGGGGCTCGGCGACGAGCGCCACGACGGCGGGTCCCTCGGTCGTGCGGGCGACGCTGGTCGTGACCACCGCGTCCGGCGCGAGGACCGCACGCCCGGCGCGCGTCGTCGTGCCCGACGGCGCGGCAGGTCCGCGGCCGGGCGACCCGGTCGCCGTCTGGCACGCCGCGGACGACGCGGACGCGACGGGCGTGCTCCTCGTGCGCTACCACCGCGCCTGGGCGGACGACCTCGCGGCGGCGCTGCGGGCCCTGTCCGACGACGCTTCTTCCGAGGGCCCGGCCACGGATCCGACCGGGGGCGACCGCGGCGAGACCCCGGGGAATCCGGCAGACCCGCGACCGGGCGCCGAGTAGTCTCGACCGGGTGAGCGACACCACCACCACACCCGCCGGCGCATCCGCCGGGACCCCCGACCGCACACCCACGCCGATCGACGCCGTCGCCGAGGCCTACGTCACGCGGATCGCCGAGCTCGACCCGATCTCCGCGACCGCGATGGGGCTGTCCGGCTACGACCACCTCGTCTCCGACCTCTCGCCCGCCGGGCACGACGCGCGGGCCGACGCCGACCGCGCGGTGCTGCGCGAGCTCGAGGGCCTGGAGCCGGCCGACGACGTCGACCGGGTCACCCTCGCGGCGATGCGCGAGCGCGTCGGCCTCCAGCTCGAGCTGCACGAGGCGGGCGAGCCGCTCGCGAGCCTCAACAACATCGCGTCGCCGGTGCAGGAGCTGCGCGACGTCTTCGACATCATGCCGACCGGCACGGTCGAGGCGTGGGAGAACATCGCCTCGCGCCTCAACGCCCTCCCCACCGCGATCGACGGGTACATGGCGTCGCTCACGGAGGCGGCCTCCCGCGGCAACGTCGCCGCGATCCGCCAGGTGCGGATCGGCGTGCAGCAGTCGCGCGAGCTCGCGGACGCGAAGGGCTCGTTCTTCACGACGTTCGTCGCCGGCCCCGAGGCGAACGCCGTCCTCGACGACTCCTCGGCGTGCTCGCTCGTGCGCAAGGAGCTCGAGCACGGCGCCGCCGCGGCGCGCGAGGCCTACGGCCGCCTCGCGGACTTCCTCGAGACGACGCTCGCCCCGCAGGCCCGCGAGCAGGACGCCGTGGGCCGCGAGCGCTACGGGCTCTTCTCGCGCACGTTCCTCGGCGCGCAGGTCGACCTGGACGAGACCTACGCGTGGGGGCTCGAGGAGCTCGCGCGCGTCGTCGCCGAGCAGGAGGAGATCGCGGGCCGCATCGCGGGTCCCGGCGCGAGCGTCGAGGACGCCGTGGCCGCACTCGACGCCGACCCGGCGCGCACCCTGCACGGCACGGACGCCCTGAAGTCGTGGATGCAGGAGACGTCGGACGCCGCGATCGGCGCGCTGAACGGCGTCCACTTCGACATCCCGACGCCGGTGCTCGACCTCGAGTGCATGATCGCGCCGACGCAGACGGGCGGGATCTACTACACGCCCCCGAGCGACGACTTCTCCCGGCCGGGCCGCATGTGGTGGTCCGTGCCGTCGGACGTCACGGAGTTCAACACGTGGCGCGAGAAGACGACGGTCTACCACGAGGGCGTCCCGGGCCACCACCTCCAGTGCGGCCAGGCCGTGTACGCGCGCGCGACGCTCAACACGTGGCGCCGCCTGGCGTGCTGGGTCTCGGGCCACGGCGAGGGCTGGGCGCTGTACGCGGAGCGCCTCATGGCGGACCTCGGGTTCCTCGACGACGACGGCGACCGCCTCGGCATGCTCGACGCGCAGCGCATGCGCGCGGCGCGCGTCGTGCTCGACATCGGCGTGCACCTCGGCCTGCCCGCGCCGGAACAGTGGGGCGGCGGGACCTGGGACGCGGACAAGGCGCTCACGTTCCTGCGCGCGAACGTCAACATGCCCGACTCGTTCGTGCGGTTCGAGCTCGACCGCTACCTCGGCTGGCCGGGGCAGGCGCCGTCGTACAAGGTCGGGCAGCGCCTGTGGGAGGCCACGCGCGACGAGGCCCGCGCGGCCGCCTCGGCACGCGGCGAGGCGTTCGACGCGAAGGCGTTCCACGCGCGCGCGCTGAACCTCGGCTCGGTGGGCCTGGACGTGCTGCGCGACGCGCTCTCCTCGTGACCCGGTCGTCGGCACGGCCCGGGTCGGCCTCGCGCCGGCCCGGGCCGACCGGCGTCGGTCCCGCCTCGAGGACCTGACGCATGGGCGCCGTCCTCACCGGTTTCGCCATCATCGCCGTGGTCGTCGCGGCCGGGTACGTCACCGCGCGTCTCGGCATCGGGGGCCCCGACGCCCGGACGGCGCTCAACCGCATCGGGTTCTTCGTCGCGAGCCCCGCGCTGCTGTTCACCGTCCTCGCGCGGGCCGACGTCGGCGCGCTCGTCCAGGCGCCCCTCGCGGTCGCGGCGACGGCGGCCGTCGTCACCGCGGGCGTGTTCGTGCTCGTCGACCGGCTGTGGCTCCGGCTCCCCGCCCCCGAGGCGACGATCGGGGCCGTCGGCTCCGGCTACGTGAACGCGAACAACATCGGCTTGCCCGTCGCGGTGTACGTGCTCGGCGACGCGACCGCGGTCGTGCCGGTGATCCTCCTCCAGCTCCTCGTGCTCGCGCCCGTGACCCTGCTCGTCCTCGACGCGACGACGAGCGGGCGGCTGTCCTGGCGCTTCGTGCTCGCCCAGCCCGTGCGCAACCCGATCATCCTCGGGTCGTTCGCGGGGGCCGCCGTCTCGCTGGCCGGCTGGACGCCGCCCGTGGCCGTCATGGCGCCGCTCGAGATCCTCGGCGGCGCGGCGATCCCCATGATCCTGCTCGCGTTCGGCATGTCGCTGCACGGCACGAGGCCGCTGCGCCGCGGCGAGCCGCGCGCGGCCGTCGGCGTCGCGAGCGTCGCGAAGCTCCTCGTCATGCCGGTCGCCGCATTCGTCGTGGCCCGGCTCGTCCTCGGGCTCGACGAGGCTGCGGTCGCCTCCGCCGTCACGCTCGCCGCGCTGCCCACCGCCCAGAACGTCTACAACTACGCGGCGCGGTTCGGCAGGGGCGAGATCCTCGCGCGCGACACGATCCTCGTCACCACGCTCGGCTCGCCGGTCGTCCTCGTCGTCGCCGCGCTCCTCGTCGCGTAGCGGACGCGTCGCGTCCCGGCGCTCCGGTGCGTCGGGCCTCGGCGGGTAGTCTGCGCGGGTGCTCCGACTCGTGCTCGCCTCCCGCTCCCCCGCCCGCCTCGCGACGCTGCGCGCGGCCGGCGTCGAACCCCTCGTCCGCGTCTCCGGGGTCGACGAGGACGCGGTCCTGCGGGCGGCCGCCGCGGAGCGCGGCGGTCTCGACCCGGTGGACGCGGTGCTCGTCCTCGCCCGCGCGAAGGCCGAGGAGATCGTGCGCGCCCTCGCCGAGGACGGGACCGGCGCCCCGATCGACGACCCCACGCTGCTCGTCGGCTGCGACTCGATGCTCGAGTTCGACGGCGAGGTGCTCGGCAAGCCCGCCGACGCCGACGACGCCCGCGCGCGCTGGCGCGCGATGCGCGGCCGGGCCGGCGTGCTGCACACCGGCCACTGGCTCGTCGACCTGCGACCGGAGACGGACGGCGGGACGGGCACCGCCACGGGGGCCACGAGCTCGACGACCGTGCACTTCGCCGACCTCACCGACGACGAGATCGACGCGTACGTCGCGACGGGCGAGCCGCTGCACGTCGCGGGGGCGTTCACGGTCGACGGACTCGGCGGGCCCTACGTCGAGCGCATCGAGGGCGACCACCACGGCGTCGTCGGGATCAGCCTCCCGCTGCTGCGCTCGCTGCTCCGCGAGGCCGGGGTCGCCTGGCACGAGCTGCGCGCCTGACCCGACGCGGCCGTCGTCCGTCGTCTGCGCTCGTTGTGGGTGCCGGACAACCCCACGGGCCGGGCGAGGCCCAGGAGCGTGCCGCTATGGAGGTTTCCTCCAACCGCCCCGCATGCGCCTTGGCATCTTCTCCAATCTTGTCCGGTACCCGGCCCGGGAGCGTGATCGGCGCGGCGCGCACGCGTTACCGTGAGCCGTGCCCGCGAACCCCACCCGCCCCCTGAGCAAGGTCCTCGTCGCCAACCGTGGCGAGATCGCCGTCCGGATCGTCCGTGCCTGCGCCGACGCCGGCATCGCGTCCGTCGCGGTCTACGCCGACCCCGACCGGCAGGCGCCGCACGTGCACCTCGCCGACGAGGCGTTCGCGCTCGGTGGTGCCCGGGCGGCCGAGACGTACCTCGACATCGCGAAGCTGCTCGACGTCGCGCGCCGCTCCGGCGCGGACGCGGTGCACCCCGGGTACGGCTTCCTCGCCGAGAATGCGGAGTTCGCCCAGGCCGTGCTCGACGCCGGCCTCGTCTGGATCGGCCCCCCGCCCGCCGCGATCGACGCCCTCGGCGACAAGGTGAGCGCGCGCCACATCGCGCAGCGCGCCGGCGCCCCGCTCGTGCCCGGCACGCCCGACCCGGTCGCCGACGCGAGCGAGGTGCACGCCTTCGCCGCCGAGCACGGCCTGCCCGTCGCGATCAAGGCGGCGTTCGGCGGCGGCGGGCGCGGCCTCAAGGTCGCGCGCACGGCCGACGAGATCGACGAGCTCTTCGAGTCCGCGGTCCGCGAGGCCACCGCCGCGTTCGGGCGCGGAGAGTGCTTCGTCGAGCGCTACCTCGACACGCCCCGCCACGTGGAGACCCAGTGCCTCGCGGACGAGCACGGGACCGTCGTCGTCGTGTCCACGCGCGACTGCTCCCTCCAGCGCCGCCACCAGAAGCTCGTCGAGGAGGCCCCCGCGCCCTACCTCAGCCCCGCCCAGGAGGCCGAGCTCTACAAGGCGTCCGAGGCGATCCTGCGCGAGGCGGGCTACGTCGGCGCGGGCACGTGCGAGTTCCTCGTCGGCGCCGACGGCACCATCTCCTTCCTCGAGGTCAACACGCGCCTCCAGGTCGAGCACCCCGTGTCCGAGGAGGTCACCGGCATCGACCTCGTCCGCGAGCAGCTACGCATCGCCGCGGGCGAGCCGCTCGGCTACACGTCGACGCAGGTGCGCGGCCACTCGATCGAGTTCCGCATCAACGGCGAGGACCCCGCCGCGAACTTCCTGCCCGCCCCCGGCCGCATCACGCGCCTGCGCTACCCGTCCGGCCCCGGCGTGCGCGTCGACTCCGGCGTTGCCGAGGGCGACACGATCTCCGGCGCGTTCGACTCCATGATCGCCAAGGTCATCGTCACCGGCGCCACGCGCGAGCAGGCCGTCCAGCGGGCCCGCCGCGCGCTGCGCGAGCTCGAGGTCGAGGGCATCCCGACGGTCGTCCCGTTCCACCGCGCCGTGCTCGACGCCGAGGCGTTCGTCCCCACGGACGACGAGCCGTTCCGGGTGCACACCCGCTGGATCGAGACCGAGTTCGCCGACCAGCTCGCCGCGCTCGCGCCCGCCCCGGCCGCCTCCGCCGACGAGGACGACGAGCCGCTCGCGACCGAGCGCGTCGTCGTCGAGGTCGGCGGCAAGCGCCTGGAGGTCGTCCTCCCGGCAGGCCTCGGCATGGCCGCGGGCCGTGCCCGCACCGCCAACGCCGCCCGGCGACCCGCGCGCCGCAGCGCTGCCAAGGCGAACGGTGGCGCGTCCGGCACGACCCTCGCCTCCCCCATGCAGGGCACGATCGTCAAGGTCGCCGTCGCCGACGGCACCCAGGTCGCCGAGGGCGACCTCGTGGTCGTGCTCGAGGCCATGAAGATGGAGCAGCCCCTCCTCGCCCACCGCGCCGGCACCGTCCGCTCGCTCTCCGCCACCGCGGGTGCGAGCGTCAGCTCCGGCACGGCCATCTGCGAGATCGTCGACTGACCCGCCGCGCCACCGTCGAGCCCGGTGCACGACCCGCGTGGTCGGGGCGCCGGGCCGGGCCAGTTCTCACGACCCGCGTGGTCGGGTCGGGTGGCCGGTTGTCAGCGCGCGCGATGACGAGATGCGAGACGTGGCCCCGCGGGCGCAGCCCGGAGGGGCCACTTCTCGCACA
>NZ_JBHVMF010000034.1:0-66380 GCF_042797055.1 Streptomyces sp. NPDC057854
ACCCCGACACCCTCCACCACACCCCCATCGGCGTCTTCCGGTCGGTGGAACGACCGGTCTACGACACCCTCATGGCCGACCAGCTCGACACCGCCATGGAGCGGCAGGGCGAGGGTGACCTGGCCCGGCTGCTGGCCGGGAACGACACCTGGACCGTCGCCGGCTGACGCCCGGCGGACACCGACTTCGGAGGAAACACACCCATGGCCTACGTCATCGCCCTGCCCTGCGTGGACATCAAGGACAAGGCATGCCTGGAGGAGTGCCCGGTGGACTGCATCTACGAGGGTCCGCGCAAGATGTACATCCAGCCGGACGAGTGCGTCGACTGCGGCGCGTGCGAGCCGGTCTGCCCGGTCGAGGCGGTCTTCTACGAGGACGACCTCCCGGAGGAGCTGGGCGCGTACCGCGTCGCGGACCGGGAGGTCTTCGACGCCCTGGGCCTGCCCGGCGGTTCGCGCGACCACGCCCCGCTCGCGGCGGACCACCCGGTGGTCGACGCCGTCCCCGTGCCGTCCCAGACCTGAACCGCCCCGCGCCGGCCCCGGCCCTTCTCTTGCCTACCTCTCCCGAGCCTTTCACGGATCGAGTCCTCCCCATGGCCAAGCCCCTCGTCCTCATAGCCGAAGAGCTCTCACCCGCCACGGTCACCGCGCTCGGCCCGGACGTCGACGTCCGGTACTGCGACGGGACCGACCGGCCGGCCCTGCTGTCCGCCGTCGCCGACGCGGACGCCCTCCTGGTGCGCAGCGCCACCCGCGTGGACGCCCGGGTGATCGACGCCGCCCGCCGTCTCACGGTCGTCGCGCGGGCCGGCGTCGGTTTGGACAACGTCGACGTCCCCGCGGCCACGAAGGCCGGCGTCCTGGTCGTCAACGCCCCCCTCTCCAACGTCGTCAGCGCCGCCGAACTCACCTGCGGACTCCTGCTGTCCACGGCCCGCACCATCCCGCAGGCCGACTTCTCGCTGAAGAGCGGGGAGTGGGACCGGCGGAAGTACACCGGCGTCGAGCTGGCCGACAAGACCCTGGGCGTCATCGGCCTCGGCCGCATCGGCACCCTGGTGGCCCAGCGGATGTCCGCGTTCGGCATGCGGATCCTCGCCCACGATCCGTACGCCACGGAGGAGCGGGCCCTGCGCGCGGGCGCGCGCCTCGTCCCGCTCGACACGCTCCTGCGGGAGTCCGACTTCCTCACCGTGCACCTGCCGAGGACACCGGAGACGGTGGGCTTCGTCGGCGAGCGGGAGCTGGGCCTCGTCAAGCGGTCCGTACGGATCGTCAACGCGGCGCGCGGCGGCATCGTGGACGAGGAGGCGCTGGCCGCCGCGCTGAAGGACGGACGCGTCGCCGGGGCCGGGCTCGACGTCTTCGCGGTGGAGCCGTGCACCGCCTCCCCGCTGTTCGGCCTCGACAACGTCGTGGTCACCCCGCACCTCGGCGCCTCCACCCACGAGGCCCAGGAGAAGGCCGGGACCTCCGTCGCCCACTCGGTGCGGCGCGCCCTCGCGGGGGAGCTCGTGCCCGACGCGGTCAACGCCCCGGGCGGGCCGGTCGCGGAGGAGGTCCATCCCTATCTGAAGCTCGCCGACGACCTCGGCCACGTCTTCACCGGGCTCGCGGGCCGCCGGGCCGTGACCCGCCTGGAGATCGAGGTCCGCGGCGAGGTGACCCGGCGGGACGTCACGGTCCTGGAGGCCGCCGCGCTCCGCGGGGTCCTCGCCGGGCTCGTCCCCGGGAGGCCGTCGATGGTGAACGCGTCGGAACTCGCCCGCGAGGCCGGCGTCTCCGTGCGTTTCTCGACCAGTTCCGAGAGCCCGGACCACCGCGACACCGTCGCCCTCCGCGGCGAGCTGCCGGACGGCGGGACCGTGGCCGTCGCCGGTGCCCTGTCCGCCCGGAAGGGCACCCACCGGCTGGTCGCGGTCGGCGCGTGCGACCTCGACCTGGCCCTCACGGACCGGATGCTCTTCCTCTGGTACGCCGACGAGCCCGGGGCCATCGGCAGGGCCGGGCAGATCCTGGGCGCCGCCGGCGTCAACATCGCCGACATGGAGGTCGCCCGGTCCGGCGGCCGGGCGACGGCCGCCCTGTCCGTCGACGTCGACGTCCCCGACGCCGTCGTGGACCGCCTGGTGGCGGCCCTCGGCGAGGCGTCCGCCCGCTACGTCCGCCTCATGCCGTAGCTCGTGCCGTAGCGGACCGCCGCTCCCTGTTTCCGTACTCCCCCGTTCCGCACCCGGAGCGGGGGAGTACGCGTGCGGGGCGCCGGACGGCGGCTAGCTGAGGGGCGCCGACGCGTGGCAGAACGCGCTGAACGCCGCCGCCCGGCGCGTCAGCCGGACGCCCGCCGGACGGGCCAGGACGACGTCCAGCGGGCGTATCTCGTCCTTGATCCGGCGGATCACCAGGCCGCGGCCCTCGTAGCTGACGTCCGCGCGGGGACGCTGGATCAGCAGCGAGTAGCCGGCGCCGCGGGCGACGAGGCTGCGCACCATCTCGAAGCTCTCCGTGCGGTGCCGCACGCGCGGGGACACCCCGGCGGAGCTCAGCACCTCGTGGAAGTAGCGCAGGCTGGGCGGGACGTCGAGCGCGATCATGTCGTGACCGGCGAGGTCGGCGAGCCGGACCTCCTCCTGCTCCGCCAGCGGATGGGCGGGCGGCAGCAGGACGTACGGCTGGGTCGGGTACAGCGTGTCGTACGCGATGCCGGCCTGGACGTCGACGCCGTAGAGCACGGCCAGTTCGCAGGTCCCGTCGAGCAGGAGCCGCTGCAGGTCGGTCAGCGAGCCCTCCACGAAGTCCAGCGTCACCTGGGGGTGGGCGGCCCGGAACTCCTCCAGGACGCGGGGCAGCAGGAACGGGGCGATGGTGGTGAAGCAGCCGATCACCAGCCGGCCCGACGGGGCGTTGCCCAGGTCCCGCATGCCCGCCTGGAGCGCGTCGGCCCGGGCCAGCAGCGACCGGGCCTCGGGCAGGAGGAGCCGGCCCGCCTCGGTCAGCGTCAGCCCCTTCGCCTTGGAACGCAGGAGCAGTTGCACGCCGATCTGGCGTTCCAGTTGGGAGATCGCGGCCGACACCGCGCCCTGGCTCACGTACAGCCGGCGCGCCGCGCCCGTCATGGTTCCGGCCTCGGCGCACGCCACGAAGGCGTGCAGCCGGCGAAGGCTGATCCGTTCAGTCATCAGGAAATCCCATAACGCACCTCACCATTCCTTCGTTTTCAACTGCGCGGTCCTGATGGAGACTTGGGGAACCAAGTCAAGGAGGTTTCGCAATGATGCCGACGAACGAAAAGACCGGTTGCCCCGTGCATCACGGTTTCGATCCGCTTGGTGACGAGTACATCGCCGATCCGTATCCGATCCACACCGCGGTGCGGGAGGAGGCCCCGGCGTTCTACGCACCGGCCATCGACATGTGGGTGATCACCCGGTACGACGACATCGAGGCCGTTCTGAAGGACCCGGGGACCTTCTCGGCGCAGGTCGGCCAGAAGCCGGTGTTCCCCCTTTCGGAAGAGGCGCAGGAGATTCTGAAGAAAGGATTCCGCGCCTATCCGGTGATGTCGGACTGCGACCCGCCCCGGCACACCCGGATCCGCAAGCACAACATGACGGGCTTCTCACCGCGGCGGATCGCCTCGCTGGAGCCGAAGGTCTGGGCCAAGGCCACGGAGCTGGTGGACGCCATCGAGCCCGGGCGGGTGGACCTGGTCAACGCGCTGACCTATCCGCTTCCGGCGTACATGATCTTCACGTTCATCGGCTTCCCGGACGAGGACATGGACATGCTGAAGAGCTGGTGCGGAAACCGCATCGCCTTCAGCTGGGGACGCCCGAGCGTCGACGAGCAGCGCGAGATCGCGACGAACATGAACAACTACTGGGAATACTGCGAGAATTTCGTCGCCAAAAGGGCCGCGGAACCGGTGGACGACTTCACCAGTGACCTCATCCGGATCCGCCAGGAGAATCCCGACAGCCTCTCGCTCGAAGACATCACCAACGTCGCCTACGGACTGAGCTTCGCCGGCCACGAGACCACGACGAGTTTCACCGGCAACGCGATCCGCCAGCTGCTGTCCAACCCCGAGCAGTGGGCCGCGGTCTGCGCCGACCGCGGGCTGATCGCCAAGGCGGTCGAGGAGATCCTGCGGTACGACAGCAGCATTCCCGCCTGGCGGCGCATCACCACCCGGGCGGTGGACGTCGGCGGCGTCGAGATACCCGAGCGGGCCAAGGTGCTCATCCTGCTCGGCGCGGCCAACCGGGACCCGAAGCACTTCGCGGAGCCCGAGACCTTCGACATCCACCGCGGCGACGCCCGCCGCCACCTCGCCTTCGGCAAGGGCATCCACTACTGCATCGGGGCCCCGCTGGCGCGGATGGAGGCCCGCATCGCCCTCGACCTGCTCGCCGAGCGGGCGCCGGACATGCGCCTGGTCGAGGGCCAGGACTTCGACTTCCCGGCGAACGTCTCCTTCCGCGGCCCCCGGAGCCTGCTCGTCGAGTGGCCCGGATGACCCTCCGGACGCCGCGGGTCCGGCGCGACCGGTCACGGCCGGCCGCGCCGCTCGGTGACCAGCAGCGTCTGCAGGACCTGCCCGCAGCTCCCCGTCGCGTCGTCCAGCTGGCCGTGGGCGAGCCCTGAGCCGTGCGGGCTGGCCGCCGTGTGGGAGCGCAGGCACAGCCACTCCCCGACGGGGTCCCGGTGCAGGGCGAGCGTCACGTCGGTGTTGATGACGAGGCCCGCGTGGTGGTCGAGTTCGAAGCCGACGGCCCAGCTGCTGTCGGCCACCGTGAGCGCCCGGGTCAGCGGCGAGTCCGGCGCCCCGGCCACCAGGGGGGCGCGCTGCCGGGCCCAGGCGGTCCCCGGACCGAGCGTGTCGAAGCCCGCGCCGTCCCCGAAGCGCCACTCCATCGCCGCGATGTACCCGTCGAGATGGGCCCCCGCCATGGTGTGCGGCGGCTGCGGCCCCGGCAGGGCGGGGGCGGGCGGGACGGGCCGCAGCGCCGGGGTCTCCCCCGGGCTCGCGACGAGCCGCCACGCGCGGGCCAGCAGCACCGGGACGCCGTCGGCGGTGATCTTCCCCTCCAGGATCTCGACGCTGCCGCCGGACCGGACCGTCCGCACCTCGACCCGCAGGTCCGCCACCGGGACCGGGCGCAGCAGCTCGACGGTGACACGGGCGATCCGCAGGCCCGGCCGGGGCGCGTGGTGCTCGAACGCGCGCCCGATCAGGGCGGAGGGCGGGCCGGCGTGCTGCGTCTTCGGGCTCCACGGGCCCGCGGTGGCCGGGGTGCTCTCGTACCGGCCGTCCCCCAGGTCGTGGTAGAAGGCCGCGTGCGGTGCGCCGGGGAACGGAACGGGCTCGGGGTTCACGAGGGATGCCTCCGGTTCCTGCCTCAGCGGTCTGAGGCGCTGTGGATGATGTCCGCCTGAACGGCCTCGGCGATTCTGCCCGTGTCCGGCAGCGTCCGCTCCAGGGCGGTTCCAGCCAGGAAGAGGACGGACTCCGCGAACGGGGCGGCGATGAGCTGCGCGCCGATGGGGAGACCGGCCGAGTCCCTGCCCACCGGGAGCGACAGGGCGGGGAAGCCGGTGATGTTGGCGGGGGAGGAGAGCCGGACGTAGGCGTCGGTGACCGTCTCGGTGACGCCGTCCGGCCACCGTACGGTCTCCTGCCCGCGCCGCGCCGCCGTGATCGGGGAGGTGGGGGCGGCGAGCACGTCGACGCCGTCGAAGACGCGGCCCCACGCGCGGCTGATGAGGGACCGGGTGCGCTGGGCGCGCAGGTAGTCCAGGGCGGACACGTGGTGCCCGGCCTCCAGGAGCAGCCGGACGTCCGGGCCGTAGAGGTGGGGCGCGGCGCGCAGGGTCTCCTCGTGGACCGCCGACGCCTCGGGGGCCATCAGGCCCCACTGCGTCGCCTCGATGTGCTCGGTGAGCGGCAGGTCCACGGGCGTCACCGTCGCGCCGAGTTCCCGCAGCCGGTCGATCGCCGCGCGGACGGCCGCCTCCACCTCCGGAGCGACGCGGTCGAAGTAGTACGTGCGGGGCACGCCGACCCGCAGCCCGCGCACGTCCGCCGGGCCCGGCGCGGCCGGGGCCGCCGGAGCGGCGGCGCTGGCCGGGTCCGCCGGGTCGTGGCCGGCGAGGACCCGCAGGACGAGGGCGGCGTCGCGTACGGTCCGGGTGAGGGGGCCGACGTGGTCCAGGGACCAGGA
The DNA here is from genome assembly GCF_042797055.1 of Streptomyces sp. NPDC057854. NCBI lineage: Bacteria > Bacillati > Actinomycetota > Actinomycetes > Kitasatosporales > Streptomycetaceae > Streptomyces > Streptomyces sp. NPDC057854. The sequence goes on from NZ_JBHVMF010000034.1 coordinate 6,230, forward strand.
CAGGGGCGCCACCCCGTGCCGGGAGACCAGGCCGTAGGTGGGTTTCAGGCCGACCGTCCCGTTGAGCGCGGCGGGGACGCGGATCGATCCTCCGGTGTCGGTCCCCAGCGCGAACAGCGCGGTGCCGGCCGCCACGGCCACCGCCGAGCCGCCGCTGGAGCCTCCGGCGACGGCGTCCGCGTGCCACGGGTTGGCCGTCTGCGGGGTGAGCAGTCCGTAGGCGAACTCGTGGGTGTGGGTCTTGCCGAGGAGGATCGCGCCGGCGTCGGCGAGCCGCGCGGCCACCGTGCTGTCGCCGCCGGGCATGCGGTCCGCCCACGCGCGCGAACTGGCCGTGGTGGGGATCCCGTCGACGTCGATGAGGTCCTTGAGGCCGTACGGGATGCCGTGCAGCGGCCCGCGGTGGACACCCGCGCGGATCTCCCGCTCCGCCCGCCGCGCGGCCCGTCGCGCGCGGTCGGCCACGACGGTGACGTAGGCGTGCAGCCGGTCCTCGACGGCGTCGCACCGGTCCAGGACGGAATCGACGAGTTCGACGGGGGACAGGGTGCGGGCCGCGAGGGCCGCCGCCGCGTCCGCGACGGTGAGCTCAAAGGGCCGCATCGAACGCTCCCGGAGCGGCGGGTGAGGGGCGGCCGGCCGCGGCCCGGAAGACCGGGGCCGGCGCGACGCCGGCCAGGTCCAGGGTCCGCAGCCCGCCGAGGAGCCGCCCCAGGTGGGCGACCAGTTCGGCCACCTCGCCGGGGCGGAGGTCCGGGGGCGGAGCGTGTCGCACGGTCGGACGGGACGGTCCCGCAGCGGCCATCGTGGTTCCCTTCCGGGGGGGGGGCGGAGCCGGATGCCTCGGATCACGTGCGGCGCCGGGGACGGCGGGGCCGTCCCCGGCTCGTCCGCGCCGGCGGGCACTGCCTGCCCGCCGGCGCGCGCGAGCCCGGTGGCCGCCGACGGGGGAGGGACGGAGGCCACCGGGAGCGAGGGGCGCGCGGCGGGGCGGAGGCCGTACACACGGGCAGGCCCCCGCGTGTACGCCGCTGCCCGTACGCGCTTCCCGCAGGTCGCTTCCTACAGGTCGATCGTGACGTCGTAGGACTCCAGCCAGGCGTTGAGCCAGAGCGGGACCTCCAGGTCGATCCGCGTGATCTGGGTGCTGGCCGTGCTGACGCTGCCGTCGAGCCGGCCGCGGACGCGGTCCGCGTCCAGGAGCGGCAGGACCGGCGCGTCGCCGCTCCCGACCACCTCGGCGAGCCGGTCGCGGAGCTTCTTCTCGTAACCGGAGTCCTGCGTGCTCGGGTACGGCGCCTTCACCCGCTTCACGATCGACTCGGGCAGGACGTCGCGGGTGGCCGCGCGCAGCAGGCTCTTCTCCCGGCCGTCGAACGTCTTCATGGCCCAGGGGGCGTTGAACACGTACTCCACGAGGCGGTGGTCGCAGAACGGGACGCGGACCTCGAGGCCGACGGCCATGCTCATGCGGTCCTTGCGGTCGAGGAGGGTGTTGAGGAAGCGGGTCAGGTTGAGGTAGCTGATCTCCCTCATCCGCTTCTCCAGGCCCGTCTCGCCCGGCAGGACGGGGACTTCGGCGAGGGCGTCGCCGTAGCTCGACCGCCGGTAGCCGGGGATGTCGAGCTTGCCCAGCAGCCCGCCGTCGAACAGCGGCGTGCCGTCGTAGAAGGGGCCGGGCGTCGAGGTGAGCCACGGGAACGTCTCGGCCGTGAGCACCTCGGGGTCGTGGAACCAGCTGTACCCGCCGAACAGTTCGTCCGCCGACTCGCCGGACAGGGCCACGGTGGACCGCTCCCGCACCGCCTTGAAGAGCAGGTACAGGGAGGGCCACAGGTCGCCGTACCACATGGGCGGCAGGTCGGTGGCGGCGAGGACCGCGGCCCGGACGCCGGGGTCGCTCAGGTCGTCGCTGTTGAGGAGGATCTCCTTGTGCTCGGCCGCCACGTGCTGGGCCAGGTCGCGGACGTACGGGGCGTCCGGGGTGCTCCGCAGGGGGTCCGGGACGAAGTTCTCCGCGGCGCCGACGAAGTCGACCGAGAACGACCGCACCGGTCCGCCGCCCTGGGCGGCCAGCGCCTTGGCCGCCAGCGCGGTCACCGCCGACGAGTCGAGGCCGCCGGACAGGAGGCTGCACAGCGGGACGTCGGAGATCAGCTGCCGGCTGACGGTGTCGTCGAGGAGGCCGCGGACCGTCTCGATCGTCGTCTCCAGGGAGTCCGTGTGCTCCCTGGCCTCCAGCGCCCAGTAGCGGCGCTTGACGAGGCCCTGGCGGCGGACGCGGACGGTGTGTCCCGGACGGATCTCGTACATGCCGGTGAAGATGGCGTGCTCGGGGGTCTTCACCATGTCGAGCAGCTCGCGCAGGCCGTCGGCGTTCACCCGGCGCGGGATCGCCGGGTGGGCGAGGATCGCCTTGGGCTCGGAGCCGAACAGGACGCCGTCCGCCGTGGGGTAGTAGTACAGCGGCTTGACGCCCATCCGGTCGCGGACGAGGAGCAGTTCCTCGTTCCGGACGTCCCAGACGCCGAAGGCGAACATGCCGTTCAGCTTGTCGACGACACCCTCGCCCCACTCCAGGTACCCCCGGAGGACCACCTCGGTGTCGCTCTGGGTGTGGAAGCGGTGCCCGCGGGAGATCAGGTCCGCGCGCAGCTCGCGGTAGTTGTAGATCTCGCCGCTGAACGTCAGCACCGCCAGGGTGCGCCCGTCCTGTTCGGCGGTCATCGGCTGGCGTCCGCCCTCCAGGTCGATGACGGAGAGGCGCCGGTGACCGATGGCGGCGTGCTGTCCGATCCACACGCCGTCGGCGTCGGGACCGCGGCACGCCATCGTCCGGGTCATGGCGTCGACGATGGCGCGTTCCCGGGTGAGATCGCGCCCGAAATCTATCCAGCCCGCAATGCCGCACATAAGCGACGTTCTCCTTAGGTAGGCGACCGTGAGCACCTGGCTCACCGAGGTGGTCCGGTAAAGGGAGGTGGAGGCGCCTCCCGCCGGGCCGGCCCGCAGGCGCGGGCGCGGCCGGGCGCGAGGGAAAGCGGTGGTGCGGGTGACCGCGGCGGAGCGCCGGTCACGGTGTGGCTAGGAGGACTTCGGCCAGGTGAACCCGCCGGCCCGGTGGGCCCAGGCCACGAGGACCATCAGGACGGCCGCCAGGCCGCCCAGCACCATCACCGTGGACGGCGAGGACCGGTCTAGGACGGCTCCTCCGACCAGGGCGCCGAGGGAGATGGTGGCCTGGAAGGAGGCGGTGAAGAGGACGGAGGACGCCTCGGGGGAGCCGGGAGCGGCCTTGGAGAACCACGTCTGGGAGCAGACCGGGACGGCGCCGTAGGCGACGCCCCAGACGACGAGCAGCGCCACCGCGCCGGCGTCCGAGCCGCCCAGGACGGGCAGGAGCAGGGTCGAGGCGGCGATCAGGGCCGCCGCCGCGGCGAAGGTGGACCGCGGGTAGCGGCCCACGGTGGCTCCGCCGAGGAAGTTGCCGGCGATGCCGGCGGCGCCGTAGATGAGCAGGTAGACCGTGATGAGGCCCGAGCTGACGTGGGTCACCTGCTCCAGGAAGGGGGTGACGTAGGTGTACGTGCCGAAGTGGGCGAGCACGACGAGGAACGTCATGACCAGGGCGAAGCGGGTGTTGACGCTGCGGAGCATGCCGCCGAGCACGTCGAGCCGCGTCGCCTGGTTCGACGGGAGCGGCGGGACGGCCACGAGGAGCAGCACGAGGACGGCCAGGGTGAAGCCGCCCATGACGAGGAACGCGGTCCGCCAGCCGGCGATGTCACCGATGAACGTGCCCAGCGGTACGCCGAGTACGGAGCCGAGCGGTACGGCGGAGAAGATCACCGACGTCGCCCGGCCCACGGACTTCGCGGGGACGAGCTGACTGGCGAGCCCGGCCCCGATGGACCAGAAGCCGCCGATGGTGATGCCCACCATGACCCGGGAGACCAGGACCAGCCAGTAGCTCGACGCGGCGGCGGCGAGGAAGTTGGCCAGCGCCAGCAGCAGGATGAACACGCCCAGCATGACCCGCCGGTCGATCCGGCCCGTGGCCACCGTGACGACGGGGGCGGACACCGCGGCGAGGAATCCCGGCATGGTCATCATGAGACCAGCCATTCCGTCCGAAATCGTGAAACTCGATCCGATCGACGTGAGGAGGCCGATCGGAAGAATTTCGGTCGTGACGATGGAGAAGATCCCCAGCATTACCGAGATGACGGCCAGCCAGGAGATGAAAGGCGACCGGTCGGGCGCTGCGGGGGATTGGACAGAAGGGGTGGTTGCTGTGGACATGGATCCCGTCCTGAGTTGGGCCTCACGTGGAGAGTGTGACCTCTAGTCCAGCAGGAACGGGCCCCATCTTCTGGCAGGTTCCCGACGCCAACAACCGTCCCCGGGAGGGGCCGGGTGCCTTCGCGGCGCGCCCGAGGAGGCATACGTTCCGCTGTTTCCGCAGGTCATGACGGTGCCCGGGGCGCCGGTCGGGAGGGGTCGCGCCGGCGCGGGGCGGGGTGGGCGCCGCGTGATCCGCGACGACTTCGCCAAGTCGCGAAACCGTCCGCCCGGGAAATCCGGCGGGCGGGGGTTCACGTCGCAATCCTGCCGGACGGCGACGCGATTCGCTGTTGTCCTGGTGCTTCCGCGACGCACACCCTCCGTTCAAATCGAGGAGAAAAATGTTCGAATCTGAAGAGGCGATCCGGAAGAACGTGCAGCAGAAGGCGGCGGGTCTCGACCGCGCCGCCGTCGCCGCCCGGGAGAAGGAGGCACGGCGCCGGTACGAAACCAGCACGCCGGGCCATTGCTTCGAGCTGACCGCGCGACGGGAGCAGCTGGAGCGGTACGCCGGCGCGTGGCGGCGGGTCCTCGACGGGATGACGGACGCGACGGCGGGCGCGGACGAGCGGTAGGCGCCGTTCGCGGCGCCTGACCGGCTCCCGCACCGGCCGGGAGGGGCGGGGTGATGCCGGTCCGGGGGCGGACCCGGCATAGGCTGGTCCGGTGAGCGAGAGGGATGCCGGGACGGCCGGGGGCGGGAGCGCGGGCCGTGCTGCCCGGCACAGGTTCGGGGTCGCCCTGCGGCGCATGCTCGGCGAGATGAACCGGCTGGTGCACGGCTTCGCCCAGGAGCAGAAGCTGCACCCGACCGACGTCCACGCCCTCTCGTACGTGCTGGACAGCCCCGGCGCGACCACCCCCGGGCTGCTCAGGGAGCACCTCGGTCTGACGTCCGGGGCCGTGACCGCGTGCCTCGACCGGCTGGAGAAGGCCGGGCACATCCGGCGCAGCCGGGCGGAGGACGACCGCAGGGTCGTCCACATCGACTACGTCGAGGGTGCGCGGTCCGTGGCGCGTGCGTACTTCATGCCGCTCGCGGAGGCCGCCGACCGCGCCAGTGGGCGGTTCAGCGACGACGAACTCGCCGTCGTCCTGCGCTATCTGGACGCCCTCAACGACGAGCTCGGCGAGCTGCGCGTTCCGCCGCGCGCCTGACCCGCGCCGCCCGTCCCCACCCGCTTTCCGGCCTCGCCGCCGCATCCGTCCGGTGCCTGTGCGGCGAAGAGGGGGTGACGTGCTTCAATATCTCTCGATCATTGAGATTATTAATCGTCGAAAGAAGTGAGGACCTCCATGTCCGCACCCGCCCGGTGGGCGAGCAGACTCCTGCCGCTTCTGGTCCTGGTCGTCTGGCTGGCCGTCGGAGGAGGGCTCGGCCCGTACGCCGGCAAGCTCGGCGAGGTGTCGACCAACGACCAGGCCGCGTTCCTGCCCCGCAGCGCGGAGTCCACCCAGGTGCTGAAGGCGCAGGAGGCGTTCCGGCAGGAGGAGAGCCTGCCCGCCCTGGTCGTCTGGACCGCCGAGGGCGGCGGCGCCCTCGACCGTTCGGCCCAGCCGGCGGCGACGCAGGCACTGGCGTCCCTCCGGGGCGTCGACGGCGTCGTCGGCGCCCCGTCCCCGGCGATCCCGTCCGCGGACGGCGAAGCCCTGCGCGGCATCGTCCAGCTCCGCCCGGACCTCGGTGACGACCTGCCCGCCGTGCTGGAGAAGGTGGACGCGGCGGCCGCCGCCGTACCCGGCACCGAGACCTGGCTCGGCGGTCCGGCCGCCACCCAGGCGGACCTCGGCGACGCGTTCGCGGGCATCGACGGACTGCTGCTCGTCGTCGCCCTGGTGACCGTCCTGGTCATCCTGCTCCTGGTGTACCGCAGCGTGCTGCTGCCGCTGATGATCATCGTGGGCGCGGTGTTCGCCCTCGGCCTGGCCTGCGCCGTCGTGTACGTCCTCGCCGACCACGACGTCGTGCGCGTCGACGGCCAGGTCCAGGGCATCCTGTCCATCCTCGTCATCGGCGCCGCCACGGACTACGCCCTGCTGCTCGCCGCCCGCTACCGCGAGGAGCTGGGCGCCCGGGACGGCGACCGGATCCCGGCCATGCGGGCCGCGCTCCGGCAGTCCTTCGGTCCGATCGTCGCCAGCGCCGCCACGGTCGGCCTCGGTCTGCTCGCCCTGCTGCTCAGCGACCTCACCAACAACCGCGCCCTCGGCCCCGTCGGGGCGATCGGCATCGCCTGCGCCGTCCTCAGCGCCGTGACGTTCCTCCCCGCCGTCCTGGTCCTGCTCGGCCGGGCCGCGTACTGGCCGGCCCGCCCCAAGGCGGCGACCGGGGACGACGCGCATCCCGTCTGGCGCAAGGTCGCCGGGCTCGTCGACCGCGCGCCGCGCAAGGTCTGGGCCGGCTCCCTCGTGGCCCTGCTCGCCTGCGCGGCCTTCTCCTTCTCGCTCGACTCGAAGGGCGTGCCGCTCGACGAGATCTTCGTCAAGGACGCGCCCTCCGTCGCCGCCCAGGCGCGGCTCGGCGAGCACTTCCCGGGCGGCGCCGGCAACCCCGCCGTCGTCATCGCGAACGTCGGGGCGGCGGAGCGGGTGCGCACCGCCGCCGAGGGCGTCGACGGGGCCGACTCCGCGGCCGTCGTCACCGTCCCCGGCACCACCCGGCCGCTCGTCGCCGACGGGCGCGTCCGCATCGACGTCACGCTCGCCGACGCGGCGGACTCCGACGCCGCCAAGGACACCGTCGCCCGGCTGCGCGGCACCCTGCACGCCGTGCCCGGGGCTGACGCCCTGGTCGGCGGCTACACCGCCCAGCAGTACGACACCCGGCTCACCGCCGAGCGCGACCGGACGCTCATCATCCCGGTCGTGCTCGCCATCATCCTGGTGATCCTGGTCGGCCTGCTCCGCTCCCTGCTGCTGCCGCTGCTCCTGGTGGCCACGGTCGCGCTCAACTTCGTGGCCACGCTGGGCGTCTCCGCCCTGGTCTTCGAGCACGTCCTCGGGTTCACCGGCACCGACTCGGCGGTGCCGCTGTACGGCTTCGTCTTCCTGGTCGCCCTCGGCGTCGACTACAACATCTTCCTGATGTCGCGCGTCCGCGAGGAGACGCAGGAGCACGGCACGCGCGAGGGCGTCCGCAGGGGGCTGATCGCCACCGGCGGCGTCATCACGTCGGCCGGCGTCGTCCTGGCGGCCACGTTCGCCGCGCTCGGCGTCATCCCGCTGGCGTTCCTGGTGCAGATCGCGTTCATCGTCGCGTTCGGCGTCCTGCTCGACACGCTCGTGGTGCGGTCCCTGCTGGTTCCGGCGCTCGTCCGGGACATCGGCGCCTTCGTGTGGTGGCCGGGGGCCCTGCGCCACCGGCCCTGACCCGCGAGCGCGGGCCCGTACCCCGCCGCGTCAGGAGGCGGCGGGGGCGGGCCGCGCCGGGGGAGGGGAGGACGGCGTCGGCTGGTAGAAGATGTCGATGTCGACCTCCTCGCCGCCGACGATCAGGGTGTCCCACGCCCCGCTCTCCCACAGCGTGCGCAGCGTCGCCGGTTCGAGCCCGCTCAGATGGGCGCGGAGGGTGGCGTCGTCGGGCATGCCGGGGAGGCGGGGCGCCAGACGGTCGCGGATCGAGCCGAGGCGTTCCATGAGGGCGTCGACGTCCGCCTTCCGGTCGAGGACCTGGCCCTCCCACTCCTCGATGCTCCGGGCGATCTTCTCCTTGATCGGCCGGCTCACGCCGTTCTCGTCCGTGGTGATCATCGCGTTCCAGGCGCGGCTCTTGTGCCGGTACTGGAGCATCGACATCGCCGCCTCGTGGCGCGCGAAGTCCGCGTCGCGGAACGGGCGGCCCGTCCACGCCCCGTTGAGCGAGCGGGCCAGCGAGATCGCCGAGCCGAGCCCGCTGTTGAGGCCGCGGCCCGGCCAGAAGTGGATGGCGTTGGCGGCGTCGCCGAGGAGGAAGCCGTACGTCCCCGGGGAGGCGGCCGTGGCCGGCCGCAGCCGGGTGGTGAACCTGGGCCGCTGCACCATGTCCAGCCGGAAGGCGGTGACGGCGCTCAGGTCCCCCTCGGCGACGCCGAACAGCGCCAGCCCCTCCCGCACCCGCCGCCACAGCGCCGAACCCCGGACCATGGCGGGCAGGAAGAGCGTGCTGTGCGTCGAGCACTGGAAGTCGCCGTGGTCGTCGCGCCCCATCACGCACGGCCGGGAGGCGATGCACTCCTCGAAGACGTGCCGCACCGGATCGATGCCGACGACCTCCGCCGCCTCGGCGTCGGTGAGCCGCATGTTCAGGAAGCCCTCGCCGCGCAGCGCGTTGAGCAGGAAACGGTTCTGAGCGACCGTCAGCAGCACCGTCATGGGATCCGAGAGCCGCGATTTCACCCGCAGACCGAGGACGACGTCCTGGACGTGCTCGCCGTGCAGCGAGTAGATGGACGTGTCGGCGTTCCCGAACCTGTCGGCGTAGTACTCGCGGGTCCGGGACCGGCCGCCCTCGCAGATCGCGAGCACGTGGGGGCGCGCGCCGGAACTCTCGTGCTCGGCCGGGTCGAAGGCGGCGGGGACGAGGCGGATGCGGTCCGGCTTCTCGCCGGCCAGGGCGAGGAGCGTGTCCTCGATGTAGGCGATCCGGAGGTTCCGGGGGCTGTGGCCCCGGATGGAGTCGGGGCCGAGCGGCCACATCTCGGTGTACGCGTCACCCCGGAAGAGCCGTTCCTGCACCGCCTCGGGGAGGTTGAGGTACTGGCGGCTCTGCACCGTGACGACCTGCTGCCGGCGGACGTTGCCCTGGCTCTCGTCCTTCCACACGACCCGCGGCCCGTCCTGCGTCCAGCGCCCGTCGTACACGGTGATCGAGACCCGGTGGCCCATGAGGTGTTCGAGGAGCAGGGCGAAGCTCAGGCCGACGGGCCCGCCGCCCGACACCGTGACCTCCAGGACCGGTCCCGCCGCCAGCGTGGCCTGGGAGGCGGGGCCGAGCGGGCGCAGCACGGAGAGGTCGAGGATCGTCTCCATCGCGTCGGCCGCCTCGAACCGGAACACCTCGGTGCCGATCTCGACGAGGTCCCCGGGCTGCAGTTCGTGCGAGGTGACGCGCGTTCCGTTGATACGCGTCCCATTGCTGCTGCCGCTGTCGTACAGCACGAATCCGTGGCCCTCGCGGCGCACTTCGGCGTGAAAGCGGGAGACGTTCTCACCGGAAAGCACGATGCTGTTGTCGCCGTTGCGGCCGAGCGTCAGCGGTGCGGTGCCGATCGGGAACTGCTGTCCCGCCAGGGAGCCTTGATGGCCGACGAGCCGAGGAGGCATGAATTCACCCAATTCCGGAGGAGGAAGAGACGGAAAGCCGCGGATCCGATGACGATGGGCGAGGACGCGGGGCAATCTTAGGGCGGCTCCGACCTCGCTGAGAAGCCGTGGGAACCGACTGCCCACCACGCGGTTTCCGTTCCGTGACATCGTCACGGGAGGAGCCGGCAAGAGGGCGGAGAAAAGGGGCGGGTGGGGCTGGTGAGAGAGGTGGGACGGAAAAGGGGAGAGGTAAATCGAGCCCGGGAAAAGGCACTTCCGGCGGCGCCGGAAGACCGGGCGGGGAGAATGACGGGATGGACTCGATCGTCTCCCGTCTCCCCGCGCGGTTCTGGACCGTCCGCTACGACGGCTCGCGGTACCCCGGCGCCCCCGCCGTGACCGCCCGGCCGGGTCTCGCGGCGGGCGCCAACTGCCAGGTGTTCGCGTACGAGGTGCTGCGGCACTTCGGGCTGAACCCGCCGGAGCTGCGCTCCTCCGACCTGTGGGAGGACACCGGCTCCACCGTCCGCGTGCCGGTCGCCCGCCCCCTGGACCTGCTGCTGTTCAACGCCACCGACGACGCCTACGGCGCCCATGTCGCCGTCGCCGCCGGCGACGGCCTGATCCTGCACCTCTGCCGAGAGGTGGGGCGTCCGGCGGTCTGGCGGCCGGAGGACTTCGCGGCCCGCGAGCGGTACGGCGTGCTGCTGGGCGCCAAGCGGGTCCTCGGGGGCTGAGGGGGATGCGCGCGCGGATCACCCCTCGCACGCCGGGCGGCGGGTCGGGAAGGGGGTGGCCGGCTCAGCCGACCGGGGAGGCGGTCACCCGGATGATGCCCTCGGGCTGGGCGAGCGGGGTGAGGCCGGCGGCCAGGAAGACGCTGGTCAGCGCCTGCTCCAGGGCGTTGCGGATGCCGCTGATCTCGGCGACGGCATGGACGTCGGGGTCGGACGCGTGCGCCGCGATCGTGGGGCGGATGAGCGGGTCCGGATGCCAGGCGACGATGACGGCCACGCCGTCGCTCTGCGCGGTGATGCCGCTGTCGGGGCCGTAACCGGCGTCGGCGAGCACGATCTGCACCCGGCGGACGAGTTCGCGGCTCATGTGGTGCTCCGGTCGGTTCAGGTCGTCACGAGGACTCTCACCCTTGAGTGTCCGCTTTGGTAGGAAATGCGTCAATATTTACACGAAAGACATTTCGCATGATCCGCGTGGATGGGGGGCAGGGGACGAGTATGGGAGCGAACGGAAAGGGTCAGGCGGGGTGGACCTTCCTGACGAACCACGCACGCGTGCTGCTGGCCGTCGCCCGCGATCCGGAGGTGCGCCTCCGCGAGGTGGCCGCCCGCTGCGGAGTGACCGAGCGGACCGTCCAGGCGATCGTCGCCGACCTGGAGGAAGGGGGGTACCTGACCCGGGGCCGCGCGGCCGACGGACGCCGCAACCGCTACAGCGTCAACCCGGAGGCCCCCTTCCGTCACCCCGCCGAGGCCGGCCACGAGATCGCCGGCCTGCTGGAACTCCTCACCCGCGAGTCCGCGAGGCCGTAGCCGGGCTGCGGGAGGGGAAGGCCCCCGCCCGGCGTCAGCGGCGGGCGCGGCGGCGGGCGAGGACGAGACCCAGGGCGACGCCGACCAGCAGCGTGACCGTGAGGACCGTCCAGAGCGGCAGCGTGACCGTCGGGATCCAGAGCCGGACGGTGACGGAGCCGGTGTTGGCGGCGATGAACCAGACGGCGAGCGCGGCGACCAGGACGAATCCGACGGTCCGCAGCCGCATGTCCCGCCCCTTCACCGTCACCGTCGCCGGTTCGTGCGGCGCTTTCGCGGTGTTCCGGGCCATGAGAGCCGGTTCCTCTCTCTCGGGGAGGAGGGATGCCCTTCCCAGTATCGAGGCCGCCGCCCCCGCTGTCCCCCGGGAGGGTGACGCGCGGAGGCCGTCACGGAGCGTTGTCCACAGGCTCCGGCGGGCGGCCCGGCGCGGGTGCCCGGGCGGCTAGGCTTTTCGGGTGGCCCTCATCGACGCTTCCTCCGACGCCTCCTCCTCCGCCCCCGGCACCGACCGCCCCTCCGACGCCCTCGACGTGCTCCACCGGGTCTTCGGCTACAGCTCCTTCCGGGGCGAGCAGCAGGAGATCATCGAGCATGTCGTGGCCGGCGGCGACGCCCTCGTGCTCATGCCGACCGGTGGCGGAAAGTCGCTGTGCTACCAGATCCCGGCCCTGGTGCGGCCCGGCACGGGCGTGGTGATCTCGCCGCTGATCGCGCTGATGCAGGACCAGGTGGACGCGCTGAACGCGCTCGGCGTCCGGGCCGGCTTCCTGAACTCGACGCAGGACCCGTACGAGCGGCAGACCGTCGAGCAGGCGTTCCTCGCCGGCGAGCTCGACCTCCTCTACCTGGCCCCCGAGCGGCTGCGCACCGAGGGCGCCCAGCGGCTGCTCGACCGCGGGACGGTCTCCGTCTTCGCGATCGACGAGGCGCACTGCGTCTCCCAGTGGGGCCACGACTTCCGGCCCGACTACCTCGCCCTCTCCCTGCTGCACGAGCGGTGGCCCGAGGTCCCGCGGATCGCGCTGACGGCGACGGCCACCGAGGCCACCCACGGCGAGATCGCCACCCGCCTCGGCCTGGAGGACGCCCGGCACTTCGTCGCCAGCTTCGACCGGCCCAACATCCAGTACCGGATCGTCCCCAAGAACAACCCGACCCGGCAGCTCCTCGACCTCATCCGCACCGAGCACGCCGGCGACGCCGGGGTCGTCTACTGCCTGTCCCGCGCCTCCGTGGAGAAGACCGCCGCCTTCCTCGCCGAGCACGGCATCGACGCCATCCCGTACCACGCGGGCATGGACGCCGCCGCGCGCGCCGCCAACCAGGCGCGGTTCCTGCGCGAGGACGGCGTCGTGGTCGTCGCGACCATCGCCTTCGGCATGGGCATCGACAAGCCCGACGTCCGCTTCGTCGCCCACCTCGACCTGCCCAAGTCCGTCGAGGGCTACTACCAGGAGACCGGCCGCGCCGGCCGCGACGGCGAGCCCGCCACCGCCTGGCTCGCGTACGGCCTTCAGGACGTCGTCCAGCAGCGCAAGATGATCGACGGCTCGGAGGGCGACGAGCAGCACCGGCGCGCCCTCGCCGCCCACCTGGAGGCGATGCTCGCGCTCTGCGAGACCGTCGAGTGCCGCAGGGTCCGCCTGCTCGCCTACTTCGGCCAGAAGTCCGGGCCGTGCGGCAACTGCGACACCTGCCTGACCCCCGCCGAGTCCTGGGACGGCACGGTCCCCGCGCAGAAGCTGCTCTCCACCGTCTGGCGGCTGGCCCGCGAGCGGCGCCAGAAGTTCGGCGCCGGCCAGATCATCGACATCCTCCAGGGCAAGAAGACCGCCAAGGTCATCCAGTTCGACCACGACCGCCTCTCCGTCTTCGGCATCGGCGCGGACCTCGGCACGGCCGAGTGGCGCGGCGTCGTCCGCCAGCTCCTCGCGCTGGGGCTGCTCGCCGTCGAGGGCGACTACGGCACCCTCGTCCTCACCGAGGCCAGCGGCGACGTGCTGGGCGGGCGGCGCCAGGTGCACCTGCGCAAGGAAGCCCCCAAGGCGGCGGCGCCCCGCAAGGAGAGCGGCGGCGGCCGGTCCGGCAAGGCCCGCGTCCCCGTCGACCTGCCCGCCGCCGCCGTCCCCGTCTTCGAGGCCCTGCGCGCCTGGCGCGCCGCGACCGCGCGCGAGCAGGGCGTGCCCGCGTACGTGGTCTTCCACGACGCGACGCTGCGGGAGATCGCGACGACGCTCCCCACGACCGTGGCCGAGCTCGGCACGGTCGGCGGCGTCGGCGAGGCCAAGCTCGCCAAGTACGGCGAGAGCCTGCTGGAAGCGCTCGCCGCGCACACGTCCGGAACCGGGGGCGCCGCGGCCTCCGAGCCCGCCCCCGGCCCCCGGAGCCCCGCGGTCCCCGAGGTCTCCGAGGCGGCGGACCAGCGCGCCGCCCGCGCCGCGGCCGCGCCTCCGGCCACCCGCGAGCAGGCCCCGCCGCGCCGCGCCGCGGCTCCGGCCGCCGAGGACGAGCCGCTGTTCTTCGGCGAGGACGAGACGGAACCGACCTGGGACGACGACTGGCAGTGACGGCCGGCGGCGGCGAGCCGCCCCGCCGCCGGGCTCACGGCGCCGGCGTCTCCGCCGGCGCCGGGGCCGGGCGCCCGTCCGGGCGGGACGCCGGGGACGACGCCGGATGGTCGCGGCGCTGGAGGCGGCGGATGGCCGGGACGCACAGCATCGCGGCCAGCAGCAGGAACGAGACCGCCGACGAGAACAGCAGGACCCGGTCCGCGCCGAAGTCGTCCGCCACCGGCCCGGCCAGGGCGCGCCCCAGCGGGATCACCATGATCGAGCCGGCGATGTCGTACGCCGACACCCGGCTCAGCACCGCCAGCGGGACGTGCGACTGCACGCTCGTCGCCCACATCACGCCCCAGAAGGCGAAGCCGCAGCCGGCCACCATGCCGGTGACGGCGGTGAGGGCGAAGTTCCAGCCGAGAGCGGGAGCCAGCGGGTTCAGCGCGAAGAAGAACATCGCCACCACGCCCGCGACCAGCGGCCGGCGCGGCCGGACCCGCATGCCGAGCAGCCCGCCGACGATCGTGCCCAGACCGTCGGCCGAGGCGATCCAGCCGTAGCCGGTCGCGCCGTGCTGCTCGGTGAGGAGCGCCGCGCCCAGCGGCAGCGACGGCCCGAAGACGAACAGGCCGTACACCGCCCACAGCGAGATCACGCCCCACAGCCACGTCCGGGACCGGAACTCGTGCCAGCCGGTGGCGAGCCGCCGCCACATCGGGTCGTCGCTCTCGTCCCGCTCGGCGGCGAGCCCCCGCAGCGGCAGCAGCCCGCCCGCGCTGACCGCGTACGCCCCCGCGATCACCACGAACGACACGGCCCGGTCGCCGTACGCGACCAGGAACCCGGCCAGGCCGGGCCCGATCAGCGTGGCCATCGACTCGGAGATCCGCAGCAGCGCGTTGGCCCGCTGGATGTCGTCGGCGACCCGCGGCACGATGCTCGCCAGGCCCGGCTGGAACATGGCGGTCGCCGCGCCGCTCACCGCCATCAGGGCCATGATCTGCCAGAGCCGTACCCCGCCCGCCGCGAACAGCCCCGCCATGACGAGCATCGCGACCACGCGGACCGCGTCCGCGCCGACCATCATCACCTGGGGCGTGAACCGGTCGGCGAGCACCCCGCCGAAGAGGATGAGCAGCACGATCGGCGCCATCCACGCGGCGAGCGCGTAACCCACGCCGGTCGCCCCGAACCCGGAGCCGAGGACCGACGTCGTCACCGACACCATGAGCATGCCGTCGGCGAGCAGCGAGGCGCTGCGCGCGGTGAAGAAGAGCCGGAAGCGACGCGACCGCCACGGGCTGGGCAGCGGCCCGGCCTTCCGCGCCGCGGTGGTGTCATCGGTGGTCATGTGGCATCTCCCGGCGCGTCCGGCCGGTCCCTTCCCTGAGGATCCGCCGCGCCCCGGCGGGCTGCCGGGGCGGGCCGTCGACGAACACGTACCGGTGCGGCGCCAGGACCCCGGGACGCCCCGGCAGCAGACGCATCAACGCCGCGTGCGCCTGATCGGGCGTCACCTCCACGCCGGCGCGCGAAGAGACGCCGATGTACGCCGTGAGGCGCGGGCCCTCGCCCGCCGCCCCCACCGCCACCTCCACCGGACGCCCGTCCAGCGCCTCCGCCAGCGCCTCGGCCACGGCGGCGGGACGGATCCAGCAGCCGTCCACCCGTACCCACTCCGGCCCGCGCGCCACCGGACGCACCCCGGTCGCCTCGGTCAGCGGCCCCGGCGCGTCCAGCGGCACGTCGGCCCGAGCGACGGCCTCCAGGAGCCGGACCAGGCCCGTGACCAGCTCCTCGGCAGCCGCCCGGGGGAACAGCGCCGGGTCGGCCCAGGTCGCCAGGCGGAGGACCGGCTCCGTCTCGTACACGAAGGTCAGCAGGCGGGTCGGCAGCGACTGGCCCCCGCCCCAGGCGAGTTCGAGTTCCGGGGCGTCCCCGTCGGGGGCGGCGGCCCCGGCGAGGGTGGCCGGCAGGGCGCTGATGTCGTTGTAGACGGCGTCGCGGGCGAACTGGCTGCCGCGCTCGGTCGTCACCCGGCCGATCAGCTCCCACAGGTCGAGCGCGTCGAAACGGCTGTGCCGGTACGCGTTCATGGCCGCGCCCCACGCCCTGGCGAGGAGCGCGTCGAACGACGGGGCGCGCACGTCGAGGTCCAGGAGCGCGTCCTGGGACAGGGTGCCGACGGAGCGGGCCAGCTTCGGCAGGAAGCGGTTCGAGGTGGGGACGGCGGCGACGCAGACGGACTGGCCGGCGCGGTGGGCGGTGAGCAGGCACCAGGCGGTGAGCAGCACCGTGCCGGGCAGCGCGCCGGTGCGCCGGGCCGCGGCGGCGAGGGCGCGGGCGCCGCGCGCGGAGCGGAGGGTGAGGACCGGGGTGTCGGTCTCGGTGCCGGCGGCGCCGTCCTCGGCGAACATCGCCTGGGGGCCGGTGCGCAGCACGCGTTCCCAATGGGCCAGGGAAGCCGTCGACTTGCGGCGTCCGGCCGGGCTGTGCTCCTCGGCGGCGAGGTCGAGCGGGGTGAGCGCGGTGACCGGCGGCAGCGTCTCGCCGGCGAGGAGCGCGAGCCATTCGTCGCGGAGGACGCCGAGGGCGCTGCCGTCCGTGACCGCGTGGCTGGCGGCGAGCGCGACGCGGACGGGCAGGCCGGCGCGGGCGAGGATCCGCAGCCGCAGCGGGTAGTCGAGGTCGAGGCGGAAGCGGGTCTCCCGGGCGGCCCGGGCCACCGCCTCGGCGTACGCGTCGGTGTCCTCGGGGAGGCGGTCGTGGTCGAGGACGGTGACGGTGAACGCCCCCTCGGCGGACACGACCTGCTCGCCGGGGGAGGGGCCGCCGCCCTCCGCGTCCGGGAAGGTGGTGCGCAGGGCCTCGTGGCGGACCGTGAGCGCGGCGAGGGCGTCGAGCGCCCGGTCCATGCCGGTGCCGTCGGGCACCGGCCATACGTCGTGGATGTTGATGGTGCCGGGCTCGTCGCGCAGGATGCAGCGGATCATGTTCGCCTGGCCCATGGTGACCGGGCCCCGGCGGGAGGCGGCGCCGGTGTAGCGGACGGTGAGGGTGCGGGAGCCGGTGACGCCGTCCGGCGCGGTGACGGCCGTCATGGCGTCACGGCCGGGACGGGCGCGGTGCGGGGACCGGGCGGACGGGTCACGGGGGTGCCTTTCGCGTGTGTGGTCAGGGCGGCCCAGGCGTCGACGAGCAGGGCGAAGTCCGCCATGCCGGCGCGGGCTTCGGCGATCAGGCGCGCGCGGCGCGCGGCGAACAGGCCGGCGGCGGTGGCGTACCGGCCGCCGAGGGAGCGGTAGCGGCGGTCCAGGACGTCGAGCCGTTCCTCGTTGCCCGCCGGGTCGATCAGGGTGCTGTCGCGGACCAGCGCGGCGACGGCGGCGGGCCGGAGGCGGCCGGCGGGGTCGAGGAGCGCGTCGCCGGCCGCGGACAGGCCCGCGTACACCGCGTCCAGGTGGGCGGTGGCGAGCAGGTACTTGGCGAAGCGGAGCTGGTACGCGAGGAAGCCGTCGTCCGAACGCCGTTCGCCGGTGTGGTAGTTGACGATGTGCCGGTTGTGCAGGACGCCGGGCAGCCGGGCGCTGTGGACGAGGTGCAGCAGGAAGTAGTCGGTGCCGATGGTGTCGGGGGCGGGCGGCAGCGGCACCCGGCCGTACACCTCGCGGCCGAGGGCCACGTTGCACATGTCGACGCGGGTGGGGCTGACCAGGGTCAGGGTGGTGAGGTCGGTGGTGAAGGGGGCGGTGCCGGCGCCGCGGAACGCCTCGTCGATCAGGTTCCGGCGCCAGATCTCCGGATGGCGGGAGGACACCGACAGGCCGACGACCTCGCGGTACGCCTCCGGGTCGCGGGCGCGGAGCTCGGCGACGTCCACGGACGGCGCGCCGATGAAGGAGGCGCCGGCGAGGACGACCGTGCGGTCGGCGCAGGCGGGGTCGAGCCGGCTGCGGCCGACCGTGCCGGTCAGGTCGGCGGCGCGCCGGCCGAGGGCCGTCAGCTCGTGGTGGATCGGGAAGACCGGTGCGCCGTCGCGGAGCTGGTAGCGGCTGTCGGAGTCGCGGCGGTGCACCGAGGCGCACCCCAGCGCCTCGGCCAGCAGGAAGGCGCGGTTGGTGCAGGCGCCGTACGACACGCCGGCCGGCAGCATCAGGTCGAGCAGCCGGTCCGCCCCGGGGAGTCCGGCGGTGGCCAGGACGGCGCGGAGGAAGGCGCGCTGGTCGTCCTCGTCGAGGTGGTGGACGACGACTCCGGGGGCGGGCGGCAGGGCGGCGACCGCGGCCCGGTGGGCGGCGAGGTCGGCGGACGCGGAGGAGTCCAGGACCAGCAGGTGCACCTCGGCACCGAACTCCCGGGCGCCGTAGGCGGCTTCCTCGGCGACCGCCGCGATCGTCGCCGTACAGGCGCGGTGGGTGGGCAGGGTCAGGCAGACGCGGCGCACACGGACTCCCCGGTGGGTGCGGCCGGGCCGGCGGGCTCCTCGTGCCAGGAGGTGAGGCCGAGCAGCCGTTCGCCGAGCGGGGTGAGCGCGGCGGTGGGGTAGCGCTGGGACTCGTGCAGGACGGGGTCGCCGACGAGGGTGCGGTTCCAGCGCGGGGTGCGCAGGTGCCGCCAGGACTCGACGCGGGAGCGGCGCAGCTTCGCGTGCTCCTCCAGGGCGGGCATCATCGACAGGTACTGCACCGCGCGGACCCCGTCCGCGGAGGTGTTGCGGGCCACTCCGTGGGCGAGCAGGCCGTTCCAGATCAGCAGGTCGCCGGGGTGCAGTTCGGGGCGGACGACGGGGTACGCGGCGCGGTCCAGGTCGGGGCGGACCGGGTCGCGGTCGGCGGGCCGGCCGAGCTTCCACTCCTCGAAGCGGCGGAAGAGCTCGGGGGCGCACTGGAAGCCGCCGGTCTCCGGCGTGGTGTCGTTGAGGGCGATGATGCCCTGCACGCGCTGCGGCGGCACGCCGAGGGTGGTGTCGATGTCCCAGTGCAGCTCGATGTCGAAGCCCCGGTCGGTGGGTTCGATGAGGGCCCGGTCGCGGTTGCGGACGTTGGGCGGGTTGAGGTTGAGCCGGTCGAGGGTCACCCACAGCTCCTCGCAGTCCCAGACGTCCACGAAGGCGTCGTAGACCCGCTGGGACTGGCGGCTGTCCCACAGCAGCTGGTGATGGTACGCCTCGACGAAGCCGTACACGTGCAGCTGCCGGTCCAGCGCGGAGCGGAACGGCCGGTCCTCGTACCAGCTGTCGGGCCGGTCCGGGTCGAGGCCCTGGAAGTCCCAGGTGAAGTCGAGCAGCCGGCGGGCGGCGGCGGCCGGGATCGCCTCGCGCACGATGACATGGCCGTACGTCTGCCAGTGCGCGAAGTCCTCCTCGGACAGCACCCGCAGCGGCCGGGTCTTCCGCAGCTCGCGCAGGGTCGTCGCGGCGAGGTAGGACTCGCCGTCGGCGCTGAAGTAGGGGCGTTCGGTGGCCGCCCGGTGCAGGTACGGGGTGCGCGGGCGGCGCGGGACGGCGGGGGCGGGGGGCGTGGTCAAGGTCCCTCCAGGCGTGGGGTCGGACGGCGTGCGGGCGTGGGGAGCGGGGCACGGCGGGGCGTGGGGGAGCGTGGCGGGAGCGGGGCACGGCGGGCGTGCGGGAGCGGGGCGCGGCGGGAAGGGGCGCGGACCTGGCGACGGTGGGGGACCGCGGGGACGAGGGACAGAATTGGTGTAGACCATCGCCGGTGTCAAGTGACCCGCCGGTATGCCCCGCGTGTCGGCCGCGCCGCCGAATTCCAGCCGCACGGCGTCGAGTTGGCGCCGGATCTTTGGTCTAGACAACCCTCGGGTGGCTGGCCTACTGTCCCCACTGCGCGGCGCCGTGACCGACCCGACCCCCCGGTCCGGCCCGACCACCGCGCCCCGGTCGACGGCGACCGCGAGCAGGGCCCCGCCCGTACCCCCACGGGCGGCGGCGGCCCGCGCCCGCACCGTCCGCGCCCCGGGGACCGACCGCCCCGGCGCACCGGATCAGGCCCGAGACCGACCGCCCACGCCGAGAGGGAACGGTTCCATGAGCACAACCAGCGCCACCATCCCGCCCGTCCCCGGACTCCGCGGCCCCGGCCCGGGACTCCTCACGCTGGACCCCGCCCACACCGCCCTGCTGCGCGGCCTCGACGCGCTGCTCGCCGGCCTCGCCGCCCGGCTCTCCGCCCCCGAGGTCACCGGGCCGCCGCTGCTCGCCGCGGACGCCCTCGCCCGCCTCGACTACTTCCGCAACTTCCCCCATCTCGGCGTCTCCGCCGGACGGTTCACCCCCGACGCGTACGATGCCCTCGCCGCCGGACAGACCCCGGCCGGCCGCCCCCTGGAACCCACCGGCTACGTCCTCCCCTCCGCCACCTGCTACGGACTGCTGCTCTCCCTGGAGGGCGCCGACGTCGGCGCCGACGGCCTGCGGCTCTCCGCCGCCGGCCGCTGCTTCCGCAACGAGACCCACTACGACGGCCTGCGCCGCCTCTGGGGCTTCCACATGCGCGAGGTCGTCTACCTCGGCACCAAGGAAGGCGCTCTCGAACACCTGGAACGCGGCGGCGCGTTCGTCGAGGAGACCGCCGCACGCCTCGGCCTCGTCCTCACCCGCGCCACCGCCGACGACCCCTTCTACGACAAGGGCGGCTCCCGGGCCCGGCTGACGGCCCTCGACCCCGTCAAGCACGAGTACAGCGCGCCCGACGGCACGGCCGTCGCCTCCGTCAACCGCCACCGCAACTTCTTCGGCGAACGCCTCGGCATCCGCGCCGGCGACCACGGCCCCGCCTACAGCGCCTGCGTCGCCTTCGGCGTCGAGCGCTGGGTGCACGCCCTGCTCCTCGCCCACGGCGGCCCCGAACAGGCCCTCGACCGCCTCCGCGCCGCCGCCCCCTGACACCTCCCCGGAAGCACCGGCCTCCCGAGGACCGGAGCCGCCGCCCCGCCGCACCCCCGCGCCCACCCGCCCCGAAAGGACCGGAGAACCACCCCATGGAACGCGTCGCCGCCTGGCTCCACGAGAAGAACCCCGGCCTCGACGGGCCGATCGACACCGACGAGGACCTCATCGAGGCCCGGCTCATCGACTCCATGGACTTCCTGGAGTTCATCGACCTCCTGGAGGAGATCTCCGGCGCGTCGATCGACCTCCAGGAGGTCACCATCGACGACTTCCGCACCCTCGCCCGCGTCCGGGAACGCTTCCTCACCCCCAGCACGTGACCCCCGGCGCCTTCGCGGTCGTCGCCACCACCCGGGAGGTCCTCGACCACCCGGGCCACGGACCCCACCTGCTCGCTCCCTGGGAGCACCGCCGGCTCGCCGCCGTCCGCCTCCCGGCCCGCCGCGACGACGTCCTCGCCGCCCGCCTCCTCGCCCGGCTCTGCGCCGCCCGCGCCGCCGGCCGGCCCCCGGGCGAGCGCGGGCTGTGGGCCCAGCGGTGCCCGGAGTGCGGCCGGGACGGGCACGGCCGCCCGTACCTCCCCGGCCGTCCCGGGCTCGGCCTCAGCTACAGCCACGCCGACGGCCTGGTGGCCGCGGCGGCCGGGTCGGGCGCGGTCGGCGTCGACGTCGAACCGGCCGCCCGCCGCCCCGGCCCCCTCTCCGTCCTCCGCCGCCTGCTGCCCGCGGCCGAGCTGCGCGAGGCGACCGCCCGCCCCGACCCGGGCCCGGCGCTCCTGCGCGCCTGGGTCCGCGCGGAGGCCCGCTGCAAGGCGGGCCCGCCGGAGCCGGGGGACGCCCGCCGGCTCACCGAGTGGACGGACCACGGACGCGCCGCCGTCGCCGCCGTGGTGGCCGCCGCACCACCGGCCCTCGTCCCGCTCCGGGAGCTGCTCGGAGGGCCGGCGGCCGGCGGCGGCTGATCAGGCGCCCACGTACTGCGCCAGGTGCTCGCCCGTGAGCGTCGAGCGCGCGGCGACGAGGTCGGCCGGCGTCCCCTCGAAGACGATCCGGCCGCCGTCGTGGCCCGCGCCAGGACCGAGGTCCACGATCCAGTCGGCGTGCGCCATCACGGCCTGGTGGTGCTCGACCACGATCACCGACTTCCCCGCGTCCACCAGCCGGTCGAGCAGCGCCAGCAGCTGCTCCACGTCGGCGAGGTGGAGTCCCGTGGTCGGCTCGTCGAGCACGTAGATCCCGCCCTTGTCGCCCATGTGCGTCGCCAGCTTCAGCCGCTGCCGCTCGCCGCCGGAGAGCGTCGTGAGCGGCTGCCCCAGCGTGAGGTAGCCGAGGCCGACGTCCACCAGCCGCTCCAGGATCCGGTGCGCCGCCGGGGTCCGGGCCTCGCCCGCGCCGAAGTACTCCACCGCCTCGGACACCGGCATCGCCAGGACCTCGCTGATGTCCCGCCCGCCGAGCTTGTACTCCAGCACCGCCGCCTGGAACCGGCGCCCCTCGCACTCCTCGCAGGTGGTGGCCACACCGGCCATCATCGCCAGGTCGGTGTACGTGACGCCCGCGCCGTTGCACGTCGGGCAGGCACCCTCCGAATTGGCGCTGAACAGCGCCGGCTTGACGCCGTTGGCCTTCGCGAACGCCTTGCGGATCGGGTCCAGGAGCCCCGTGTACGTCGCCGGGTTGCTGCGCCGCGAGCCGCGGATCGGGCTCTGGTCCACCGAGATCACGCCCGCGTCCGCCGGGATCGAACCGTGCACCAGCGAACTCTTGCCGGAGCCGGCGACACCGGTGACCACCGTGAGGACGCCGAGCGGCAGGTCGACGTCCACCTTCCGCAGGTTGTTGGCGGTCGCGCCGCGGATCGGCAGCACGCCGGTCGCCGACCGCACCGTCTCCTTCACCGACGCCCGGTCGTCCAGGTGCCGCCCGGTCACCGTCCCGCTGGCGCGCAGCCCCTCCAGGGTGCCCTCGAAGCAGATCGTGCCGCCGCCGCTGCCGGCGCCCGGCCCCAGGTCCACCACGTGGTCCGCGATCGCGATCGTCTCCGGCTTGTGCTCGACGACCAGCACCGTGTTGCCCTTGTCCCGCAGCCGCAGCAGCAGTTCGTTCATCCGCTGGATGTCGTGCGGGTGCAGCCCCGCCGTCGGCTCGTCGAAGACGTACGTGACGTCCGTGAGCGACGACCCGAGGTGCCGGATCATCTTGACGCGCTGCGCCTCGCCGCCCGACAGGGTGCCCGCCGGCCGGTCCAGCGCCAGATAGCCGAGGCCGATCTCCAC
This sequence comes from Streptomyces sp. NPDC057854, assembly GCF_042797055.1. Lineage (NCBI taxonomy): Bacteria > Bacillati > Actinomycetota > Actinomycetes > Kitasatosporales > Streptomycetaceae > Streptomyces > Streptomyces sp. NPDC057854. Next base: position 29,150 of record NZ_JBHVMF010000034.1, read on the forward strand.
GAAGGAGTCCAGCGTCTGGCGCAGCGACTCCAGCAGCGGCGCCACCGACGGGTCGTCCAGCTCGCGCACCCACGCGGCCAGGTCGCTGATCTGCATCGCGCAGGCGTCGGCGATGCTGATGCCCTTGATCTTCGAGGAGCGGGCCCCCTCGTTGAGCCGGGTGCCGTCGCAGTCCGGGCAGACCTGGGTGGTGGTGGCGCGCTCCACGAAGGCCCGGATGTGCGGCTGCAGCGACTCGACGTCCTTCGCCAGGAACGACTTCTGGAGCTTCGGGATCAGGCCCTCGTACGTGACGTTGACCCCTTCGACCTTGACCCGGGTCGCCTCCTTGTACAGCAGCGTGTCCAGCTCGCGCCGGGTGTACTTCCGGATCGGCTTCGCCGGGTCCAGCAGACCGGAGAGGCGGTACGTGCGCCCGTACCAGCTGTCCGCCGTGTAGCCGGGGATGGTGAGGGCGCCCTCGTCGAGCGACAGGCTGTCGTCGTACAGCTCCGCCAGGTCGATGTCCGAGACCCGGCCCCGGCCCTCGCAGCGCGGGCACATGCCGCCGGTGATCTGGAAGCTCGCCTTCTGCTTCACCGTCCGGCCGCCGCGCTCGACGGTGACCGCCCCCGCGCCGCTCACCGACGGGATGTTGAAGGAGAACGCCCGCGACGAGCCGATGTGCGGGGTGCCGAGCCGGCTGAAGAGGATCCGCAGCATCGCGTTGGCGTCCGTGGCGGTGCCGACGGTGGAGCGCGGGTCGGCGCCCATCCGCTGCTGGTCGACGATGATCGCGGTGGTCAGCCCGTCGAGCACGTCGACGTCCGGACGGGCCAGCGTCGGCATGAATCCCTGGACGAAGGCGCTGTACGTCTCGTTGATCAGCCGCTGCGACTCGGCGGCGATCGTGTCGAAGACCAGCGAGCTCTTGCCGGAGCCGGAGACCCCGGTGAACACCGTCAGCCGGCGCTTCGGGATCTCGACGCTGACGTCCTTGAGGTTGTTCTCGCGCGCGCCGAGCACGCGGATCCGTTCGTGGCTGTCGGCGAGGTGCGCGGCAGACGACGGCGCGCCGTTCCGCTGGGCCGTGCTCAAAGGTGTGTCTCCCTCGTCAGGGTGGGCGGTGGTGCCGACCACCTTAGGCGGCGGGTCCGACAGCGGCAGGGGGACGGGAGATGCGGTCCCGCGCGCCGCGCTTGATAGGCAAGTGGCGACTTGCCTATCGTGGCGGCATGGAGGAGGATCTGTTCAAGGCGCTCGCCGACCCGACGCGCCGGGTGATCCTCGACGAGCTGACCGAACGCAACGGACAGTCGCTCTTCGAGATATGCGCCCGGCTGGCGACCCGGCACGGCCTCGCCCTCTCCCGGCAGGCGGTCAGCCAGCACCTGGCCGTGCTGGAGTCCGCCGGCCTGGTCACGCCCCGCCGCGAGGGCCGCTACAAGTTCCACGACCTCGACCCCCGCCCCCTGCAGCACATCGTCACGCGATGGCTCACCCCCGCACCCCCGGAGGACACCCCATGAGGATCAACCTGGCCAGCGTCTTCGTCGACGACCAGGACAAGGCGCTCCGCTTCTACACCGACGTGCTCGGCTTCGTGCTGAAGCACGACGTCCCGATCGGCGCGGACCGCTGGATCACCGTCGTCTCCCCGGAGGCCCTCGACGGCACCGAGCTCGTCCTGGAGCCCTCCGGCCACCCCGCCGTCCCGCCGTACAAGCAGGCCCTCGTCGCCGACGGCATCCCGGCGACCTCCTTCGCCGTCGACGACGTCCGCGCCGAGCACACCCGCCTCACCGCCCTCGGCGTCCGCTTCACCCAGCCCCCCGTCGAGATGGGCCCGGTCACCACGGCCGTCCTCGACGACACCTGCGGCAACCTCATCCAGCTCGCCGAGTACAAGTAGCCGCGCACCGGCCCGGCCCCTCCGGTGGCGGCCCCGCGCCGCCCGGCGGCCGGGACCGCCGCCGGAGGGGCCGCGAGGTTCCGCCCGGCGCCGCCGACGCCCTGAGGGCCGCGCTGCCGCGCCGGAGCCGGGAGGTCAGTCGCTGACGGCGAGGCGTACCGCGAAGGCGCCGATCACCGTGCCGGTGACCCGGTCCAGGACGCGGCGGGCGCGGGGGCCGCGGAGCCAGGCGCCGAGGGCGGTCGCGGACGCGATGAGGACCGTCGACCAGAGCATGCCGAGGACGACGTGGACGGAGGTCAGCGCGAGGCCCATCGCGAAGTGCGGCGCCTCGGCGGGGATGAACTGCGGCAGGACCGCCACGTAGAAGACGCCGACCTTGGGGTTGAGGAGGTTCGTCAGCGTGCCCTGCCGCCAGCCGCCGGCGAGCGTGTCCGCACCGCCGGCCTCCACCTCCGCGTGCGCCCCGGAGCCGTCCCGCCGGAACGTCTCGGCGATCATGCGCGCCGCCATCCACAGCAGATAGGCGGCGCCCGCCCAGCGCAGGATCTCGTACGCGAGCTGGGAGGCGGTCAGCAGGGCCGTCACGCCCAGCGAGGTCAGCGCGCCCCAGATCAGGGTGCCGGTCTGGATGCCGAGGACGACGCCCCAGGCCCGGGTCCGGTGGCCGAGCGCGGCCGTGCGGAGGATCAGGGCCGAGTCGAGGCCGGGGGTGAGGGTGAGGAGTCCCACGACGAGCGCGAAGGACCAGAGTGCGGTGCTCGATGCCATGGAAGGCCACCGTAGCCCAGGCGTATGTGGGGCTCCGCCCCGCCTCCCTAGGGTGGGGCGCATGAGAGAACTGTTCCTGGCTGACCGGCGGGCGTACCTGCGCTGGATCGACCTCCCCGGCGACGGACCCGTCCGCGTCTACCTGCACGGGCTCGGCTGCACCGCCGCCTCCGACTTCGCGCACATCGCGACCCACCCGGCGCTCGCCGGCGGGCGCGCCCTGCTGGTGGACCTGCTCGGCCACGGGCTGAGCGACCGCCCCGCCGACTTCGACTACCGGCCCGAGGGGCAGGCCGCCGCCGTGGCCGCGCTCCTCGACCACCTCGACCTGACCGGCGTCCACCTCGTCGGCCACTCCATGGGCGGCGCCGTCGCCCTCCACCTGGCCGCGGCCCGGCCCGGCCGGATCGCCCGGCTGGTGGTCGCGGAGCCCAACCTGTACGCGGGCGGAGGCGCGTTCAGCACACCGGTGGCCCGCCAGCGGGAGGAGGACTTCGTCCGCGGCGGGTTCGCCAGGATGCTCGCCCTCGCCGACCGCGCCGACTACGCGGCGCGGCTGCGGCTCGCCGACCCGCGGGCCGTGCACCGCTGCGCCGTCGCGCTCGTGGAGGGCGGCGACCCCGAGGCCGGTGACCTGCTCGCCGCGCTCACGCTGCCCCGGGCGTTCCTGGTCGGCGAGAAGAGCCTGCCGGACCCGGCCGCGGAGCAGGCGGCGGCGATGGGCGTGCCCGTGCTCGAAGTGCCGGGCGCCGGCCACAACATGATGCTCGACAACCCGGACGGCTTCGCCACCGCGCTGGCACGGGCCCTGGCACCGCCCCGGTAGTTTCTGGCCGACTCGACGGGGGCCCCGCGCAGAGGTCTTGCGCGGGGCCCCCGGCGCTCTCTACGCTCGGCGCGCCGATGGTTAGGAACGTTTCCTAACGAGCGATGGCCGTGAAGAGAAAGGGAGTTGTCATGCGCCGACGATCCATCCGCGCGCGAAGTGCCACCCCGAGCACCGCCACCCCCAGCCCCGTCACCCCGCACGCCGCCGCCCCGCACGCCGCACCCCCGCACTCCACCGCCCACCGCGCCGGCCGGCCCCCAACGGCCGTCCCCGCCACCCCCTTCCGGCGCCGCCGCACCCCCCGCCGCCTCCTCCCGCTCGCGCTCGCCGCCGCCCTGCTGGCCCTGCCGCTCTCCCTCCTGCCCGGAGCCGACGCCGAGGCCGCCGACGGCCTCGTCTCCGCGGGCAAGCCGGCGACCTCCTCGTCCGTGGAGGGCTCCGGCTTCGCCCCCGGCCTCGCCGTGGACGGCAGCACCGCCACCCGCTGGGCCAGCCTGGAGGGCGTCGACCCCCAGTGGATCCGCGTCGACCTCGGCGCCCAGCACACCCTGTCCCGGGTGCGGCTCGACTGGGAGGCCGCGTACGCGAAGACGTACCGCGTCCAGACCTCCGCCGACGGCACCACCTGGACCGACCTCTACACGACGACGACCGGCGACGGCGCCGTCGACGACCTCGCGGTCTCCGGCACCGGCCGGTACGTCCGCGTGTACGGGACCGTGCGCGGCACCCCGTACGGCTACTCGCTCTGGGAGTTCCAGGTCTACGGCTCGCCGACCGGCACGGGCGGCGGCACCGGCCCCGCCGTCCCCTTCGGCAGCCACCTCAAGCCCTACGCGGCCGGCATGCTCCGGCCCTCCGGCACCCAGGCCGCGCTCGACCAGAAGGTCGTCGACTACTACCAGCGCTGGAAGTCCGCCTTCGTCCGGCAGAACTGCGGCAACGGCTGGTACCAGGTCATCTCGCCCGACGCCGACCACCCGTACGTCGCCGAGGCGCAGGGCTACGGCATGGTCGTGACCGCCACCATGGCGGGCGCCGACCCCGACGCGAAGAAGATCTTCGACGGCCTGGTGAAGTGGAAGCTCGACCACCCGTCCTCCATCAACCCCGACCTCCTCGCCGCCGAGCAGGACGTCAACTGCCGCAGCGTCAACGGCGGGGACGGCGCCACCGACGGCGACATGGACGTCGCCTACGGCCTCCTCCTCGCCGACAAGCAGTGGGGCAGCGGCGGCACGTACGACTACAAGGCGCTCGCGCTCAAGCACATCGCGGCCATCAAGAAGGACGAGCTGAACCCGACCACCAAGCTGCTCAAGCTCGGCGACTGGTCCAGCGCGGGCGACCAGTACTACTACATCTCCCGCACCTCGGACTGGATGGTCGACCACTTCCGCGCCTTCCGCGCCGCGACCGGCGACACCACCTGGGACGCCGTCCGCACCGCCCACCAGACGCAGATCGCCGGCCTCCAGTCCGGCTACGCCCCCGCCACCGGACTCCTCCCCGACTTCGTCGTCGACACCGCCACCAGCCCCAAGCCGGCCCCGAACCAGGTCCTGGAGGACCCGAACGACGGCCAGTACTGGTGGAACGCCTGCCGCACCCCCTGGCGCATCGGCGACGACGCCGTCACCAGCGGCGACACCAAGTCCCTCGCCGCGGCGCGGAAGATGAACAGCTGGATCAAGGGCAAGACCGGAGGCGACCCGAACAAGATCGCCATCGGCTACAAGCTCAACGGCACCCAGATCTCCGCCGGCAGCGAAGCCGCCTTCTTCGCGCCCTTCGCCGTCGCCGCCATGACCGACCCCGGCAGCCAGGCGTGGCTCGACGCGCTGTGGAACAAGATGCTCGCCACCCCGATCGACACCGGCAGCTACTTCTCCGCCAGCATCCAGCTCCAGGTGATGATCACGGTCACCGGCAACCACTGGGTCCCGTAGCACCGGCGGCCGCGTACGGAGCACATGACCCCGTCACGTCACTCCGCCGGCGCCACGCCCCGGCGGGGATCGGCGCGGACCCCCGCCTGCCAGACGGTGGGTCCGCAGCCCTCCCCGTTCGGGGTGACCTTGCGCAGGGTGACCCGTGTGCCGCCGTCGTGGACCACCCGGCCGCCCTGGGCCGGGTCGGTCACCGCCAGGCGCACCGTCACCTCCCGGGGCCCGTCCTCCTCCGGCAACGGCACCTGGAGCGAGCCGAACGGGTCCTCCCGCAGCGACGCGTGCTCCCGGCACGCGTCGTTGGCGCAGAGCCGGAAGAGCGCGCCCTCCGGGTAGGCCGCGGGGTCCCAGGACACCGACACTCCGGAGTCGGCCCCGATCAGCGTGCAGATCCGGCCCGGCCCCGCCTGGCAGCCGGCCGCCAGCGACGCCGCGGCGCAGACCGCGGCGGCGGCCCCGAGCGCGCGGCGGTACGCGCCGGGCCGCGGCGGACTCCACGACCGGCCCACGAGTCCTCTGGTCATGACAAGTCAACTCCACGGCCACCGCGGAAAGTTCCACCCCACCCCACCGCCGGTCCGCCCGGCTCGAACTCCCGACCATGATCACCTGAACGAGTGAGCGGGCGGCCGGCGCCTCCCCGTCCGTGGTCCATCCTGGCCCGGTACGCGTCCCCCCAGGGCGCCCCACCACCCCCCTTCCTCCAGGAGCCGGACGGCATGACCCACCGCACCGACCGGGGCGAACGCCCCGACGGACAGGCCCTGTTGCTCGCCGCCGGAGTCGCCGACCTGGTCGTCGGAGCCGTCGGCACCGCCGCCGGCACGCTCCGCTCCCTCCTCGGCCGGGCCGACGCCGGGGACATCGCCCAGGACGCCGCCGCCGACCTCCGCGCCCGCGGCCGGATCGCCCTCGACCGGCTCACCCCGAGCGGGGACGGCACCGGCGGCCTCGCCCACATGGAGGTCCTGGCCCGCGAAGCCGCCGCCCGCCGGGCCGCCGCCGCGGCGACCGGCGATGAGTGACGTCTGGGCGCCGGAGGCGTTCAAGACCCGCACGGACACCGTCCTCGCCGGCTTCCTCGACGAGGAGGCCCGGGAACTCCTCGCCGTCGACGACGCCCTCGACCCGCTCGCCGCGGCCCTGCGCGCCACCGCCCGGCACGGCAAACGGCTCCGCGCCGCCTTCTGCTACTGGGGCTGGCGCGCCGCCGGACAGCCCGACAGCGACGCCCTGATGCGGGCCGCCGCCGCCATGGAACTGGTGCACGCCGCCGCCGTCGTCCACGACGACCTCATCGACGACAGTCCGCTCCGGCACGGCCGCCCCACCGCCCACCACGCCTTCGCCGCCCTGCCGCACCCCCGCCGGCGCCCCCGCGCGGCGGCCCGCGCGCTCGCGCTGCTCCTCGGCGACCACCTGATGGCCCTCGCGGGCCGCCTCTACACCGAGTCCGGGCTGCCCGCCGCGTACCTCTCCCGGGGCCGCCCGCTGTGGGCCGCCCTCGCCCGCGAACTCGTCGCCGGCGAAGCGCTGGAGATCCTGCACACCGGCGGCCTCCCCGACACCGGCACCTCCCTCAAGGTCGTCCGCTACAAGACCGCCAAGTACACCGTCGAACAGCCCGTCCTCCTCGGTGCCCTGCTCGCCGGCGCCCCCGCCGCGCTGCGCGAGGGACTGTCCCGGTACGGACTGCCGCTCGGCGAGGCGTTCCAGCTCCGCGACGACCTGCTCGGCCTCTTCGGCGACCCGGCCCGCACCGGCAAGGCCCCGCTCGACGACCTCCGCACCGCCCGGCCCACCGTGCTGCTCGCCGAGACCTGGAGCGCCGCCGGCCCCGCCCAGCGCGAGCTGCTGCGCCGGACCCTCGCCGACGACGCGCCGCCCGACGACGACGCGCTGCGGGAGGTCCGCGCCCTCATGGCCGAACTCGGCGCGCCCGCCCGCGTCGAGCGGATGATCGCCGGCCGCGTCGAGGAGGCCGTCCGCGCCCTGGACGAGCTCGACCTGCCCGGCCCCGCCCGCCGCGCCCTCACCGACCTGGCCCACCGCGCCGCCGTCCGCCACCACTGAACGCCGGCCCCGCCTGGCTCACCCCACGCCACCCCACCCGGCACCGCCCCCGACCGCCCCCGCACCCACCCCACCCGACCCTGGAGCGCACCCGTGACCACCACCACGCCCACCGAGGCGTCCCTCGACGCCCTGCGCCACAGCGGCGACGAGCTCGCCGACGCGGTCGTCGCGACCCTCTTCGAGCGCGGCGAGGTCGGCCTCTTCAACTCCCTCATGCGGTACGTCTCGGTCTCCGGCCAGGAGCTGCCCGCCGGCCTCCCCGAGGTGGCCCGCGAGTACCTGGAGGCCACCGCCGTCCCGCCCGCCTGGGTGGACTGGAACGAGATGGAGAAGGCCCGGCTCTTCTTCACCGACAACAACGTCCACATCAACACCGCCCTCTCCTTCGCCGCCATGCCCGCCTGCTACGTCGTCCCGCGCGTGGCCCGGCTGCTCTCCGCCACCCACGGCCTGCGCTACCCGAGCAAGCGGATGGCCGAGACCGGCCAGTTCACCGTCTACCTCATTCGGCCCGACGCCTTCGAGGCCGGCGGACGGTTCGTCCCCGCCGCCCAGAAGGTCCGCCTCCTGCACGCCTCCATCCGCCACCACCTGATCCGCTCCGACCGCTGGGACACCGCCGCCGACGGCGTGCCCATCTGCCAGGAGGACATGATCGGCGGGCAGATGTTCTTCTCGATGCTCGTGCTGGACAGCCTCCACCGGCTCGGCATCCACATGTCCACCGAGGGCGCGGAGGCGTACTACTACGCCTGGCGGGTCGTCGGCGCGATGCTCGGCGTCGACCAGGAGGCCGTGCCGAAGACGCTCGACGAGGCGCGCCGCTACCTCGACCTGTACCTGCTGCGGTACATGGGCCCCTCCGAGGAGGGGGTGGTGCTCACCCGCCAGCTGATCGACCTGTACGAGGAGGTCGTCCCCGGCACCTTCTTCGACCCGGTCGTCTCCGCCCTCATCCGGCACCTCGTCGGCGACACCTGCGGCGACTGGCTCGGCGTGCCCCGCAGCCGCTGGGACACGGCCGTGAAGGCCGTGCCCGCGCTGCTGGGCGTCCTGGAGTCGGTGGAGGACGCCTCGCCGTTCGCCGCCTGGGCGCTCGACCGGCTCGGCCACCTCACGTCGGTCTTCGAGCTGTCCACGCTCACCCGGGGCCGCGTGATGCACTACGCCATCCCCGAGCACCTGAGGAAGGAGTACGGCGTCGACACGGGCGTGTCCCGGAAGAGCCGCTGGACCCCGCCGCCGCCCGCGCTCTGACCCGGACGGCGCACGGCACGGCGACCGCCCGGCGCCATGAGGGGGACGGTTCTCCTCGCACGCCGTCCGGAAATGGAAGAAAATGGATGCACCCGGTGAAGGTGAGGCGTGCATGGACAGCGAGCGGAGTGGGTTCGGCGGGGAGCCGCCGAGCGCCCGTCGGGTCCGGTTCACGGTCGACGTCCGGTCCGCGTGGGGGAGCGACACCGTCGTGGTCGTCCCGCTCGGCGAACTGGACCACGACACGGTCGAACCCCTGCGCACCGCCCTGGAGAAGCACGAGGACGCGGCCCGGATCGTGGTCGACTGCGCCGGGCTGGACTTCTGCGACTCCACCGGCCTCAACCTGCTGCTCAGGGCCCGCTCCCGGGCCCTGGACGCCGGGGCGCGACTGGACCTGGCCGGACTGAGACCTCCCGTCAGCCGCATGTTCGAGATCACCGGGGCGTTCCGCGTCTTCCAGGTGTACGAGGACGTGGGCGCCGCCCTGGCCGCCGACGGGACGGGCGGCGCCCGTCCCGGGGACCGGGCGTGACGGGCCCTCCGGCCGTGCGGGAGGGCGAGATGACCGAGGACGGCGGAACACCCGCGCAGACCCGCAGACTCCTGCTGCGCGAGAGCGCGGGCGCGGTCTCCCGCTGCCGTGACTTCACCGCGAAGGCGCTCGCCGACTGGGGCTGGATCCCGGCCGAGAGCGCCCTCGGGCGGGAGCGCGTCGAGGACGTGCTGCTGCTGGTCTCCGAGGTGGTCACCAACGCGTGTCTGCACGGCGGGGGGCCGGAGGAGTTCGTCCTGCGCCACACCGACGGGCTGCTGCGGGTGGAGGTCGCCGACCGGAGCCCCGAACCCCCGCGCCGGATGGCGCCGCGCTCGCCCTCGCTGCCGGGCGGCCACGGGCTGATGGTCCTCGACCGGCTGGCGAGCGACTGGGGCTCGACGCCCCGGGGCCCGGGGGCCCCGGGGAAGGTGGTGTGGCTGGAGGTCAGCAGGCCGTCCGGTCCTCCGTGGCGTCGTCCTCCAGCAGACCGCTCCTGAGCTCGCCGAGGATCCGCGCCAGCAGCCGCGACACGTGCATCTGGGAGAGGCCGATGCGGGCGCCGATCTCCGCCTGGGTCAGCTCCTCGCCGAAGCGCAGCGACAGGATCAGCCGGTCCCGCTCGTCGAGCCGGGCCAGCAGCGGGCGCAGCGAGTCCAGGTCGTCGATCAGCTCGTAGGCGGGTTCCTCGACGGCGGTGCGCCGGCCCGCGGTGCCCTGCGGGGCGCGGTCGGAGTCGTCCTCGCCGACGGGGGCGTCGAGCGAGTGGGCCGTGTAGGCGTTGGCGGCCAGCTCGCCCTCGGCGACCTCGTCCGGCGTCAGGTGCAGCCGCTCGGCCAGCTCCGCCCGGTCGGGCCGGTGGCCGTCCCGCTGCTCCAGCTCGTCGGATGCCTTGGCGAGGTCGATGCGCAGCTCCTGGAGGCGGCGCGGCACCCGGACCGCCCAGCCGGTGTCGCGGAAGAACCGTTTCATCTCGCCGACGATGGTGGGCAGCGCGAAGGCGGAGAACTCGACCCCGCGCTCCGGGTCGAACCGGTCGATCGCCTTGATCAGCCCGATCGTGCCGACCTGCACGATGTCCTCGGTGGGCTCGGGCCGACCGCGGAAGCGCCGTGCGGCGAACTTGACCAGGCTCAGGTTGAGCTCCACCAGCGTGTTGCGGACGTACGCGTGCTCCGGCGTGCCCTCGGCGAGGGCGCGGAGCCGCTGGAAGAGGGCCATGGACAGCGTCCGGGCGTCGTCGGTCGTCGCGGCCGTGGGGTTCTCGGGCTCCGACATGCCCCCGAGGGCCCGGCGCCGGACGGTCGCCGCGGGCGGACGACCGTCGTCGCGGCCGCGCGCCGACGGTGCGTGGGTGGCTCTGGCGATGGTCATCGGTCTTCCTATCGACGGTTCCGGTGGGCCGGCCCCGTCATCGGAAGGAGGACGGGTGTCGCGGTCCGTCGGTGGAACGTCCTCGTGAAGAGGATTCCCTCCTGAAGTGATTTTCACCCATTTCGGATGTTTTGACCTCCTTGGTCACGGTCAGGCGCGCACCATGGCGGAAGCTGCGAGGAGTCGGCGCGCGGTGGCGCGCACCCGGCGGTACGCGCTCGGCGGAGGTCCGGGCACGGCCGGTCTCGTCCGCGACCTCTCCGCCCAGGCGCTGGCGGACTGGTACGGACCGCTCTCCCCGGCGGCGCGGACCGCCGCCGCGGACGTGCTCCTCCTGGCCACGGAACTCGTCGCCCACGCGGTGCGGCGCGGGGGGACCCCGTACGAGCTCCGCCTCGACCGTTCCGTCGACGGCGTGTGGCTCCAGCTCAGCGACACCGCCCCGGGGCGCCCCCTGCCCCAGGACCGGCACCACCCGGGCCGGCCGTCCGAGCAGTGCGTCTACCTGGTCCAGCGGCTCGCCGCCGCCTGGGGCTCGGTGCCGCGCGGGCGCGGCCGGACCGTCTGGTGCGAGGTTCCGTTCCCGCAGGACCACGACGGCGGCGGTCCGGTTGTCTGAAGGCGCCCGGAGCGGGTAGCCGCCGCATCGTACGACCCCGCCGCCGGTGGGGGACCAGGACCGGAGGAGGTGCCCGCGATGGAAGAGGCCCGGCTCTCCGCGTACGAGCGGCGCGTGCTGGCCGAGATCGAGGAGCAGCTGAGCGCCGACGACGGCCTCGCCCGGCGGATGGCCGGCCGGCGCCCCTCCCTCCGCGTCCCCCGGCCCCGGCTCCCCCGCCTCGGCGCCCTGATGCTGGCCGCCGCGACGCTGGCGCTGCTGGTCCTCGCGGCGGCGACCTCCAGCCCGGCCCTGACCTGGGGCTTCGCCGCCGTCTGGGTGGTGACGCTGATCGTGCTGCTGCGCATGGTGGTCCGCTGGACCCGGCGGCACGCGGGCGGCGACCGGCCCGAGTACTGACACCCACGAGAGGAGCCCACGATGCCCCGCGGATCGAACGCCAAGCGCGAGCGGCAGTACGAGCACATCAAGGACAGCGCGCTGGACCGCGGCGAGAGCGAGAAGCGCGCCAAGGAGATCGCCGCCCGCACCGTCAACAAGGAACGGGCCCGCGCGGGCGAGTCGAAGACGGCGAGCAAGAGCTCGACCCAGGACATGTCGTCTTCACGGCGCGGCGGGAAGCGCTCGCACAGCGGCTCCGAGGGACCCACCTACGACCAGCTCTACGCGGAGGCCCAGCGCCGGAACCTGCACGGCAGGTCCCAGATGAACAAGGCCGAGCTGAAGAAGAACCTCGGACACTGAGCCGCGCCGGACCCCCTGACCACACCGATCACACGCACCACTGAGGGCCCCGGAGTCCCGGTCCCAGCCCACCGGACCGCCGGGGCCCGCCCCTGCCCGGCGTCAGCGCCCCCCGCCGGGCGGCTCCGCCGGCCGCGCGCCGACCACGCCCCGCACCACCCCCAGCTCCACCAGGTCCGCCGGGCGCAGCCGCAGCCGGTCGGCCAGGGCGTCCGCCTCCTCCGGCGGCCGCTTCAGGATCGCGGCAGCGAGCTCCGGCGCGATCACCGAGAAGTACGCGTCCGGCGTCGCCCACGTCCGGTCCGGCGCCGCCAGCGCCAGCGCGCCCCCCGAACCGCCCTCGCCGATCAGCAGGGCGGTGACCGGCACCGGCGCCTCCGCGACCGCCCCGAACAGCTCCGCGATCGCCGGCCCCGCGCCCGCCCGCTCCGCCGCCGCGTCGTTGGCGGCCCCCGGCGTGTCGATCAGGGTCAGCACCGGGATCCCGAGCCGGCCCGCCAGCCGCACCAGCCGGGCGGCGGTACGGAACCCGGCCGGCCGGGTCGCCGTCCCGCACTGCGCCGCGTACGCCGCCGTCCGCCCGTCCGGCAGCCGGCCGAAGCCGCACCGCATCCCCGGATCGGTGCCGCCCGCACGGTCGCCGGAGAGCTCCGCCCGCTCGGTGAACACCGCGGCGAGATATCGGTCCGCGCGGGGCCGCTCCGGGCGGCGCGCCCGCGCCACCGCCTCCCGCCCGCTGCCCGCCGGCTCCGTCCCGCCGAGCGCGTACGGCGGCGGCACCGGGCCCCCGGCGGGGCGGGTGAGCAGCGACAGCCAGCAGCCCAGCACCGCCCGCAGCTCCCCGGGCGGCACCACCGCGTCGACGTGCCCGTGCGCGAGCTGCGACTCCGCCGTGTACGCCGCCGGGTCGGCGCCCGCCGGCCGCACCCGGGCCCCGGCGAAGCCGACCTGCGCGCCCGGCAGCGCGAGGACCACGTCCGCGCCCGCCCCGAGCGTCGCCCACCCGCCGCCGGTCACCGGATCGCGGAGCACCGCAAGCTGCGGCAGGCCGGCCGCCCGGGTGCGCGCCGACTCCCCGGCCAGCCGCTGGAGCTGGACCAGAGCCCGCATCCCCTCCTGCATCCGGCTGCCGCCCGTCGCCAGGAGCACGGTCACCGGCAGCTGGTGCGCCCGGGCGTGCGCGTGCGCGGCGGCGACCGCGGCGCCGGTGTCCTCGCCGATGGAGCCGCCCAGGAAGCCGAACTCGAAGGAGACCAGCACCGTCCGCGTACCGCCGACCGTGCCGGTGCCGCACACCACCGACTCGGGCGCGCCCGAGCGGGCGGCGGCATCGGCCCGGGCCCGGCCGTAGCCGGGCCAGCCCAGCGGCCCGTCGCCGCCGGACGGGGCCGCGGGGCGGGGGAGTTCGGTGAAGTCGTCGGTGACGAGGGCCAGGGCCTCGCGCGCGTTCGCCGGTGCTGTCATCGGGGCCTCCCGCCCGTCGCCAGGGCCGCCACCGTACCGCCGCCCCGCACGCCCCGGACCGGCCCCCGGCCCCGGTGCGGCGAAGATCACCCCGGGACGGAGGGCCGGTCAACGCCCCTGCTCCGCCGCGTCTTTCAGGACATGATGCCGCTGCCGTGCGGCGCGTACAGGTCGAGCAGCCGGACCCGGGTCACCTGCAGCCGGTGCGCCAGGATCGACCCCACCCAGAAGTACACCGCCGACCCGAACTCCCGGTCCGTGTGGCACATCGCCCGCACCGCCGTCGCGTCGAACTCGTGCGCCCGGACCGGCGTCATCGCCTCCGCGCCCGACTGGCACAGGTACGGCGGGTACAGCCAGGACAAGCCCACCAGCTCCCCGTGGCGCAGCGTCTCGATCACCGGCGCGCCCCGCCCCGGCACCTTGGCGTCCAGCTGCACGGCGCCCGTCTTCACGATCCAGAACCGCTCCGCGTGCTGCTGCTCCTCGAAGAGCCGGTCCCCGGACTCGAAGTACACGTCCTCGGCGAAGGCCATCAGCCGCTCGCGGTGCTCCGCCGGCAGCGTACTGACCTTGGGTGCGGCACTCCTCATGGCGGGCCCTCCTCGTCGCGCGTACGGCTCCGGTTCCAGTCTCCGCCCACCGCGCCCGGACCGCAGGCGGCGGCGCGCGGCCCCGCCGCCCTCCGCCCCGGCGTGCGCCCGGACGGAGCAGGGCGGAGCATGAGACCGAGGAGGAAACGGCAGGTGGGGGCGCGAGCCAGGAGGCCGGCATGCCCGTCCCGGAAGACCCCGCCGCGAGGCCCCCGGGCCCCGGACGCGGCGCGCCGCCCGCCGCCCCCGACGACGCCGCCGGCTCCGGCACCGCTTCCGCGTCCGGTGACGGCGACGGCGACGCGCTCGTCGTGCTCCGCGGCGTCGACAAGCACTTCGGGTCGCTCCACGTCCTCCGGTCGATCGACCTCACCATCCGGCGCGGCGAGGTCGTCGTCGTGATCGGCCCCTCCGGGTCCGGGAAGTCCACGCTCTGCCGGGCGATCAACCGGCTGGAGACCATCGACAGCGGCGAGATCCGCGTCGACGGACGCCCGCTGCCCGCCGAGGGCCGGGAACTCGCCCGGCTCCGCGCCGACGTCGGCATGGTCTTCCAGTCCTTCAACCTCTTCGCCCACAAGACCGTCCTGGACAACGTCACCCTCGGCCAGATCAAGGTCCGCAAGAAGGACCGCGGGGCCGCCGAGGAACGCGCCCGCGCCCTCCTCGAACGGGTCGGCGTCGCCGCCCAGGCCGACAAGTACCCCGCCCAGCTCTCCGGCGGCCAGCAGCAGCGGGTCGCCATCGCCCGGGCCCTCGCCATGGACCCGAAGGTGATGCTCTTCGACGAGCCGACCTCCGCCCTGGACCCCGAGATGATCAACGAGGTCCTGGAGGTCATGCGGCAGCTCGCCGAGTCCGGCATGACCATGGTCGTCGTCACCCACGAGATGGGGTTCGCCCGCTCCGCCGCCCATCGGGTCGTCTTCATGGCCGACGGGCGGATCGTCGAGGAGGCCACCCCCGACGCGTTCTTCGGCGCCCCCCGCACCGCCCGCGCCCGCGACTTCCTCTCCAAGATCCTCCACCACTGAGCCCCCCGGGGTGATCACATGAACCCGCACCGGACCACCCGCACCGTCCTCGCCTCCGCCACGGCCGTCGTGCTCGCCCTCGGCACCGCGTCGCTCGCCCACGGCGCGGCGCCCGCCGACCACTCCGGCGACGACCGGATCACCATCGGCATCAAGTTCGACCAGCCCGGCATCGGCCTGAAGACCCCCGACGGCACGTACACCGGCTTCGACGTGGACGTCGCCACCTACATCGCGAAGCAACTCGGCCACGAACCCGACGAGATCGTGTGGAAGGAGGCGAAGAGCGCCGACCGCGAGACCATGCTCCAGCGCGGCGACGTCGACTTCATCGCCGCCTCGTACTCGATCAACGACGAGCGGGCCGAGAAGGTCGACTTCGCCGGCCCCTACCTCCTCGCCCACCAGGACGTGCTGATCCGCGCCGACGACGACTCCATCAAGAAGCCGTCCGACCTCAACGACAAGCGCCTGTGCTCCGTCACCGGCTCCACCTCCGCGCAGAACGTCAAGGACGAGATCGCCCCCGACGCCCAGCTCCAGGAGTACGGCGGCTACTCCGAGTGCCTGACCGGCCTGGAGAACGGCGTCATCGACGCCCTCACCACCGACGACTCCATCCTCGCCGGCTACGCCGCCCAGGAGCAGTTCAAGGGCAAGTTCAAGCTCGGCGGCTTCGAACTCAGCAACGAGAACTACGGCATCGGCGTCCAGAAGGGCAGCGACCTCAAGGGGAAGATCGACAAGGCGCTGGAGAAGATGGTCGCCGACGGCGCCTGGGACGACGCCGTCAAGAAGAACTTCGGGCCGGCGAACTACCAGAACGAACCCGCCCCGAAGATCGGCGTGATCGTCGACTGAGCCGGCCGCCGTGTTTGACTTCCTCGAAGGCTACGACCTCCTGGGCGCCTTCTGGGTGACCGTCCAGCTCACCTTCTGGTCCGCCCTCGGCTCCCTCGTGTGGGGGACGCTGCTCGCCGCCATGCGCGTCGGCCCCGTCCCCCTCATGCGCGGCTTCGGCACCGCCTACGTCACCGTCGTCCGCAACATCCCCCTCACCGTCATCATCGTCTTCACCTCCCTCGGCCTCTTCCAGACCCTCGGCGTCAGCCTCGGCGCCGACCGCTTCACCACCATCAACTTCCGGCTCGCTGTCCTCGGACTCGCCGCCTACACCAGCGCCTTCGTCTGCGAGGCCCTGCGCTCCGGCATCAACACCGTCCCCCTCGGCCAGGTCGAGGCCGCCCGCGCCATCGGCCTCAGCTTCCCCCAGGTCCTGCGGATCATCGTGCTCCCGCAGGCGTTCCGGTCCGTCGTCGGCCCCCTCACCAACGTCCTCATCGCCCTCACCAAGAACACCACCGTCGCCGCCGCCATCGGCGTCGCCGAAGCCGCCCTGCTCATGCGCGAGATGATCGAGAACGAAGCCCAGCTCATCCTCATCTCCGCGATCTTCGCCTTCGGCTTCCTCTGCCTCACCCTCCCCACCGGCCTGCTCCTCGGCCGGCTCGCCAGGAAAGTGGCGGTCAAACGGTGAGGCGCCGCCCCGAGGACGCGTCCGCCACCGTCCTCTACGACGTCCCCGGACCCCGCGCCCGCCGCCGCAACCTGCTGTGGACCCTGCTCTTCCTCGCCGCCCTCGCCGCCCTCGTCCGCTGGGTGATCGCCGGACTCGACGCCAAGAACCAGCTGGAGGCGGCCAAATGGGAGCCGTTCCTCACCGACGGCCGGATCTGGCGGACGTACCTCCTGCCCGCCCTGCGGAACACCGTCGTCGCCGCCGCCCTCGCCATGGTCCTCGCCCTGCCGCTCGGCGCCCTCCTCGGCATCGCCCGCCTCTCCGACCACCGCGCCGTCCGCGCCGGCGCCGGCACGGTCGTCGAGTTCTTCCGCGCGATCCCCGTCCTCATCCTCATGCTCTTCGCCAACGCCGCCTACGCCGAGTTCACCGCCATCAGCCCCGAGACCCGCCCCCTGTACGCGGTCGTCACCGGCCTCGTCCTCTACAACGCCTCCGTCCTCGCCGAAGTCGTCCGCGCCGGCATCCTCGCCCTCCCCGCCGGACAGACCGACGCCGCCCAGGCCATCGGCATGCGCAAGGGCCAGACGATGGCGCACGTCCTGCTGCCCCAGGCCGTCACCGCCATGCTGCCCGCCCTCGTCAGCCAGCTCGTCGTCATCGTCAAGGACACCGCCCTCGGCGGCGCCATGCTCGGCTTCGCCGAACTCCTCGCCTCCGTCCGCCCCATGAGCGCCAACTACGGCGCCAACACCATCGCCTGCTTCACCGTCGTTGCCGTCCTCTTCGTCCTCCTCAACCTCGCCCTCACCACCCTCGCGTCCCGGCTCGAACGCCGGCTGCGCCGCGGCCGGCGCTCCACCGGCGCCGTCGTCACCGCCGAAGCCGTCGACGACCTCAACGCCCCCGGCGAACCCCCCGCGCCGCCCGCACCCGGCGCCCGCGAACCGTAACGAACCGATTCCACCCGAGCTTTCCGCGCGGACATGTAGGACACTGCTCCCGTGCGTGGACACCTACCGGACGAGAACCCGGGTTTCACCGGCCGCCGCACGGAACTGAAGCGCCTCACCGCCGCGCTGGCGGAGCACCGCCTCGTCACCGTGACCGGCGTCGGCGGGGTCGGCAAGACCCGGCTCGCGCTGCGCGCCGCCCACCGCGTCCGCCACCGCCACCCCGACGGCGCCTGGTGGGCCGACCTCGGCCAGCTCGACGGCGAACGGCTCCTCGTCGCCCTCGTCGCCGACTCCGTCGACCTCGCCGACCACACCCCCGGCACCGACACCGGCGCCCTGCGCCGCCGCCTCGCCGGCACCCGGCTCCTCCTCGTCCTCGACTGCTGCGACCACCTCGCCGACGCCTGCGGCCGGCTCGTCGCCGAACTCCTCGACGCCGCCCCCGGCCTCACCGTCCTCGCCACCTCCCGCCGCCCCCTCGGCGTCCCCGGCGAACACACCCTCGCCCTCGACCCCCTCCCGCCCACCGGCGACGACGCCCTCACCCTCCTGCGCACCGCCACCGGCCAGGACCTCCCCGCCGCCGGCCCCGCCGCCGAGATCTGCGTCCGCCTCGAAGGCATACCCCTCGCCCTGGAGCTCGCCGCCGCCCAGATCCGGCTCCAGGGCGCCGAAGCCGTCCGCGACCAGCTCGGCAGCCGCCTCACCGCACCCCCCGACGCCCGCTTCGACCTCCTCACCCACCCGGAACGCGTCTGGCCCGCCCGCCACCAGACGCTGCGCGCCGCCATCGGCTGGAGCCACGAACTCGCCGACCCCCTCGAACGCCTCCTGTGGGCCCGCCTCTCCGTCTTCCGCGGCCCCTTCGACCTCGCCGGCGCCACCGCCGTCTGCACCGGCGGCCCCCTCACCGACGCCACCCTGCCCACCGCCCTCGACGGACTCGTCCGCGCCTCCGTCGTCCGCCCCGCCGACCCCGCCGGACGCCACCGCCTCCTCGACACCATCCGCGAGTACGGCGCCGGCTGGCTGGACCGGCTCGGCGAGACCGCCACCGTCGCCGGCCGCCACGCCGCCCACTTCCACGCCCTCGCCGCCCAGGGCCCCGCCGCCTGGCACGGCAGCCGCCAGCTCCACTGGTACCGCGCCGTCGACACCCACCACACCGACCTGCGCACGGCCCTCGACCACCTGCTGCGCACCGACCCCGACGCCGCCCTCGACCTCGTCGGCTCCGTCGCCTTCGCCTGGTCCTGCCGCGGCCGGCTCCGCGAGGCCCGCGACGGCCTCGAACAGGCCCTCCTCCTCAGCGCCGCCCGCGGCCGGGTCCGCACCCGCGCCCTGTGGGCCCTCGGCGTCACCCTCGTCCTCCAGGGCGACCTCGGCCCCGCCCAGGACGTCAGCGAACGCTGCGCCCGCGAGGCCCGCCACACCGAGCACCCGCCCGAGCGGCCCCGCACGTCCTCGGAGCCGTACGGCCCCGGTCAACTCACCCTCGACGCCGCCGCCCTCGCCGGCCTGCTCGCCCTCAGCACCGGCCGCGCCCGGGCCGCCCTCGTCGTCGTCGACCACGTCCTCGCCTCGGCACGCGGCCGTCCCGCCGACTCCGCCGCCGCCCTCCGCTGCCACCTCGTCCGCGTCTTCGCCCTCACCGGCCTCGGCCGGCTCGCCGAGGCCCGCCCCGAAGCCCTCGCCCTGCGCGCCCTCTGCGACACCCTCGACGAACACTGGACCCGCACCGCCCTCGAGTACCAGCTCGCCCTCACCGCCCTCCTGGAGGGCGAACCGGCCGCCGCCGCCGACCACGCCCGCGCCATGCTCGCCGGCACCCGCGCCCTCGGCGCCGGCCTCGGCGTCGCCCTCGGCCTCGACGTCCTCGCCACCGCCCACGCCGCCGCCGGCGACGGCGCCCGCGCCGCCGACGTCTCCGGCACCGGCGAGGCGTACTGGCGCGCCACCGGCCAGCCCCGCCGCGGCCTCCCCGGCCTGCGCGCCCTCCACGCCCACTACACCGCCGGCGCCCGCGCCACCCTCGGCGCACCCGCCTACGAGGAGATCTTCCTCCGCGCCCTCACCGACCTCCCCCAGACCGGCCTCGACCGGGCCCTCGGCCCCGGCTGACCCTCACCGGCCCCCGGCCGGCGCCTCCCCCTCCCACGGCCACGCCGCCCGGACCGCCGCCGAGGCCGTCCAGCGCGTCGAGGTGTCGTGCGCCCCGGAGCCGGGGCGGCCCGGTGTGCCGGGGACCCCGTAGAGTCGGAACCGTCACCCGTACCCGTCCCGACGAGGAGTCTTCCGTGACCGACCCGGCGCCCACCGACCGACAGCAGCTGATCGCCCGGGAGCTGCACGTCTCCGCGGCCTTCGACCCGGCCGCGGAGATCGAGCGCCGGGTGGCCTTCCTGGCCGAGCGACTCACCAGCACCGGGCTGCGCTCGCTCGTCCTCGGCATCAGCGGCGGCGTCGACTCCACCACCGCCGGCCGGCTCTGCCAGCTCGCCGTCGAGCGCGCCCGCGCCGCCGGCCACGAGGCCGCCTTCTACGCCATGCGGCTGCCCTACGGCGTCCAGGCCGACGAGCGGGACGCGCAGACCGCCCTCGGCTTCATCCGCGCCGACCACGTCCTCACCGTCGACATCAAGCCGGCCAGCGACGCCGCCCTCGACGCCTGCGTGGCCGGCGGGGTCGCCTTCCGCGACGCCCACCACCAGGACTTCGTGCACGGCAACATCAAGGCCCGCCAGCGCATGATCGCCCAGTACGCGGTCGCCGGCGCCCACGACGGCCTCGTCGTCGGCACCGACCACGCCGCCGAGGCCGTTTCCGGCTTCTTCACCAAGTTCGGCGACGGCGCCGCCGACCTCGTCCCGCTCACCGGCCTCACCAAGCGGCGCGTGCGCGCCGTCGCCGCCGAGCTCGGCGCCCCGGCGGAGCTGGTCTGGAAGGTCCCGACCGCCGACCTGGAGACCCTGGACCCCGGCAAGCCCGACGAGGACGCGCTCGGCGTCACGTACGACGAGATCGACGACTTCCTGGAGGGCAAGCCGGTCGGCGAGGCCGCCCACGCGGCGATCGTCCGCCGCTACGACCTCACGGAGCACAAGCGGCAGCTGCCGGTCGCGCCCTGAGCGCGCCGCGCCGGACGGGCGGATCCTGGAAGGGTGGGCGCCCCGGACCAGGGGCCCCGGAAGGGAGCACACCATGTTCGGCGAGACGACGGCGTACAGCAGCTTCTCGGTGGACGACCTGGACGCCGCCCGGCGCTTCTACGGCGACACGCTCGGCCTGACCGTGGAGGACACGGGGACCGGGGACATGCGGATGCTGTTCCTGACCCTGCCGGGCGGGGCCCGGGTCTTCGTCTACCCCAAGGAGGACCACACCCCCGCCTCCTTCACGATCCTCAACTTCCAGGTCGACGACATCGACCGGGCCGTCGACGACCTGCTCGCCCGCGGCGCCGAGTTCCAGCGCTACCCCGCCTTCGACGCCGACGAGAAGGGCGTCGTCCGCCCCGGCGACGGCGAGCCGGGACCGGCGGGCATCGCCTGGTTCACCGACCCGGCCGGCAACGTCATCGCGGTCTCGCAGGAACGGTGACGGTTCCGCAGGGACGGTGACGCAGGGACGGTGACGCAGGGACGGTGACGTCTCCGACGTTCGCGCCCGGCTCCGCGCCCCCGGTGCGGGCGGTCCGGGGGCGGCTGTGATCCACTGGGCGGGCGGGGGAGCCCGGAGTCGGAACAGCAGGAGCAGGAGCAGCACCCTTGACCACCTACCGCCAGCCCGGCGTCGTCGTCACCGACCACCACTTCCCCGTCCCCCTCGACCACGCCCGCCCCGACGGCGAGCAGATCGAGGTCTACGGGCGCGAGATCGCCGCCGCCGGACTGAGCGACGCCGAGCGCGACCGCCGCCCCTGGCTGCTCTACCTGGAGGGCGGGCCCGGCTTCGGCGCCCGCCGCTTCATCGGCACCCAGGCGTGGATCGGGCGCGCCGTCCGCGAGTTCCGGGTGCTGCTGCTGGACCAGCGCGGCACCGGCCGCTCCACCCCCGCCAACCGCCAGACCCTCCCGCTGCGCGGCGACGCCGCCGCCCAGGCCGACTACCTCACGCACTTCCGCGCCGACGCGATCGTCAAGGACGCGGAGCTGATCCGCCGCCGGCTCACCGGCGGCGCGCCCTGGACCGTCCTCGGCCAGAGCTTCGGCGGCTTCTGCGCCGTCCACTACCTCTCCACCGCCCCCCAGGGCCTGGAGCGGGTCCTGATCACCGGCGGCCTGCCGTCCCTCGACGCCACCGCCGACGAGGTCTACGCCGCCGCCTTCCCGCGGATGCGGCGCAAGAACGAGGCGCACTTCGCCCGCTACCCGCGCGACGCCGAACGCGTCCGGGCGATCGCCGCCCACCTGCTGGAGCACGAGGTCACGCTCCCCGGCGGCGGTCTCCTCACCGTCGAGGCCTTCCAGTCCCTCGGCATCCTCCTCGGCTCCGGCGACGGCACCCACCAGCTCCACCACCTCCTGGAGGGCGCCTTCGTGTCGACCCCCGGCGGGCCCACCCTCGCGGACGCCTTCCTGGAGCAGGTCCAGGCCCACCTCTCGTACGCCGGACATCCGCTGTACGCCGTCCTCCACGAGGCCATCTACGCCCAGGGCCAGGGCCCCACCGCCTGGGCCGCCGAACGGGTCCGGGCCGGCTTCCCCGAGTTCGACGCCGCCGCGGCCGTCGCCGACGGGCGGCCCGTCCTGCTGACCGGCGAGACCGTCCACCCCTGGCACTTCACCACCGACCCGGCCCTGCGCCCGCTGCGCGAGACCGCCGAACTCCTCGCCCGGCGCGACGACTGGACGCCGCTGTACGACCCCGACGCGCTCGCCGCCAACCGGGTGCCGGTGGCCGCCGCCGTCTACCACGACGACCTGTACGTGGACACCGCCGACTCGCTGGAGACGGCCGCCGCGATCCGCGGCCTGCGGACCTGGGTCACCGACGAGTTCGAGCACGACGGGGTACGGGCCGGCGGCCCGCGCGTCCTCGACCGGCTGCTCGCCCTCTCCCGCGGCGAACTCTGACGGGCGCTGTCGGGCTCCGACGGACGTCCACCGGCGCGGAGCCCGTACGCCCGCGCACCGGGACGGGCCCGGCGCGCGCTGTTCCAAAAGTCCAAGCGCCGGACCCCGATCGCCCATGGCCCGCCCCGGCCCCCGCCGCTACAACTCGGCCCATGACCACCCACGTCACCGCCGAGATCGCCGGCCAGCCCGACTGCTGGCGCCGCGCCGCCGCCCTCGCCGGGCCGCTCGCCGACCGGCTGCCGCGGCCCGGGGAGCGGGTCGCCGTCGTCGGCTGCGGCACCTCCTACCTGATGGCCCGCGCCTACGCGGCCCTGCGGGAATCCCTCGGCGCGGGGGAGACGGACGCCTTCCCCGCCTCCGAGCGGACCGTCCTCGGCCGCGGCTACGACCGCCTCGTGGCCCTCACCCGCTCCGGTACGACCACCGAGGTCGTCGACCTGCTCGCGGGCGCCGCCGGGCGGCTGCCCGCCCTCGTCCTCACCGGCGTCCCCGGCAGCCCCGCCGCCCGGCTCGCCGACCGGGTCGTGGACCTCTCCTTCGCCGACGAACGCTCCGTCGTGCAGACCCGGTTCGCCACCACCGCCCTCCAACTCCTGCGCGCCGGGCTGGGGGTGGACCTCGCGGCGTCCGTCGCCGACGCCGAGCTCGCCCTCTACGAACCGCTCCCGCGGCACTGGGAGAGACGCGGCCAGTTCACGTTCCTCGGCACCGGCTGGACCGTCGGGATCGCCGACGAGGCGGCCCTCAAGCTCCGCGAAGTGGCCCGCTCCTGGACGGAGTCGTACCCGGCGATGGAGTACCGCCACGGCCCGATCAGCGTCAGCGACCGGGCGAGCCTGGTCTGGTGCGTCGGACCCGTCCCGGCCGGGCTCCGCGACGAAGTCGAGTCCACTGGCGCCCTGTTCACCGCCGACGCCGTCGACCCGGTCGCCGCCCTGGTCCGCGCCCAGCGGCTCGCCGTCGCCCTCGCCGCGCGCCGCGGCCTCAACCCCGACCGCCCGCGCCACGTCTCACGCTCCGTCATCCTCTCCGGGTCGTTCCGCCCCGCCGCGGCCGACGCCGCCCGTATCCTGCGGGCATGATCGACACCGAAGCCACGGCCCTGCCCCCACTGCCCGAACTGCCCGGCGACTGGCAGCGCGCCCTCGCCGTCGTCGCCCACCCCGACGACCTGGAGTACGGCTGCGCCGCGGCCGTCGCGAGCTGGACCGACGCCGGCAAGGACGTCGTCTACCTGCTGGCCAGCCGGGGCGAGGCCGGCATCGACTCGCTCGCCCCCGACGTCTGCGCGCCGCTGCGCGAGCGCGAGCAGCGGGAGAGCGCCGCCGTCGTCGGCGTGGACACCGTCGAGTTCCTCGACCACCGCGACGGCGTCATCGAGTACGGCACCGCGCTGCGCCGCGACATCGCGGCGGCGATCCGCCGCCACCGCCCCGAACTCGTCCTCACCCTCAACCACCGCGACACCTGGGGCGACGGCCCCGGCGCGCCCCGGAACACCCCCGACCACGTGGCCGTCGGCCGCGCCACCCTGGACGCGGCGTCGGACGCGGGCAACCGCTGGATCTTCCCCGAACTCGCCGAGCAGGGCCTCGCCCCCTGGGACGGCGTCCGCTGGGTCGCGGTCGCCGCCTCCAGCACCCCCACCCACGCCGTCGACGCCGGCCCCGGCCTGGACCGCGCTATCCGGTCCCTGCTCTGCCACCGCGCCTACATCGAGGCGCTGACCGACCAGGACCCGGAGGAGTACGTCCGCGAGTTCGTCACCGCCACCACGACCCGCTCGGCCTCCCGCTTCGGCAACCGCCCGGCCGTCACCTTCGAGCTCTTCCCCCGCTAGCGCGGCCCCGCTCAGCCCATCGGCGCGGGCTTCAGGACCGCGAACTCGGCGCCGGCCGGGTCGGTGAACCAGGCGAGGCGGCCGACGTCGGGGATGTCCGCCGGCGGCAGCAGGACGGTGCCGCCCGAGACGGTCACCGCGTCCGCCGTCGCGTCGGCGTCCTCGACCTCGAAGTACGGGATCCAGCGGGAGCGTTCGCCCGAGTCCTGGAGTTCGGCCGCGCCGCCGAAGGAGGCGTCCTCCTGGTCGCCGTCGGCAGTGGAGATCACCCAGTACGTCATGCCGGGGGCCGCCATCTCCGCCCAGCGCCAGTCGAAGAGCGACGCGTAGAAGGAGAGCGCGGCCTCCGGGTCGGGGGTGTGAAGCTCCACCCAGACGAGGGTGTTCCGCGAGGAGGTGCGGTCGAGGCCGCGCACCGACCCCGGCTGCCAGACGGCGAACTCCGCCCCCGCCGGGTCCGTCAGCGCGGCCATCCGGCCCGCGTCCATCACGTCCATGGCGCGCACCCGGACCCGCCCGCCCTCGGCGGCCGTCACCATCTGCGTGGTGTCCGCGTCCGAGGTCTGGAAGTACACCGTCCACGCGCTGCGGGCGCCCTCCTCGGTCAGCGGGCCGAGCGCGGCGACGGTCGCGCCGTCCTGCTGGAAGAAGCCGTACCCGCCGGACTCGGGACCGGCCGAGCGCAGCTCCCAGCCGAGGACGGCGGCGTAGAAGTCCGCCGCCGCCGCGGTGTCCGGACTGCCGAGGTCGATCCAGCAGGGGGAGCCGTGGGTGTACTGGGTGTCGAGCATGGGTCGGTGCCGTCCTTCCGTCGTCCGTCTCCGGGCCGGATTCCGGCCACCAAGGCCGATCCTCGTCCCCGCGGCCCGCCCCCGCGACCGCAACCGGCCGCGGTTCCTCCGACCGGCCCACGGCACGCCTCCCCAGGCCACACCTCGCCTCGCCGGCCCACGGCACGCCTCCCCGGCCACAGCCCGCGGCACCGGCACCCGCTCAGCCGGGCAGGTCCTCGGCCCGTGCCGCCAGGTCGCCCATCAGCAGCTCGGCGTTGATCGCCACGCCGGCCCGGTAGCCGGTCGCGGCGGCGTTGACGACCTGCTCGTTCGGGCCGGTGACGTTGCCCGCCGCCCAGACGCCCGGGACGCTCGTCCGTCCCGTCTCGTCGGCCTTCACGAAGGAGCCGAACGGCGTCTCGTACAGCTCCGCGCCGAGCAGGCGCGGCACCGTGTCGCGGGGGAGGAGCCGGGTGCCGGCCGCGAACAGCACCTCGCAGGCGGCGGTCCGGCCGTCGGCCAGCCGGACGCCGGTCAGCCGGTCGTCCTCGACGGTGACGCCCGAGACCGCGCCGGCCACGGTCCGGACGCCCGCCGCCGCCAGCAGCCGCGCGTCCTGGCCGGAGAGCTCCGCGCCGTTCAGGAAGAGGGTCACGTCGGAGGACCACTGCGAGACCATCAGCGCCTGGTGCGCCGGCATCACCGGGTGGGCGACGACGCCGAAGGCTCGGTCGCGGACCTCCCACCCGTGGCAGTACGGGCAGTGCAGCACGTCCCGGCCCCACCGCGCGGCCAGCCCGTCGATCTGCGGCAGCTCGTCCACCAGGCCGGTGGCGACGACCAGGCGCCGGGCGGTCAGCGCGGTGCCGTCGGCGAGCGCCAGGGCGAAGCCGTCGCCGTCGGGGGCCGCGCCCGTCACCTCGCCGGAGCGGACCTCCACCCCGTACGCGGCGAGCTCGCGGCGCCCGGCCGCCAGGAAGTCCGCCGGGCTCATCCCGTCCCGCGACAGGTACCCCTGCATGTGCGCGCTGGGCGCGTTGCGCGGTTCGCCCGCGTCGACGACCAGGGTGCGGCGCCGGGACCGGCCGAGGACCAGCGCGGCGCTGAGCCCGGCCGCGCCGCCGCCGATCACCACGACCTCGTACGCGTGCGCCTCCACGGCCGCGTCCCCGGCGGCCGCCCCGACAGTGTCCGTTTGTGCGGTGTGTGCGTTCATGCGGCGAGCGTGCCCCGGAGCGCCACGCGGCGGCAAGGAAACTTGCCGTTTCTGCAACACTGGACGCATGACCGAAGACGACCGCATCGACGCCGTGCTCACCGAGGTCGGCCCCCGCCTGCGCCGCGTCCGCCGCGACCGCGGCGTGACCCTCGCCGACCTCTCCGCCGCCACCGGCATCTCCGTCTCCACGCTCTCCCGGCTGGAGTCCGGGCAGCGCAGGCCCAGCCTCGAACTGCTGCTCCCGCTGGCCCGCGCCCACCAGGTCCCGCTGGACGAGCTGGTCGGCGCCCCGCCGGTCGGCGATCCCCGGGTGCGGGCCCGGCCGATCGTCCGGCACGGCCGCACGATGTACCCGCTCACCCGCCAGCCCGGCGGCCTCCAGGCGTACAAGGTGATCCAGGAGAAGGCGGCCGAGCAGCCGGACCCGCGGGTGCACGAGGGGTACGAGTGGCTGTACGTGCTCTCCGGGAAGCTGCGGCTCGTCCTGGGGGAGCACGACGTGGTGCTCGCGGCCGGCGAGGCCGCCGAGTTCGACACCCGGGTGCCGCACTGGTTCGGGCCCACCGCCGACGGCCCGGTGGAGTTCCTCAGCCTGTTCGGTCCGCAGGGGGAGCGGATGCACGTACGGGCCCGTCCGAAGAAGTCCGGCTGAGCTGTTCCACCGAGCACAAGCGACCGCTTAGTATGCGACGGACCCGGTAGGCGACCTACCCGGTACGTGACCGACCGCCCGGTACGGACGACGGAGGCTCGACGGATGCAGGCATGGCGAGTGCACGAGAACGGCGAACCCGGCGCGGTGATGCGCCGCGAGGAGGCGGACGTCCCCGAACCCGGGCCCGGCCAGGTCCTCCTCAAGGTCCGCGCCGCCAACGTCAACTTCCCCGACGCGCTGCTCTGCCGCGGCCACTACCAGATCCGCCCCCCGCTGCCCTTCACCCCCGGCGTCGAGATCTGCGGCGAGACCCCCGACGGCCGCCGCGTCGTCACCACCGCCGCCCTCCCGCACGGCGGCTTCGCCGAGTACGCCCTCGCCGACGCCGCCGGCCTGCTCCTGGCCCCCGACGCCCTCGACGACGCCGAGGCCGCGGCCCTCCACATCGGCTACCAGACCGGCTGGTTCGGCCTGCACCGGCGGGCCGCCCTCCAGCCCGGCGAGACCCTGCTCGTGCACGCCGCCGCCGGCGGCGTCGGCAGCGCCGCCGTCCAGCTCGGCAAGGCTGCCGGCGCCACCGTCATCGGCGTCGTCGGCGGCCCCGAGAAGGCCGCCGCCGCCCGCGCCCTCGGCTGCGACGTCGTCGTCGACCGCCGCTCCGAGGACGTCGTCGCCGCCGTCAAGGCCGCCACCGGAGGCCGCGGCGCCGACGTGGTCTACGACCCCGTCGGCGGCGACGCCTACCAGCAGTCCGCCAAGTGCGTCGCCTTCGAGGGCCGCATCGTCGTCGTCGGCTTCGCCAGCGGCACCATCCCCGCCCCCGCCCTCAACCACGCCCTCGTCAAGAACTACGCCGTTCTCGGCCTCCACTGGGGCCTCTACGCCCAGCGCGACCCCGCCGCCGTCCGCCGGTGCCACGACACCCTCACCGAACTCGCCGCCAAGGGGACCGTCAAGCCGCTCGTCGCCGCACGTGTCCCCTTCGCCGGCGCCGCCGACGCCGTCCAGCGCGTCGCCGACGGCACCACCACCGGCCGCCTCGTCGTCCTCCCGGAAGGAGCCCGCGCATGACCGACGCCGCCGAACTCCAGGCGCGCGCCCGGGACCTGCTCGCCGCGCACCCGCCCGCCACCACCGACCGGCTCGCCTTCCTCCGGGCCCGCTTCGACGCCGGACTCGCCTGGGTCCACTACCCGGCGGGCCTCGGCGGACTCGACGCCCCCCGCTCCCTCCAGGCCGTCGTCGACGCCGAACTCGCCGCCGCCGGCGCCCCCGACAACGACCCCCGCCGCATCGGCATCGGCCTCGGCATGGCCGCCCCCACCCTCCTCGCGTACGGCTCCGACGAGGTCAAGGCCCGCTTCCTCAAGCCCCTGTGGACCGGAGAGGAGGTCTGGTGCCAGCTCTTCAGCGAGCCCGGCGCCGGCTCCGACCTCGCCGCCCTCTCCACCCGCGCCGTCCGCGACGAGGCCACCGGCGACTGGATCGTCGACGGCCAGAAGGTGTGGACCTCCAGCGCCCACACCGCCCGCTGGGCCATCCTCATCGCCCGCACCGACCCCGACGCGCCCAAGCACCGCGGCATCACCTACTTCGTCTGCGACATGACCGACCCCGGCGTCGAGGTCCGGCCGCTGCGCCAGATCACCGGCGAGGCCGAGTTCAACGAGGTCTTCCTCACCGGCGTCCGCATCCCCGACGCCCACCGCCTTGGCGAGGTCGGCGACGGCTGGCGGGTCGCCCAGACCACCCTCATGAACGAGCGGGTCTCCATCGGCGGCGCCCGCATCCCCCGCGAGGGCGGCATGATCGGCAAGGCCGCCGCCGTCTGGCGCGACCGCCCCGAACGGCGCACCCACGCCCTGCACCGCCGCCTGCTCGGCCTCTGGGTCGAGGCCGAGGTCGCCCGGCTCACCGGCGAACGCCTGCGCCAGCAGCTCGTCGCCGGCCAGCCCGGCCCCGAGGGCAGCGCCATGAAGCTCGGTTTCGCGCGCCTCAACCAGGCCATCAGCGGCCTGGAGGTCGAACTCCTCGGCGACGAGGGCCTGCTGTACGGGGACTGGACCATGGTCCGGCCCGACCTGGTCGACTTCACCGGCCGCGACGCCGGCTACCGCTACCTCCGCTCCAAGGGCAACTCGATCGAGGGCGGCACGACCGAGGTCCTGCTCAACATCGTCGCCGAACGCGTCCTCGGCCTGCCGCCCGAGCCCCGCAACGACAAGGACGTCCCCTGGAAGGACCTCGCCCGATGACCCGACAGCCGGACCTGCTCTACTCGGACACCGAGGACGCCCTGCGGGCCGCCGTCCGCTCCCTGCTCACCGACCGGGCGGACACCCGGACCGTGCTCGACCGCGCCGAGACCGGGGACCCGCACCCCACCGGCCTCTGGCCCGCGCTCGCCTCCGGCATCGGCGCCGCCGGCCTGCTCGTCCCCGAGAAGCTGGGCGGCCAGGGCGCGAGCCACCGGGAGGCCGCGGTGGTCCTGGAGGAACTCGGCCGGGCGGTGACCCCGGCCCCGTACCTCACGAGCGCGGTGGTCGCCACCGAGACCCTGCTCGCCCTCGCCGCCTCCGCGGCGGACGGCCCGGCGGCCGCCCTGCTCGCGGAGCTGGCGTCGGGGGAGCGGACCGCCGTCCTTGCGGTCCCCTTCACCACGGCGCCGGGCGCGGCCGCCCAGACCACCGGCCCCGTCCGGGCCGTCGCCGACGCGCAGGCCGCCGACGTCCTCCTCGTCCCCCGCCCCGACGGCCTGTACGCCGTACCCGCTGCCGAGGCCGCCGTCACCCCGCTCACCCCGCTCGACCTCACCCGGCCCCTCGCCACCGTCGACACCGGCGCGGGCACCGGGACCCACCTGGCCGGGCCGGAGGAGACGACGGCCGCCGTCCGCCGCGGCCTCCTCGCCGGCGCCGGCCTGCTCGCCTCCGAGCAGCTGGGCATCGCCGAGTGGTGCCTGGAGGAGACCGTCCGGCACACCAAGGAGCGGTACCAGTTCAACCGGCCCGTCGGCTCCTTCCAGGCGCTCAAGCACCGGATGGCGCGGCTCTGGCTGGACCTGGTCGGCGCCCGCGCGGCGGCCCGCGCTGCCGCCGACGCCCTCGCCGCCGGCGCGGACGACGCCGAACTGACGGTCGCCGTCGCCCAGGCGTACTGCTCCGGCGTCGCCGTCCGCGCCGCCGAGGAGTGCGTCCAGCTGCACGGCGGCATCGGCATGACCTGGGAGCACCCGGCCCACCTGGCCCTCAAGCGCGCCAAGGCCGACCAGCTCGCCCTCGGCTCCGCCGGCCACCACCAGGACACCATCGCCGCCCTCGCGGACCTCCCCGCCCCGGCCTGACGCACGACCGCGGGCGGCCGGGAGCCACCGGCCCCGGCCGCCCGCCGTCTCACCCGGCCCCGCCCGCCGGCCGCCGCGCGTGACAGAACAGATGCTCCTCCGGCTCCCCGCCCGGCACCTCCGGCGTGAAGACCGACAGGTCGTGGTGGAGCACCTGCAGACCGCACTCCTCCCGCAGCAGCCCCAGGTACGCCTCGGCCGAGAAGCTGGAGACCCGGGCCCGCCGCCCCATCCAGGTGATCTCCAGGCCCTCCACGTCCGCCGGGACCGTCGCCGACACCAGCAGCCCGCCCGGCACCAGCCACGACGCCATCCGCCGCAGCGCCAGGACCTGCTCCTTCCGCTCCATCATCAGCAGCGGGAAGAAGGCGCACACCGCGTCGTACCCCTCCGGCGGGGGAGTGTGGTCCCGCACGTCGACCTGCTCGAACCGCGCCTCCGGCACCTGCTCCCGCGCCAGCTCCACCATCGTCCGCGAGACGTCGATCCCGGTCACGTCGTACCCCGCCGCCGCGAGCAGCGCCGCCACCGGGCGCCCCGTACCGCTGCCGACGTCGAGCACCCGGGCGCCGGCGGGCAGCCGCCCGGTCAGCCACTTGACCGCCGCGAGCTGCGCCGGCAGCCGGCCGAAGGCCCGCTCGTACGCGATCCCCACCCCGTCGAACAGCTCGGCCGCGCCCAGCACGCCCCTCGTGCCGTCCGCCCGCTCCTCGTGCTCCGCCCCCATGGGCCCCTCCCGGTCGTCGTGACGATCTCCGGAGCGCCCTACCCCACAGGGGACCCCCGCGCACCCATGCGGTTTAATTGCATGTCGTTCGCAATAACGTTTGATCTTCAAAAAGGGGTGTGGACCCGATGGCCGCCCGACCCGTCCGCCGCGCGACCGCCGCGCTCGTCACCGGGGCGCTCGCCCTCGCCACCGCGGCCTGCACCAACCCCGGAGCCGACACCACCGGCGCCGGCGCCCCCAAGGACTCCGCGGTCGTCGGCATCGCCTACGAACCCGACACCCTCAGCCCGCTCCTCGGCTACGGCAAGGACGGCAACTCCAAGATCTTCGACGGCCTGCTCGCCTTCGACGCCGACATGAAGCTGAAGCCGGCCCTCGCCGTCAAACTGCCGCACATCAGCGACGACGGGCTGACGTACACGTACACCCTGCGCACCGACGTCACCTTCAGCGACGGCGCCCCCTTCACCGCCAAGGACGTCGTCTTCACCTACCGGACGATCCTCGACCCGAAGACCAACAACCCCTCCCGCACCGAACTCGACGCCCTCAAGAGCGTCGAGGCCGTCGGCGACGACACCGTGGTCTTCCGCCTCAAGTACCCCTACGCGCCCTTCGCCGAGCGCACCGTCCACGCCATCGCCCCCGAACACGTCGCCGGCAAGCAGGACGTCAACACCGGCGCCTTCACCACCCACCCCATCGGCACCGGCCCCTACGTCCTCACCGGCTGGTCCAAGGGCGAGAAGCTCAGCTTCAAGGCCAACCCGAAGTACTGGAACGGCGCCCCCGCGGTGAAGAAGTTCACCATGGCGATCATCAAGGACGACGACGTCCGCGCCACCCGCCTCCGCGCCGGCGACCTCGACGGAGCCATCCTCCCGCCCAACCTCGCCGCCGGTTTCGAGAACGACAAGGCGAAGAGGACCTACGCCGCCAAGACCTACGACTACCGCACGGTCACCCTCCCCACCCACCACCCCGTCACCGGCGACACCGCCGTCCGCCGCGCCCTCGACATCGCCGTCGACCGCCAGACCATGGTCGACAAGATCCTCGAAGGCGCCGGCAAGCCCGCCTACGGCCCCGTCCCCACCGACAGCCCCTGGTTCGCGAAGGGCACCGAGCGCCGCCACGACCTCGCCGGCGCCCAGAAGATCCTCGACGAGGCCGGCTGGAAGCCCGGCCCCGACGGCGTCCGCGCCAAGAACGGCGTCCGCGCCTCCTTCCCGCTCTGGTACCTCTCCGGCGACAAGCTCCGCCAGGACCACGCCCTCGCCTACGCCTCCGACGCCCGCAAGGCCGGCATCGA
This sequence comes from Streptomyces sp. NPDC057854, assembly GCF_042797055.1. Classification (NCBI taxonomy): domain Bacteria; kingdom Bacillati; phylum Actinomycetota; class Actinomycetes; order Kitasatosporales; family Streptomycetaceae; genus Streptomyces; species Streptomyces sp. NPDC057854. The sequence continues at coordinate 61,711 of NZ_JBHVMF010000034.1, forward strand.
GATCAAGACCCAGGCCGGCACCTGGGAGGTCATCGAACCCCGTATGAAGACCGACGCCGTCCTCGCCGGCGGCGGCTCCCCCGGCGACCCCGACTTCGACCAGTACCTCCTGCTGAAGTCCACCCTCGCCGGCGACGGCTTCAACAACATGGCCTGGTACGACAACAAGACCGTCGACCGCGCCCTCGACGACGGCCGCCGCACGAACGACCCCGCCAAGCGCAAGGCCGCCTACGACACCGTCCAGCGCGAACTCGCCAAGAACCCCGGCTACACCTTCCTCACCCACATCGACCACCTCTACGTCGTGAACGACTCCTGGACCTCCGACGCCAAGGGCGCCCCCCTCACCACCCAGGTCGAACCCCACGACCACGGCCTCGCCGCCGGCCCCTGGTGGAACGTCGAGGCCTGGAAGCCCAAGAACACCGGAGACACCCAGAAGTGAGCCGCCGCCTCCCCTGGGGGGCCATGGCCCGGATGACGGGACGGCGCGCCCTCGCCGCCGTCCCCGTCCTCCTCGGCGTCACCCTCGCCGTCTTCGCGGTCGCCGCCGCCTCCCCCTTCGACCCCGTCAAGGCGTACGCCGGCACCGCCGGCCTCACCGCTTCCCAGGAAACCCTCGACCAGCTCCGCCACAACCTCGGCGTCGACCAGCCCTTCCTCACCCGCTGGTGGGAATGGCTCACCTCGGCCCTCACCGGCGACCTCGGCGACTCCGCCGTCATGCGCCGCCCCGTCGCCGACGTCATCACCGAACGCCTCGGCTGGTCCGTCCTCCTCGCCGCCACCGCCTTCGCCGTCGCCATCACCCTCGGCACCCTCCTCGGCGTCCTCGCCGGCCGCCGCCGCGGCGGCCTCGTCGACCGCACCGTCAGCGCCCTCGCGTACACCCTGGAAGCCGCCCCCGCCTTCTGGCTCGGCCTCCTCGCCATCTGGTTCTTCGCCCTCAAGCTCGGCACCCTCCCCGCCGGCGGCCTCACCGACACCGCCAGCGACACCGTCACCTTCGACCAGGTCGCCCGCCACCTCGTGCTGCCCGCCCTCGTCCTCGGCGTCTCCCAGCTCCCGTGGTTCTTCCTGTACGTCCGCCAGGGCATCGGCGACGCCCTCGACGAGGACCCGGTCCGCGGCGCCCGCGCCCGCGGCCTCGCCGAACGAACCGTCCTCACCGGCCACGCCCTGCGCTCCGGCATGCTCCCGATGCTCACCCTCATCGGCTCCCGCGTCCCCGAACTCATCACCGGAGCCCTTCTCGTGGAGACCGTCTTCAGCTGGCCCGGCATCGCCGCCGCCACCGTCCAGGCCGCCACCGCCGTCGACTTCCCGCTGCTCGCCGCGCTCACCGTGCTCGCGACCGCGGCCGTCCTCCTCGGCAACCTCCTCTCCGACCTCCTCTACGGCCTCGCCGACCCGAGGGTGGGCTTCGATGGCTGACCCCCGCACCCACCGCCTCCGGCTCTGGACCTCCGCGCTCGTCGTCGGCGCCGTCGCCCTCGCCGTCCTCCTCGTCCCCCCGCTCGTCCAGCTCGACGAACAGGCCGTCGACCTCTCCCAGAAGCTCCTCCCGCCCTCCTGGGACCACCCCTTCGGCACCGACGACGTCGGCCGCGACCTCCTCCTGCGCTGCGTCTACGGCCTGCGGATCTCCCTCCTCGTCGGCCTCGTCGCCGCCCTCGTCGCCACCGTCCTCGGCACCGCCGTCGGCGCCGCCGCCGGCGCCCTCGGCGGCTGGACCGACCGCACCCTCATGCGCCTCGTCGACGCCTTCTCCTCCGTCCCCCACCTGCTCCTCGGCATCTTCGTCGTCGCCCTCTTCCGCCCCGGCGTCTGGCCCGTCATCGTCTCCGTGGCCGTCACCCACTGGCTCTCCACGGCCCGCATCGTCCGCAGCGAAGTCCTCTCGCTGCGCACCCGCCCGCACATCGACGCCGCCATCTCCGGCGGCGCCTCCCGCCGCCGCGTCGCCACCCGCCACCTGCTCCCCGCCGTCCTCCCGCAGGCCGGCCTCGCAGCCGTCCTGATGGTCCCGCACGCCATGTGGCACGAGTCCGCCCTCTCCTTCCTCGGCCTCGGCCTCCCCAGCCACCAGGCCAGCCTCGGCAACCTCGTCCAGTCCGCCCGCTCCTCCCTCCTCGCCGGCGACTGGTGGCCCACCCTCTTCCCCGGCCTCTTCCTGATCCTCCCCACCCTCGCCATCGCCGGCCTCGCCGGCGTCTGGCGCGACCGCCTCAACCCCCGCCGCCGATCGGAGCTGATGCTGTGAACGCCCGCGTCGCGCGCGCCCTCGAAGCCGTCACCGCCGAACGCGCCGAGGACGCCCTCCTCACCGTCCGCGGCCTCACCGTCCGCTTCCGCCTGCGCGGCGGACGCACCGTCGCCGCCGTCACCGACGCCGACTTCGACCTGGCACCGGGGGAGTGCCTCGCCCTCGTCGGCGAATCCGGCTGCGGCAAGTCCGTCCTCGCCTCCGCCCTCCTCGGCCTCCTCCCCGCCAACGCCGAGACCAGCGGTACGGCCCTGATCGCCGGCACCGACCTCCTCACCGCCGGCGAGAAGACCCTCGCCCGCTCCGTACGCGGCCGGCGCGTCGGCCTCGTCCCGCAGAGCCCCGCCGCCCACCTCACCCCGGTCCGCACCGTCCGCGCCCACCTGGAGGAGACCGTCCGGGCGCTCACCGACACCCCGCGCTCCGCCCGCCGCAAGGCCGCCGAGGACGCCGCCGCCCGGGCCGCCTTCCCCGCCACCCACCTCGACTCCTACCCCCACGAGCTCTCCGGCGGCCTCGCGCAGCGCGCCGCCACCGCCCTCGCCCTCATCGGCGACGCCCCCCTCCTCCTCGCCGACGAACCCACCACCGGCCTCGACCGCGACCTCGTCGAGCGCACCGCCGACGAACTGCGCCGCCACGCCGACGACGGCCGCGGCCTCCTCCTCATCACCCACGACCTGACGGCCGCCGCCCGCATCGCCGACCGCGTCGCCGTCATGTACGCCGGACGGATCGTCGAGATCGCCCCCGCCCACCGCTTCTTCGGCACCGCCGGCCCCGACCACCCCTACGCCCGCGGCCTCCTCGACGCCCTCCCCGACCGCGCCTTCACCCCCATCCCCGGCATGCCGCCGGAACTCTCCGACCTCCCCGACGGCTGCGCCTTCGCCCCCCGCTGCCCCCGCGCCACCGACCTCTGCGCCACCGTCCCGGCCCTCCGCGCCGGCGTGGCCTGCCACCACCCGGAGCGGCCCCGTGCTTGAACTCGACTCCGTCACCGCCGGCTACCACCCCCGCCGGCCGGTCTTCCGCGGCGCCTCCCTCACGATCGCCCCCGGCGAGTCCGTCGGCCTCCTCGGCCCCAGCGGCTGCGGCAAGTCCACCCTCGCCCGCGTCGCCGCCCTCCTCCACCGCCCCGACGCCGGCCGCCTCGTCCTCGACGGCACGGAGATCACCGCCTGGCGCCACCGCGCCCCGCGCGAGCAGCGCACCGCCGTCGGCGTCGTCTTCCAGCAGCCCCGCACCGCCGCCGACCCCCGCCTGACCCTCGCCGACCTCATCGCCGAACCCCTCCGCGCCACCGGCCGCAAGGCCGAGGCCGCGGACCGCGTCGCCGAGCTCGCCCCCGAGGTCGGCCTCACCCCCGAACTCCTCACCCGCCGCCCCCACGCCGTCAGCGACGGCCAGCTCCAGCGCGCCTGCCTGGCCCGCGCCCTCAGCCTGGAGCCCCGCTGGCTGGTCTGCGACGAGATGACCGCGATGCTCGACGCCTCCACCACGGCCGCCCTCGTCGCCGCCGTCGAGACCTACCGCGCCCGCACCGGCGCCGGCCTCCTCGCCGTCGGCCACGACCGCGTCCTCCTGACCCGCTGGTGCGACCGCGTCGTCGAGTGGACCGACTGCCTGCCCCCGCAACCCCCCACCCGCGCCTGACGCCACCGCACCGGCCCCCCCCGGGACGCGGCGGGATCTCACCCGTATGGCCGCCCCGCCGTTCCGCCGGACGGATCGCCCATTCCGCCACACTGTCCGCCGAACGCCGCAATTCCGGTGCGGCAGAAGAAGGACGTGAGAACGATGGCCGTTTCCGTTTCCGTCGTGGTGCTGCTCCTCGTACTGGCCGTGGTCTTCATGCGCAGCGGCGGCCTCAAGGTCACCCACGCCGTGGTCTGCGCGCTGCTCGGCTTCTTCCTGGCCGGCACGAGCATGGCGCCCACCATCCACAACGGCGTGGCCGCGACCGCCGAGGTCGTGTCCAGCCTCCGCCCGTGATCACCCACGCGTGTCCTCCGACCTGCGGGGTTGACACCGGTCCGACCGGTGCGTAATGTTCTTCGGGCTGTCCGACGTGAGCACCGACTCCGGTCGGCCCCGGACGGCCATTCCGCAAGAACCACCGAGCCTGACGATCACGATCCCTTTGTGTGTCGTTGTCGTCGTGCTTTCCGTGCGTTTCGGCGAAATGAAGAGTCCAGGCCCTCGATTCGCATCGAGGGCGGGGAATCCGCTAAAGTCTCACTCGTCGGAACGGCCCAGCAGTCGGAAAGACGAATCCCGCTGACTGGGAATCAGACACCGAAAAGGATCTGATAGAGTCGGAAACGAAGGAAGCGCCCGGAGGGCCTGGAAACAGGAACGAAGGAAGCGTCCGCACCTTGAGAACTCAACAGCGTGCCAA